>NZ_VBVX01000153.1 GCF_005981925.1 Streptomyces albidochromogenes
CCCTCCAGGACTTCTACGAGAACCCGGCCGTCCCGGTGGCCTCCGGCACCCCGCGCACCCTGCGCCAGGCCCGCATCCTCGCCGCCGCCCTGCCCCGGCCGGGGGCGACCGTCCTGGACATCGGCTGCGGCGACGGCACGGCGGCGGCCACCGCCGCACCGCTGCTGCGCGACCACCGCGTCATCGGCGTCGACTGGTCCCAGGACGCGCTGCGCCGGGCCTCGCGGCACCTCACCCATGTCGTACGCGGCGAACTGGGCGACAACGGACTGCCCTTCGCCACGGGGGCGGCGGACGCGGTCCTCTTCAGCGAAGTGATCGAGCACCTGGTGGACCCCGACAGCGCCCTGGACGAGCTGAGACGCGTCCTGGCCCCCGGCGGCCACCTGATGCTCTCCACCCCCAACCTCGCCGCCTGGTACAACCGCGCCCTGCTCCTGGCCGGCACCCAGCCCGTCTTCTCGGAGGTGAGCCTGCGCGCGATCCACGGCCGCCCCGGCACCGAGGTGGTCGGCCACCTGCGCCTCTACACGGCCCGCGCGCTGCGCGAGTTCCTCACCGCGTCGGGCTTCGACGTCGTACGGATCACCGGCGCCCCCTTCCACGGCGTCCCCCGCCCGCTGCGCGCCCTGGACCGGCTGGTGTGCTCCGCCGCGCCCAGCGCGGCGTCGATCCTCCTGGCGCACGCCCGCCGCCGCGCGGCGGCCTGAGCGCGATGGGGTGGGGGGTGGCGGCGGCGCTGCTGGCGAACGTCCTGTACAGCGGGGGATTCGTCCTGCAGAAGCGCGCCCTGGCCGGGTTACCGGCGCTGAACGTCCGACGCCCCGCGCACCTGCTGCGCCACCTCCTGCGCAGCCCGCTGTGGATCGGCGGCTCCCTCGCCCTCGCCGGCGGCTTCGCGGCGCAGCTCGTCGTCTACCGGACGCTCCCGATGGCCGCCGCCCAGGGCCTGTTCGTCTCGGGGCTGGTCCTGCTCCTCCTCTTCTCCAACCGCTTCCTCGGTGAACGGACCTCGGCCCGCGAGCGGTACGCGCTGGCCGCCGTCCTCCTCGCCCTGCTCATGGTGGTCGGCTCGCTGCGCCAGAGCGCCGACAGCGTCGGCCGAAGCTCCCCTTTCGCCCTCGTCGTGCTGATCAGCGCCCTCTCCCTCGCCATCGGTCTCAGCCTGTACTCCGCCACCGAGCGCCGCATCGCGCACCGCCACCGCGCGCCGACCACCGACGGCGTCGCCTACGGCGTGGCGGTCGGCTTCGTCTACGGCGTCAGCTCGCTGGCCATCAAGGGCGTCTCCGGGCACCTCACCCCGGCCACCCTGGACGACCCGGCGGGCGCCGCGCTCACCCTGCTCACGGGGCCCTACCCGTACCTGCTCCTGATCACGGGAGCGACGGGCCTGCTGCTGTCCCAGACGGCGCTGCAGCGCTGCCGCGCCTCGCTCGTGGTCCCGGTCTGCACGACGACGTCCTGCCTCTACACCTCGGTCGTGGGCACCTTCGCCTTCGGCGAGTCGCTGCCCGACGACCCGGTGCGCCTGACCCTGCGCCTGGCCGGAGCCGTCCTCGCGGTGGGGGTCCTGCTGACTCTCGCCGCACACCAGCAAGAGCCCACCACCCAGGAGTTGAGCCGTGACCCCCGATGACCCGCTGCTGCAGATCCTGGCCTGCCCCCTCGACAAGGGCCCGCTGACGCTTCTCGAACCGGAGAACGCCCTCTACAACCCGCGTCTGCGGCGCCGCTACCCGATCGTCGACGGCATTCCCCAGCTGCTCCCCTCCTCGGGCGAACAGGTGGCGGAGAGCGAGCACCACCGCCTGCTGGCCCTGAGCGGGCCGGCGCTCACGCCCTCGGCTGAGTCCGAGCCGCCGGCGGGCTGAGCGCGCCGCGCCGGCTCACCGGGTCACGACGGTCCGCTGGGCCGAGAAGTCCCCCCACTTCCCGTCCGGCAGCTTCGCGCGCAGCTTGATGCTGTACCGCGTGCCGGCCGGCTCGCCGACCGTGAAGTGGTACGTCGCCCTCCCGGCCGGCGGCTGCGCGCCCCAGACGATCGTCGTCGCCAACTCGCCGTTGAGGAAGAGCTGGTGCTCCTTCACCTCTCCCCCGCCGCCGACCCGCGGCGGTGTCCACTCGACGTCGATGCCCCGCACCCCGGCCTTCGTGCGCGCCGTGGCCCGCAGGTCCCCGGGGGCGGTGGAGGGGCCGTCGCCGCGCCCGGGCGCGGTGGTCAGATCGAGGGCGGCGCTGTCCTTGGAAGAATTCTCGGCGGCGTCCCGGGCCCGGACGGTGAAGGTGTAGACGGCCCCGTGCCGCAGCCCGGTGACCCGGGCCGTGGTGGCGTCGCCGCGCACGCTGTGGACGCGGGAGTCCTCCTGGTAGATGTCGTACGACGTGACGGCCGTGTCGTCGGCGGCCCGCTGCCAGGACAGGCTCACGGCGCCGGTCCCCTCGACCCGCCCCCGCAGCTTCGCGGGCGCCGAGGGCGGCTTCCGGTCGTCCGGTGTGCGGGCCGGGGTCGTGACGGGGGCGGCCGCGCCGGCGGCGGAGAGGTTGCCGGCGGCGTCCCGCGCGCGGACGGTGAAGGTGTACCCCGTCGAGGGGGCGAGCCGGTCGATGTCGACCATGTGGCGGGTCCCGGTGACGGTCTTGACCCGGGCACCGTTCTCGTACACCTCGTACCCGGCGACGGCCCTGTCGTCCGTGGACCGGTCCCACATCACGTGCACCGAGGTGGCGCTGCCCGCCTGGGCCGTCACTCCGCCCGGCCGGGAGGGTTTCTCGGTGTCCCGTTCCGGCCCGGTGACGGCGCAGCCGACGACCGCCACCCCCGCCAGGGTGAGCAGGGTGACGGCAGAACAGATCGAACCGGTGCGTACGGTGGGGCGTTGCACGGTCGGACCCTCCATCCGGGGCATCCGGGGACAATGGTCCAGACCTGTATGCCACGGTGGGCGACGCCCGGCAAGAGTGCGCGCGGACCCCGCTATTAGGCTGACGCCCCAGAACGGACCGGATCACGAAATAGGGGGCCGCCCGGATGGCGATCACGTACAGAATGCTCGACCCCCGCGGCCACACCGGGCGTGGCCGCGACGCCTCCCTCGTCCCCGGGCCGGGGGCGCCCGTCGGCGTGGTCGCCGACGACGGTACGGAGCAGGGCGCGCGCCCCGTGGCGTACCTGCTGCGCAACACGGCCGCCGGAGGCCCGAACGCGTACCTCCCGGGCGCCCGGGAGATCCTGCTGTTCGCCGACGAGCGGTGCGGCGAGGTCCTCGCCTCGGTGACGACGGAGCACGGCACGGGCTTCGGGTTCGGCGGCCCGCGCTTCGTGTACCGGGTGCTGGACGCGGACGGGACGCCGATCGGCCGCATCGCGCTGCGGCGCGGGCGGATCTTCCGGATCGGCCGTTCCCACTGGACCGTGGAGCAGGCCGGCACGCCCCCGGTGCGCGGCTCGGCCGGCCGCCTGATGTGGTGGGCGCTGTGGTGGACCGTGCTTCTGCCGGTCAACGTGGCGCTGCTGTTCGCCGCCTTCACCGGCATGGCGCAGGACCCGGTCACGACGCCGCGCCGCATCGTGTGGCGCGACGGCGCGGGCCGGGCCGTGATGTCGTTCCGCGGCCTGGCGGGCGACTACCGGGTCGTGCGGGGCGACTGGGACCCGCGGCTGGTGGCATCGCTGGTGGCGATCCACCAGACGTACGTCTCGATCGCCATCAGCGACAGCACGGACTGGTACCACCGCTGAAACCGGGCGGCGCGCGCCGCCCGCCTCCGCGCGCCGTCGACCGTCCGGCCCGCGCGGGCGTCCTGGAGATCAGCCGGTACGGGGTGGGGCCCATACCGGAGTCAGCTGGTCATGAACTCGGTGACCTCGTGCGCGAACGGGCGGGGGCGCTCCTCGTGCACGAAGTGCCCGGCCGGGATGGTGATGAGCCGGCAGTCGGGGATGAGCGCGGCCATGTCCGGCATCCGGTCCTGCGGCAGGGAGCTGTCGGGGCCCCCGGTGATGATCATGGTCGGGGCGACGATCTCGCCGAGCGCCTCGGCCCAGTCCGGGTCGGGGTCGGCGAGCTGGCCCGTGATGGCCGCCGCGACGGGCCAGTCGTAGTCGACCGGCTCGTCGGGGCGCACGGTCAGTGCCCGCGTGACGCCGGGGAACGGCGGCGGGGTCTCCTCCAGGACGAGCCGTTCCACCCGGTCCGAGTTGTCCTGCGCCAGCAGTCGGGCGACGACGCCGCCCATGCCGTGGCCCACCACTCCGACCCGGTCCAGCTCCAGTTCGTCGAGGAAGCCCAGGACGTCGTCCCGCATGAGCTCCAGGGAGTAGTCGTCGGGCCAGTCGCTCTCACCGTGCCCGCGCAGGTCGATCGCGTAGACCCGCCATTCCTCGCCGAGCGCCTGCCCGGCCTCCTCCCAGCTCGCGGAGGACGAGCCGAGCGCGTGCAGGAGCACGACCGGCGCCCCGTACGCGTCGCCCCAGGTCCGGTAGGCCAGACGTACGTCACCGACATCCACCACAGAGTGCTCCATGCCCCCGACGCTACAGGCCGCGGCGGGTCGCTCCGACCGCGCGGGGGCGCGACCCCGCGGGAGGTCCCCGCCGGGTGAAGCGACCCGTCCGCCGCGCTCGCCGCCGAGGCCGCCTACAGCCGGACGGGTCCGCCCACAAGAGCGTGAGCGGCGCACCGTGCGCCGGGGGCCCCGCTCCCGCACGCCCGGTGACGGTCAGTACAGGTGACGATACTTTTTGTCACGGCTCAAGATCACGGGCAGCTCCACCGGCGGCGCGTCCCCGCGCTGCCCGGATGCCCGCGCCGCCACGGAGAAAGGGGACAACGTGACCACGACATCACTCGCCGCACGCCTCGCCGGTCCGGGCCTGCAGCAGCACCTGTTCGCCGCGCCGACCGCGGTGGCGGCGGCTTGCGAGACGTTCGGAGTCACGTGCTGGGGCGCGTCGGAGTGCTGCAGCGGCTGGTTCGGCTGGAAGTTCGGGGAGGGCCTTTCTTGTTGCTGGTGAAAGCGGCGCGCGGGGCGCGCCGGTTCGTGGAGTCCGTCAAGGGCGAGGACGGTTCGTACCGACTCGGCGACTGGCCGCGGGTGGAGCGCGCCGGGCGGCGGCGACGCGTCGCGGGCCCCCGGGACGCCGCCGCCGCCGTCGCGCGGCTGCGGGTCGCCCAGCGTCTGACCATGGGGTTCCTGGACCCGGTGGACGACGCGCTGTTCCTGGTGGCCGGGCTGCGGCGAATGGGCATCCCGGCCTCGTTCCACCTCGGCCGGGAGCTGGTCCCGGTCACGCCGCCCTCGGGTTTCTACGCGTGGGTGCAGTGCGGGGAAGCGGTGGTGAGTACATCGATGCCGGTACGGGAGACCTATGTAGAGGTCCATCGATCGGGGCGGGACCGATGACCGACGCGAGGACGGAGACGGAGGCGAGGACGGAGGCGGAGGCGGGCCCGGGAGCCACCGCGCGAGCCGGGGGGAGAACGCCGGCCGGGCCGCCCGCCCCGCCCGGGTTCGCGCGGGCGACGCGCACCGGCGTCGACTGCGCCGGCCCGGCCGGCTGGACGGACCCGCCGGGCGTACGGACCGGGCGGCCCGCGCCGGGCGTCTTCGAGCTGAGCCGGGACAGCCCGGGCGACCGGCCGGTCTACTACCGGGTGGGTCCCGGGCGCGTCGAGTGGGGCGAGGACCTGCGCGCGTTCCTCGCGGACGGCCGCCACCGGCCGCCCCGCACGGGCCAGTTGCTCGCCCTGGTCCACGGCACGGTTCCCTCGCCCGACGCCACGCTGCTGCCGGACGTGCGGCGGCTGGCGGTGGGGACCGTCGTACGGGTGGACGCGGCCGGGGTCACCGTCACGCGGCAGCGGCCGGAGCCGGCCGAGCCGGGGACGGGGCCGGCGGAGGCGGTGGGGCGGGCCCTGGACGGGCTGAACGGCGAGTACGCCATCGCCTACAGCGGAGGGCTCGCCTCGGCGTTCGTCGCCGCCAGCGCGCTGGCGGCGGGGCACCGGCCCGTCCTGCTGCACGCGGACTTCGGGGGCGCCCGGGGCGGCGGGGCACCCGCCGTGCCGACGCCGGTGCCGGGCCTGGAGATCCGCCGTGTCCCGGTCGACCCGGCGCTGCTGTTCGCGCACGAACCGGTCAGCGGACGCGAGCCCCTGCCGCCGCTGCCCGACACGGAGGTGCCGCGCCGGCTGATGGACCGGCTGAGCGAGAGCTGCGGGCTGCCAGTGGTGAGCGGAGGGCTGCTGAAGGACCTGGTGTCGGCCAGGCTGCCGGAGGCCGGTACGGGATACCGCGGGTGGCGCCTGCTGGGCTGCGAACCGTTCCACGTCAACGCCACCCTGCGCGGGCTCGCCGAGGCCCGCCGACTGCTCGGCGGGAACACGGTGTTCCCGCCCGGAGCGTACGACCGCGAGCCGGCGGACGGCCGGCCCCCGGGGCTGCCGGGGCCTCCGGGGTGGACCGGCGCAACCCCGCTGCCCGGGCTGACCGAGGAGGGAGAGGAGGCGCTGGCCGCCTCCCGGCGCGGGATGCTGGCCCTGTGGAAGGGGCACCTCGACTTCCTCGACCCGGTGACGGGCCGGGTGGTCGCGGGCCTGGAGGAGCGGGGCACGGGCGGGGCCGTCCTGCCCGCGCTGGACCCGCAGGTGATCGCGGCGGTGGCCGAACTGCGCCCCGCGAAGCTGGGACGCATCCGGCGCGGGGTCTTCCACAACCACCTTCCGCTCGAACGCGCCCTGCGCGGGCGGCGGATGCACGACCTGTGCCGCGCGCCCGCCGGCCACTGGCTGCGCCGGGGTGCTCTCGCCCACCTGCACCGGGAGCGGGGGCGGCTGCACGCCTGGCTGGAGCGCGAGCGAGCCCTGGCCGGCCTCGGCGTACTGGACGTGGACCGGGTCCTCGCGGTCCTGCGCGACGGGCGCGAACTGGCGGACCACGCCCTGCCGGTACTGCGTCTGGTGTGGATGTGCCAATGGCTGCGAGGCACCCGATGACGACACCCGACGCCCCGCCCCGGACCCCGGCGCCGGTGCCGGCCGTCCTGCGCCTGGCCCCGCACGTGACCCTCACCCGCCTGCCGTACGGCGGGGCCGTGCTGCTCAACACGGTGACCCTGGCGCTGGCCGAGTGCGGGGAACCCCAGGCCGCCGCCCTCGACGGCCTCCTGGCCTCCGGCCTGCCCCCCTCGGACCGCGAATCGCCGCCCGGCCGCCTGGCCGCCGAACTGCTCGCCACCGGGTGGCTGACGGCGCGGCCCCCGGGGCCGCGGCCGGCGGCCGGGCACCAGGGGTGAGACGCGTGCGGCGCGTACGGCACCGGAGGGGGTGCCGTACGCGCCGCACACCGCCGCCTAGTGGGCGGTGGCCGGGATCTGGTCCGGGATCTCGGGATGGGTGGGGGTCTCCTCCCCGGTGTCCTTCCCGCCCAGGTGGTTGAAGGCGAGGTTGAGGACGATGGCGACCACGCAGCCGGTGCTGATGCCGGAGTCGAGCACCACCAGGAGGTCCTCGGGGAACGCGTGGTAGAAGGTCGGCGCGGCGATCGGGATGAGTCCGATGCCGAGCGCGGCGGCGACGATCAGGGCGTTCTCGCCCTTTTCCAGCGCGGCGGTGGCGAGGGTCTGGATGCCGCTGGCCGCGACCGTACCGAAGAGGACGATTCCGGCGCCGCCGAGTACTGGCAGCGGTACGAGGGCGATCACGGAGGCCAGGACCGGGCACAGGCCGAGCAGGATCAGGATGCCGCCGCCGGTGGCGACGACGAACCGGCTGCGGACCTTCGTCATGGCGACCAGGCCGATGTTCTGCGCGAAGGCGCTGCACATGAACCCGTTGAACAGGGGGCTGATCGCGCTGCCGAGGGTGTCGGCGCGCAGGCCGCCCTCGATGGTCTTCTCGTCGGCCGGGCGGCCCACGATCTTGCCGAGGGCGAGCATGTCGGCGGTCGACTCGGTCATGCACACCAGCATCACGATGCACATGGAGATGATCGCGGCGATCTCGAACTGCGGGGCGCCGAAGTGGAAGGGGGTCGGGAAGCCCACCAGGTCGGCGTTCTTGATGGCGTCGAAGTGGGTGATGCCCACCGGGATCGCGATGAGCGTGCCCGCCGCGAGGCCGAGGAGGATCGCGATCTGCTGGAGGAAGCCGCGCAGCAGCTTCCGCAGCGCCAGCACGATCACGAAGGTCAGGGCGGCCATGCCGATGTTGGTCATCGAACCGTAGTCGTCGGCCTGGGAGTTGCCGCCCTGGGACCAGTTGAAGGCGACCGGCAGCAGGGACACGCCGATCAGGGTGATGACGGTGCCGGTGACGACGGGCGGGAAGAACCGGACGAGTTTGCAGAAGTACGGAGCCGCGAAGAAGCCCAGCACCCCCGCGACGATGATCGCTCCGAAGATGATCGGGATCGCGTTGTCGCCCTCGCCCTTGCCGATGGCGATCATCGGGGTCACTCCGGCGAACGAGACGCCGTTGACGAAGGGGAGCTTGGCGCCGATCTTCCAGAACCCGAGGGTCTGGAGCAGCGTGGCTATGCCGGCGGTGAAGAGGCTGGCCCCCATGAGGAAGGCCGTCTCCGTGGCGTCGAGGCCCACTGCGGGGCCGACGATCATCGGAGGGGCCACCACGCCGGCGTACATCGCGGCCACGTGCTGGAGGCCGCTGGTGAACATCTTGCCGGGCGGCAGTTTCTCGTCGACCGGGTGCTTCGGGTCGGGTCCGGACGGGGGTACGGACGGGTCGGATTCGGCGGATGCAGCTTTGCGAAACCTGGGCTTGGCGGCCACGGCGGTTCCTCCGGTCGGTTACACGCCAGCGGTGGGCATGGATGTCATGGAGGTGGTGCGGAGTGGTGCGTTGAAGCAGGTGGTGCAGACGTGCATGACGCATGGGGGGTGTGCGGATCGGCGGGGCCGTGGCCCGGTGACTCGTGTTCACCGTCCCCGGGGGTGCGGGCACTTGGGCGCGCACCCCCGGGCACAGCTGCCGTGGACCCCGCTCGGGTCCGCGGCCGCCGGCTGAGGGCCGTCCCCCTCAGCCGGACTTCCAGGGGGGTTGATCAGCCCTGCGCGACGATCCGCGCGAGGCGCTGCGCCTCGGCCCGCGCGTCGCGGGCCACGGCGTCCTCGTCCACCGTGATCAGGCGGTTGTCCTCGACGACGGGCTTGCCGTTGACGAGCGAGAGGGTGACCGGGGCCGCCGCGCCGAAGACGATCGCGGTGACCGGGTCGGCGATGGTGGAGTGGCCGATGCCGTCGATCTTCCACATCACCAGGTCGGCGAGCTTGCCGGCCTCCAGCGAACCGATCTGGTCCGCGCGGCCGAGCACCTGGGCGCCGCCGTAGGTTCCCAGGCGCAGCGCCTGACGGGCGTTGAGCGCCGCCTCGCGGTGTGCGCCGAGGCGGTTGATCAGGAGCGCGTTGCGCAGCTCGGTGTGGAGCTCGCCCGACTCGTTGGACGCCGTGCCGTCGACGCCGAGGCCGACCGGGACGCCGGCGGCCAGCATGTCCGGGACGCGGGCGATGCCTGCCGCGAGGCGGGCGTTGGAGGACGGGCAGTGGGCGACGCCCGTGCCCGTACGGGCGAAGGCGGCGATGTCGGAGTCGTTCATGTGGACGCAGTGGGCCATCCACACGTCGCTGCCGAGCCATCCGGTCGACTCGAAGTAGTCGGTCGGGCCCATGCCGAACAGTTCCTTGCAGAACTGCTCCTCCTCGACCGTCTCGCTGCCGTGGGTGTGCAGGCGCACCCCGAGGCGGCGGGCCAGTTCGGCGCCCTGCTTCATGAGTTCGGTGGAGACCGAGAACGGCGAGCAGGGGGCGACGGCCACCTGGGTCATCGCGTCGAAGGAGGCGTCGTGGTGCTTCTTGACGGTCTCCTCGGTCGCGGCGAGCGCGCCTTCGAGGGTCTCGACGGCGAAGTCCGGCGGCAGGCCGCCGTCCTTCTCGCTGCGGTCCATGGAGCCGCGGGCGAGGGTGAAGCGTACGCCCATGTCCGAGGCGGCGCCGATGACCGCGCCGGACAGGTCGCCCGAGCCCTTGGGGAAGACGTAGTGGTGGTCCATGGCGGTGGTGACACCGCCGCGGGCCATCATGGCCAGCGAGCCCTGCGCCGCCGCCTTCACCATGGCCTCGTCGATGCGCGCCCAGGTCGGGTACAGCGCGACGAGCCAGTTGAAGAGGTTGTGGTCGGTGGCCAGACCACGGGTGATCCACTGGTAGAAGTGGTGGTGGGTGTTGACCAGACCGGGCGTGACCAGGTGACCCGTGCCGTCGATGCGGCGCACGACGTTGTCGAGGCCCTCGGGGGCCTTGCCGGCGCCGACCGACTCGATGCGGTTGCCGGCGACCACGACGTAACCCGAGGCGTACTCGGTGTCGTTGGCGTCGACGGTGGCGATGGCACAGTTCTCGATGATGGTGCGCGCGGCTGCCGATGCTGCCATGGTGCGTCCTTCTCTCAGTGATGTGGGCACGGCAGGACCCTAGGAGGATTTGAGTGCCGCAGCCGCGTGGCTCCGGGTGCCGAGGTGGTGAAAGAACAGGTTGAGCAGGACCGCGACCAGGGCGCCGGCACTGATTCCGGAGCCGAGCACGGTCTGGGCCCAGGCGGGGAAGTCCGTGTAGAAGGCGGGCGCGGCGAGCGGGATGATGCCCGCGCCGAGCGCGACCGCCACGAGGATGATGTTGGAGCTGTCGTCCAGTCCGGCCTCGGAGAGCGTACGGATACCGCTGACCGCGATCGAGCCGAAGAGGACGATGCCCGCGCCGCCGAGCACCGGCATCGGGACGGTGGAGACGACCGCGCCGAGCACCGGGAAGGCGCCGAGGACCAGGAGCGCTCCGCCGGCGGCGGCGACGACGTACCGGCTGCGTACGCGGGTGAGCGTGACGACGCCGACGTTCTGGGCGAACGCGCTGGTCGGGAAGCCGCCGAAGACCGGACCGAACAGGGTCGCGATGCCGTCGGTGCGCAGGCCGCGGGTGAGGGTGCGCCCGTCGGTCCTGCGGTCGCAGATCTCGCCGAGCGCCAGCATCCCGGCCGACGACTCCGTCATCAGCACGAGCATCACGATGCACAGCGAGAGGATCGCGGCGGGCTGGAACTCGGGGGCGCCGAAGGCGAAGGGGGCGGGCAGCGCCGCGACCGGCGCGGACCGCAGGGCGCTGAAGTCGGCCATGCCGAACGGGATGGCGGCGAGCGTGCCGATCACCATGCCGAGCAGCAGCGCGACCTGCTTGACGAAGCCTTTCCCGAAGCGCTGGATCAGCAGGACGACCACGAGGGTGAAGGCGGCCAGGGCCAGGTACCTCATGGCGCCGAAGTCTGCGGCGGTCTTGTCGCCGCCCTGCGCCCAGGTGACGGGCACGGGCATCAGCGTGACGCCGATCAGGGTGATCACGACGCCGGTGACCAGGGGCGGGAAGAAGCGGAGCAGCCGGCCGAAGAAGGGCCCGACGGTGAGGCAGAAGACGCCGGCGACCATCACCGCGCCGTAGATCGCGGGGAGTTGGTGTCCGGGGGCGCTGGTCTCGGCGATGGCGAGCATCGGGGCGATGCCGGCCGAGGAGGCGGCGTTGACGAACGGCAGCCGGTTTCCGGCGAAGCCGCCGGCGCCGAGGGTCTGCAGGAGGGTGGCGAGACCGGCGATGAGCAGACTGGCGGCGATCAGCCGGGTCATGCCCGCGGCGTCCAGGCCGACGGCCTGGCCGATGATGAGCGGAGGGGTGACGACGCCCGCGTACATGGCGGCGATGTGCTGGAGCGCGGCGGGGACGAGCCGCGAGGGGGAGAGCTTCTCGTCCACCGGGTGGACGCCCTGGCCGGCGACCGGATCGACGACCGGTGCTGCCGGTGGGACGGAACACGGGCCGTCTGCTGCTTTCGCCGGCCCCGTTGCAGGCTGTGCCATGGGATGTTCCCTCCGGTCCGGTACGCCCCCGCCCCGCGCGTTCGGGGTGGGGGGGGACGTACCGGCCCCGCGTCAGAGGTTGGTCATGTCGACCGGGATCTTCGGCTCGACGCCGTCCCGCAGGATGGTGGCCTCGATGAGGCCGTACGGGCGGTCGGCGGCGAAGTAGACCTCGTTGTCGTTCTTCAGCCCGAAGGGCTCGAGGTCGACCAGGAAGTGGTGGTTGTTCGGCAGCGAGAAGCGGATCTCGTCGATCTCGCTCCGGCTGTTGATCACGCGCGAACCCATCTGGTACAGGGTCTGCTGGAGCGAGAGGGAGTACGTCTCGGCGAAGGCCTGCAGGATGTGCTTCTTGGCCTGCGCGTACGACTTCTCCCAGTTGGGCATCCGGTCGTCGTCGCTGGTCCAGTTGTAGCGCCAGACGGAGGCGACGTCGGTGCACAGGATGCGGTCGTACGCCTCCTTGAGCGTCGTGTACCGGTCCTTGACGTAACCCCAGAACTCCGAGTTGGTGGAGTTCATGACCGTGAGGTCCTTGAGGCCGGAGAGGACCTCCCAGTTCTCACCGTCGAAGGTGATCTGCGTGGTGCGCAGCTCCTGGCCCTTGCGGACGAAGGAGTGGTTGACCTCGTCGGAGCCGATGAACTTGGAGTTGTTGTCCGAGGTCGCGATGCGGTCCCAGGCGTACTCCTCGATCCGGATCCGCGCGCGCTTGATCGGCTCCTGCGACGTCACGAAGTGGCGTGCGAGGTGGATGCCGAACTGCTCGGCGGACTCGATGCCGTACTCCTTGGCGAACGCGTACACCGTGTTCTTGGTGGTGTCCGTCGGCAGGACGTTGGCGTTCGAGCCGGAGTAGTGCACGTCGTCCATGTCGCCGGAGAGGGCGACGGAGACGTTCAGGTCCTTGATGTGGTGGGTGTCGCCGTCCCGCGTGATCTTGACGACGCGGTTCTCTGCTTTGCCGTACTGGTTCTGGCCGAGAATCGTGGGCATGTCGGTGCTAGCTCCCTCGGTATACGGAGTAGCCGAACGGGTTGAGCAGCAGCGGTACGTGGAAGTGTTCGCCCGGCACGACGGCGAACGTGATCGCCACCTCCGGGAAGAACGCGCCGCTGTCCCTTACGCGGGGGGCGTCCTGCTGTGCCTCGGCTTGCTTCTTGGAGAAGTACGCCTCGGTCTCGAAGTCGAGACGTACGTGGGTCGTGCCTTCCGGCAGGGCCGGCAGGTCCTTGCAGCGCCCGTCCGCGTCGGTCGCGGAGCCGCCGAGCGCCACCCACTCGGCGTCACCGCCGCTGCGGGCGGTGAGCGAGACGGCGACGCCCTCGGCGGGGCGTCCGCTGCTGGTGTCCAGGATGTGCGTGGACACCGAAGCGGTGGTCGCGGTACTCATGAGTCCTCAGTCCTCTTCTACGAGACGAGTCAGCCGGATTCGGTTGATCTTCCCGAGTTCGGTGCGCACGATCTCGCGCTCCGCCTCGGCCGTGTTGCCGATCCGGTCCCGCATCGCGTCGCGCATCTGTTCACCGGTCGCACCGGTGGCGCAGATCAGAAAGACATGTCCGAACTTCTCCTGGTAGGCCAGGTTCAGTTCGAGCATCTCGGCTTTCAGTTCCTCGGACGCTCCGGCCATCCCCCGCTGTTCGCGGGAGGAGGTCGGGTCACCGGGCTTCGGCCGGCCGATCGGCGGGTGGCCCGCCATCGCTTCGGCCAGGTCCCCCGCGGTCAGTTCCGCCATGGCGGCGTCACTGGCGAGGAAGAGGGCTTCGGCGGTGGCGTACGGGCGCTGGGCGAGCACTTTGCTCCCCCACGCCGAGCTGGCGCACACCTCGTGGAGCGTGGCCGTGGCCTCGCTGTCCGCCGAGGTGTTGAACCGGGCGAGGCCCGGCGTCGAACCTGAAGTCACGGGAGCCTCCGTGGCGTGCTGGACGGGCTGCGCATAGCTAACGCCCTCAAGAACAGCTCGTCAACACTTTGTTGAAATATCGCGAACGCAAAAGCCGCCGACCCGTTGTCCGGGCGGCGGCCTCTGCGAATGATCGATCAAATATGCCCACGTACTGGACAGCCGGCTAGTCGCTCTTGGCCGCGTTCGCGGCGTTCTCCCTGTTCAGGTAGTTGTAGACGGTGAAGCGGCTGACCCCCAGGGCGCTCGCCACCGTCTCGACCCCGTGCCGCACGGAGAAGGCCCCGCGCGCCTCCAGGATCCGTACGACCGACTGCTTCTCCTTGCGGTCGAGCTCCGCCAGCGGCATCCCGTGGCGCCGCTCCAGGGCCGCCAGGATGTGGTCGAGGGAGTCCGACAGCTGGGGCAGCCGTACGGCGACCACGTCCCGGCCCTCCCAGGCGAGCACCACGTCGTCGCCCCGCGCCTGCTCCGGCACCATCATCTCGCCGCCCATGGCGTCGACCAGCGGCTTGACCGCCGTGACGAGGGGGTGGTCCTCGGGCCCGCTGAGATCCGTCACTTCTCGCCCTCCCCGATCACGTTGACCTGCAACGAGACCCGGGTGGCCCCCGCGTCCAGGGACCTGCGCAGCAGCGCGTCGACCGCCGTCAGCACCGCGTCCGCGCCCCCCTCGGCGGTGTTCCCGAACGGGCCTACGTCCACAGCGTCCAGCTCGGCCACCTGGATGACCTCGCGGGCGGCCAGCGCGTGCGCCGGCGCCTCGTCGAGGTCGAAGGGCTCGGTCGTGAACTCCACTCTCAATCGCACCATGCCCCCACGGTACTGGCGGCGGACGCGGCGCCGTCAGGCCGTGGCCGTCAGCCGGTCGCCAGCGCGGTGGTCGGCGAGATGCGCGCGGCCCGCATCGCCGGGTACAGCCCGGCGACGGCCCCGATGACCAGAGTGCCCGCCGCTCCCGCCAGCACCGCGCTCGCGGGCAGCGCGACCGGCCAGCCGCGGTGTCCGGCGTACGCGGCGGTGATCAGCAGCCCGAGGGCCGCGCCCCCGGCGCCACCGAGGCCGGAGAGCACCAGGGACTCGGTGAAGAACTGGTTGCGGACCTGGCCGCGGGTGGCGCCCAGGGCCCGGCGCAGACCGATCTCGCCGCGCCGCTCCAGCACCGCGATGACCATGGTGTTGGCCACCCCGATGCCGCCGACCAGCAGCGCGACCGCCCCGATGCCCAGCAGCAGCCCGGTGAACGCCTCGTCGGCGGCGAGCTTCGCGGCGAGCGCGTCGGACGGCCGGGCGACCCGCACCGCGTCGGGCTGCCCGGGGTTGACCGTACGGGCGAGGACGTCGCGCACGTCGGTCACGGCGTTCTCCTCGGCCCGGACGTACACGGCGGTGGGGTGGCCGTCGAACCCCAGCGTCCGCTCGGCGGCGCCGAAGCCGATCAGGGCCGCGCTGTTGAGCTCGGGCGCCAGGACGGCCGGCTCGATGATCCCGATCACCGTGAACCGGTGGCCGCCGATCTCGATCTGGACATCGGGGTGGGCGCGCACGACGCCCAGCCTGCGGGCCGTGGCGGAGCCGAGGACGACGGCCGGGTACTGGGCGGTGGCCCGGTTCAGCCAGGTGCCGCTGGAGGTCCGCACGCCGAGGGTGGCCAGCAGGTCGGGGTGGGCCGCGAAGACCTCCAGGGCGTTGGTCTCCTCGCGCGGGATCAGGTCGGAGCGGTACACCTCGGCGTCGATCCGGGCGACGGCGCTCACCTCGTCGACCGGCGGTACGCGCCGCACCATCGCGCTCACCCCGGCCGGGAACTTCGCCTCCCCGCCGGTCAGGGACTCCCCCGCCTCTGCGTGCAGCAGGTTGGTGCCCAGCGTGTCGAGGGTGGCCCGCAGGTCGGCGCGGCTGGAGGTCGAGATCCCGACCACGGCGACCATGGCGGCGATGCCGATGGAGATGCCCGCCGCGGACAGGACCGCGCGCAAGGGCTTCGCGCGCAGCCCGGACAGGCTCAGCCGCAGCACGTCGAGCGGGCCCAGCCGGGCGGGGCGCAGCGGCGGACGGGACGGGGAGCGGGTCGCGGAGCCGGGCGGGGTCATCGGGTGGCCTCCAGG
>NZ_VBVX01000154.1 GCF_005981925.1 Streptomyces albidochromogenes
CCGCCCCACCGTGACCCCGGCGCCCCGGCAGGAAACCGCACCCGCGAACCGACCGTCCACCAGCAGCGCCATGGTCGACCTGGTCAAGTCCAACCCGCTCGCCGTCGCTGGCGGCGTGGTGGTCCTCGGTGCGGTGCTCACCTCGATGTTCCTGGCCGTCGCTCTGACCGCCGGATCCCTGGCCGTGCTCGCCGTGGTGATCCGCTCGCTGATGAACCAGCGCTGACCGGCCCTCCGGGCGGCTTCCACCGCCAAGTTTCCGCCGCCCGGAAGGCCCAGCCCCTCCCCGATGCCATCAAGGAAGGAACCACCATCATGCACGTCCACGGCTCAAGGATCTGCCCCGACTGCGACGGCTTCCCCGTCGTCGCCATCACCACCGGCACCCGACACGCCGACGGCACCCGTCACGTCGTCCCGGTCGTGTGCCCGGCCTGCCACGGCACCGGCCACGCCCCCCTCTGGCTCGTCACCACCCGGCCGGCCTCGGTGAAGGCGGGTGCCCCGTGCTGACGGTCTACGACGAGTTCGCCGGGGTCGGCGGCTCCAGTGAGGGACTGACCAAGGTCCCCGGAACCCAGCTCATCTTCGCCGCCAACCACAACCCGCAGGCGGTCGCCTCGCACGCGGCGAACTTCCCCGGCGTCGACCACTTCGAAGGCGACGTGGCCCGCGCCAAGATCGAGAGCTTCCCGCGCGCGGACATCTTCTGGGCGTCCCCCTCGTGCCCGCCGTGGTCCAACGCCCGGGGCAAGCGACGCGACTTCGACCACTCCACCCAAGGCGTCCTGTTCTGGGAAGAGCAGCCGGACCCCGAGACCAAGCGCGCCCGCGCCCTCATGGAGGAAGTCCCGCGCTACCTGCGCGCCATGAACCTGCGCGGGCGCCCGGTGCTGGCGGGTGTGGTGGAGAACGTCATCGAGTGCCGCAAGTGGGACCAGTGGAACCGGTGGATCACCGAGATCCGCGCCGAAGGGTACGAGACCCGCGTCATCGCCCTGAACTCCATGCACGTCAAAGCCGTCCGCTCGCTGCGGGCCCCGCAGTCCCGCAATCGCCTGTTCGTCGCCTACTGGCTGCGCTCCCTGGGCCGGACACCGGACTGGAACAAGTGGTTACGCCCCACCGCCTGGTGCCCGGCCTGCGACACCCGCGTGACCGCCTTGCAGGTTTTCAAGAAGCCCGGCACGGACATGGGCGCGTACGGGAAGTACGGCCAGTACTACTACCGGTGCCCGCACGTGAAGTGCCGCAACGCCATCGTTGAACCCGACGTGGTCCCCGCGTCCGCCGCGATCGACTGGACCCTCCAGGGCACCCGCATAGCCGACCGCAGTGAACCGCTCGCGGACGCCACGATGGAACGCATCCGGGTCGGGATCGCGAAGTACGCCCGCCCGATGACGGTGCCCGTCGGCGGGACCTGGCGCAACGACGCCTCCCCGATCGACCGACCGATGCCGACCCGCACCACCCGCGAAACCGACGGCCTCGCCGTACCCCCGCTGTTGGTCCCCACTGAGGGCCGTGACGGGAAGGTCGCCTCTTCCGTCCGCGATCCGCTGCGGACGCAGACCGCCCGCAATGAGACCGGGCTGGCGATCCCGCCCTTCCAGATCAGCCTGCGCGGCGGCGGGGCGAAGAACGCCGCTCACTCGATCAGCGAACCGGTGAGCACTGTCACTGCTTCCGGCAATCACCACGGTCTGGTCACCGGCCAGACCCTCCTGATCCCGTACTACAGCAACGGCACCGCACGCCCCGTCGAGGAACCGGTCGGCACGGTCACCACACGGGACCGGTGGTCGCTGGCGGAAGTGGCCTCCAGCGTGGACCTGGCCGATGTGCGGTTCCGGATGCTGGAGCCCTGCGAGATCGGCCGCGCCATGGCCTTCCCCGACACCTACATCGTCCACGGCAACAAGCGCGACCGCGTCCGCCAGTACGGCAACGCCGTCACCCCGCCCGTCGCGGAAGTCCTCATCTCCGCCCTCGTCGAGACCATCACCGGCGCCCCCTTGGACCGGGAGGCGACGGCATGACCGACACCCTCCAAGAAGTACGGGCGCTCACCCTTCGGCAGCCGTGGGCGAGCTGCATCGCCTACGGCACCAAGCGGGTCGAGAACCGGTCCTGGCCCACCGAGCACCGCGGCCCTGTCCTGATCCACGCCGGACAGACCACCGACCCCAACGCCAGCACCCTCCCCATGACCCGGGCGTTCCTGCGCCGCCCCCAGCCCAAGGGCGCCATCGTCGCCGTCGCGCTCCTGGACGGCTGCCACCCGGACGACGGCTACTGCACCCTGTGGTCCGCACGCGGACGCTGGCACTGGCACCTGACGAACGTCACCCCCCTCACTGACCCCATGCCCTGGCCCGGCGCACGCGGACTGTGGACTCCGCCCGTCGGCCTGCTCACGTCCACGGTCCTCGCTTCGGCTCTGGAGGCGGCCCGTGGCTGACACGCTCGACCCGACCACCCTGGGCGACCTGCTCAGGGTGGCTTCGGCCCCCGACTTCGACCGCTGGCAGCAGCAGATCCACAAGACTGGCGGCTGCGCCCAGCCCATCCACCTCACCGGCTGGTCCCTCACCCGCGACAAGGCCACCGGGGAGACCCTGCACGCCTACTCCACCGCGAACGAGCCCGGTGGCCGGCTGCGGATCGCCTGCGGAAACCGCCGCGCCTCACGTTGCGCGCCCTGCGCCTACCTCTACGCAGGGGACGCCTACCGCCTCGTCCGCGCCGGACTGACCGGCGACGACACCATGAACATCGCCGCGACCGTCCGCACCCGGCCCCGTGTCTTCATGACCCTGACCGCGCCCTCTTTCGGCCCGGTCCACAACCGGCCCGACACCGGCCGCTGCCGCTGCGGCGCCCGCCACGCTGAGAACGATCCCGCCCTCGGCACGGCGCTCGACCCCACCACCTACGACTACGCGGAGGCGGTGCTCTTCAACAACCACGCGGGCGAACTGTGGCACCGCTTCATCAACCGGCTCCGCAGGGAGATCGCCGCCAGCGCCGGACTCACCCAGAAAGAGTTCAAAGAGGCGGCGCGGTTGTCCTTCAACAAGGTCGCGGAGTTCCAGAAGCGCGGGGCAATCCACTTCCACGCCGTCATCCGCATCGACGGACCCGACGGCCCCGCAACCGAACCCCCGCGGTGGGCCACCCTCGAACTCCTCACCCGCTGCATCGAAGCCGCCGTCGCCCATCCCTATGCCACTGTGAACGTTCCGGCCGCAGACGACCGGCCGGCCCGCACGCTGCGCTGGGGCAAGCAGCTCGACATCCGGCCCATCAAGGCATTCGACGACGCGGGCGACATCACCGAACAGGCCGTGGCCTCCTACGTCGCCAAGTACGCCACCAAAGCCGCCGAGACCACCGGCACCCTGGACCGCCGGATCGGTGAGCTGGCCGAACTCGACCGACACCAGGTGCCCGACCATGCCCGGCGACTCATCCGCGCCTGCTGGGACCTCGACCGGGCCTACCCGGGCCGCAAGCTCTGGGCCTGGGCGCACATGCTCGGTTTCCGGGGCCACTTCCTCACCAAGTCCCGCCGATACTCCTCCACGTTCAGCGAACGGCGACAGATCCGCGCCAACTACCGCGCCGCCGAACAGCGGGAAGCCCTTGGCCTGCCCGACCCCGGCACCACCCTCGTCCTGGCCGACTGGCGCTACGCCGGCCACGGTCACACCCCCGGCGAATCCGCCCTCGCCGCATCCATCGCAGAAGACATCCGCATCAACAGAGAAACCGCTCGCGAAGCCATGCATGACCAACGCGCCCTGGAAGGAGCCATGTCGTGAAGGACGAGCTGATGACCACGGCGGAGGTCCTTTCCGAGCTGAAGGGAATCTCTCGGCGCACCTTCTACCGGTGGCGTGAACTCGGCAAGGCTCCCAAGGCGCTCACCTTGCCGAACGGTGAGCTGAGGGTGTGGCGGTCCGACTTCCAGGCATGGCTCCGATCGCGGGAAGGAGCGGCCGCGTGAAGTCGACAGATGTGAGGGTGTGGTCCATCCGCGTCAAGCCCGGGAAACGTCCCTCGTACCAAGTGCGCTGGAAGGTCGCCGGGCAGTCCTTTTCTGAGACGCGGAGGACGAAGGCGCTCGCTGACAGCTTTCGGTCGAAGCTGCTCCGGGCTACGCGCGACGGAGAGGAATTCGACTCGGCATCCGGCCTTCCGGATTCCATGGCGGGGCTTAAGGCGAGCGTGAGCTGGTACACGTTCGCGCTGCGGTATCTCGCCATGAAGTGGCCTCATGCCGCACCGAACACCCGTGACGGGATCAATGAGTCGTTGACCTCCGTGACCCTCGCGCTGCTGGATGAGCGCCCTGGCCGACCAGCGGATCTCGTCCTGAGGAAGGCGCTGCGTAACTGGGCTTTCGTGCTGCCTGGACCGGATATCCGAGACCTTCCGGACGAGATCGCCAACGCGCTGCATTGGGTCGGCAAGGCATCCCGGCCGCTTGCGGATCTAGCCGATCCCGTCGTGGCGCGGGCAGTGCTGGATTCCCTAAAGATCAAATTAGATGGCACTGCCGCAGCGGCGGAGACGGTTCACCGGAAGCGGCGGACCTTGGTCAACGCCATGCACTACGCCGTCGATCTTGGTGAATTTCAGGAGAACCCGCTGTCGGCCGTTCGGTGGCAGAAGCCGAAAGTCGCAAATGACGTAGATCCTCGGGTGGTGGCAAATCCCGAGCAGGCGCGTTCCCTCCTCTGCGCGGTCTCCTACGTCGGCGGCTATCGGAGGGCTCGTGGCAGGCGCCTGGTCGGGCTCTTCGCGTGCATGTACTTCGGGGGCTTCCGGCCGGCCGAAGCCGTGGGCCTGGCGCTCCCGGACCTCACGCTCCCGTCCGCTGGGTGGGGTGAGGCGTTGCTGCACCGGTCACGGCCCAGCGTCGGCAAGCAGTGGACCGATTCCGGCGAGAGCCACGACGACCGCGGGCTGAAGAACCGGCCTGCTGAGGAGGTCCGCCGGGTGCCGATTCCGCCGCAGCTCGTTGACGTGCTCCGGGATCACGTCGACACCTTCGGGACCGCCGAGGACGGGCGGCTCTTCTACAGCGAGGGTGGGGGAGTGGTGTCGTCGTCCACCTACTACCGGGCCTGGCAGGAAGCGCGGTGCATCGCTCTGCCGCCGGCCGCGGTCGCTTCGCCACTGGCGCGACGTCCGTACGACCTGAGGCACTCGGCCCTCTCCACGTGGCTCAACGCCGGTGTGGACCCGACTGAGGTCGCCGCCCGGGCGGGCAACAGCGTGGAGGTCCTCCTGGGTCGGTACGCGAAGTGCCTGGACGGTCGGCAGGAGGTCGGCAACCGCCGCATCGAGGAGCTGCTGCGCGAGTACGAGTGAGAGCGGCGCCGGCGTGATCCGAGGCCCCTGGGTGAATCCCGGGGGCCTTCGCGTTGCCGGGGCTGACCTGCGAGGTTCTGGCGGGGGCTGGGCCGCGAATAGGCCGCAGAGGCTGTCATACGGCTGCACAGCACGGCAGTTGGCTGCACATACGCGAAGACCCCGTTCTCAGCGAAAGCGCTGATGGCGGGGTCTTTGGGCACTTCCTGCGAAGTGCCCCCGGCAGGATTCGAACCTGCGCACACGGCTCCGGAGGGCGCTGCCCATGCCGTGTCTGTACGGGCCCTGAAGTGCAGAAACGTACCCGGGCTCCTTTGGCGCATCAGCAGCCACTCGCCACTCACTCGCGGGGAGAGCCAACTCCTCAGTCTAGGAGCGGCAGGATCCCCGAACCCGGCTCCCCATCGCGTTGAGAGAGGTGCTCAGCCGGTGTGCGTGGCTGCCTCGGCACGATGCTTGTCGCACGCCCGATGGACTGCCAGGC
The DNA here is from genome assembly GCF_005981925.1 of Streptomyces albidochromogenes. Taxonomy (GTDB): domain Bacteria; phylum Actinomycetota; class Actinomycetes; order Streptomycetales; family Streptomycetaceae; genus Streptomyces; species Streptomyces albidochromogenes. Next base: position 5,867 of record NZ_VBVX01000154.1, read on the forward strand.
GTAGCAACAGCGGACACGTCGACACAGGGATCTTGACTGTTGCACTCTCTGTACGCAGAGTTACGTTACGTACATGGGGGTGGCATTGGAAGTAAATGCGGAGACTGCGACAGCACGTCAGCTCTTCCTGTCCGTACCACAGCCGGACGACTCGGGGGCAGACACGCTTGACCGCTACGACTGGCAGGCAGCCATGGCTGCCGCAGACGGTCTGCGGCTGTACCTCGACGACCTGCAGGACGGTGGTGGCCCGCCAGAGGCGGAGGGCAGTCGGGTCGTCTGTGAGTACCACGAAGATTGGGCCGTCGTGCGTGGGGAGGCAGTCGAGATCGTCTCGGCTAAGCATCGCGACACCGGCGTCTACACCACCATCAACCAACTGGCTGACTCCGGTGGTGTTGCCCACCTCTTTGGGCGCTGGAATGCCCTCTCTGAGACACCCTCGTGTCGCCTCGTTACTACAGCTGGCCTGGCTCCCGATGTGCAGAAGCTTGAGAAAGCGTGGGAGCATCTACGGATGTTGCGCCTCAGCGGCGAGCCGCTCGAGGCAGGGGACGAATACGCTCAGCCTGTCAAGGATCTTTGCCAGTCTCTGCGGCAGTACTGCAAGACGTTGCCCGAATCGTGGGCCGAACATTCGAAGCCGCCGCCGGCTCCCACCGTTGCCGAACTCCAACAGGTCAGTCGGTTCTTGGCAGTGCTGGACGTCGAGACCGGCACACTTCCGCGAGGCCATATTGCCTTCGCTGCCGGCAACATGTACGCCCAGCCTATCCTTGATCGGCTACAGGTCAGCGTTGACCCAGGGGCGGTCTGGTCAGCTGTACACGATCTCTTTCGGGAGCGCATGCACAAGGCGGGGCCAATACCGACGGGAAAGCTTCCAGGAGTTCTGCGATACCAGGTCGGAGCCTCTCTTCCCACCCCAGACGAACTAGAGCGGGAACTCCTCAGCCGTATCGTGACAACTGAGGACATCAGTGTGGCTATCAAAACCGCCATTGCCCAGCCACAGGGCTACCGCCCCATGCCCCGTCTGCGCCGGACCACAAGGATTGCGGTGAAGATGACCGCCGGCCAGTGTCCGGACAACAGTGTGGAACGAGCGGAGCACCTGTGCCAGGACTACCGTGAGTTCTGGCGCGAGGAGCGAAGTGGGGATGCTACCGCTCGCGCAGATCAGGCGAAGCTACGCAGGTATTTGCTCCGCATCAGCGACGAAGCTACGGAAGTGACCCACGCGGCCGCCCCTCGAGGCCCAGCCTTCTGGCGCGAATTGCAGAGACTCCTTGACGCTATTCCGGCTACTGACATGCCCCGCGGGATGGACGCGGATCTGCTGTTGGGTGGCATCTGTGATCTCACCAGTCAGTGCAAAGTCTGGTTCAGCGATGGGTTCGATGTCGATGCTCTCATTGAGAGCCTGCAGCGCGACCAAGGGTCGACGCCATGAGTGCTTTTGATGCGCTTGACCGGGCGCTCCAAAAGGAAGACCTCGCTTACCATCAGGCGCGGGTGCTGTTGCTGGTGAGCGCGGTCTCTAAGACGCCGGGCCACAGCGGAAAGCTCGATGGCCTGACCAAGCTTGCCAAGTTGGACTTCCTTCTTAGGTATCCAGCCCTGGCACCACAAGTTCTGGATAGTCTCGATCCCAACGATGCCCGCCTCAGCCTGGGAAGCCAAGAGGCCTCAGCGCCCACAGATGTAGAAGCTCCGATGACCCGATACAAGTATGGACCGTGGGACGACAAGTACTACGCCGTCATCGGTGCTCTAGTCGGTCGTGGTCTCCTTCGATATTCCAAGGGGCGCCGCGGCAGCGTGGCTCTTATGCCGACTGCTCAAGGAAAAAAGCTTGCTGGAGAGCTCTCCCGCTCCTCGATATGGGCTGTGCTAGCTGAGCGGTCGCTAGCCGTAGCAGAGGCCTCGGCGAATCTGACAGGAAGCACCCTGAAAGACCTCATCTATGAGCGCCTGGCTGCCCTTATGGACCGCCCCCACCGGGAGGTCATTCGATGACCGTGCAGTTCCGAATCGACAGTGCCACCCTCTATACGACCGAGGGGCAGGTCCCGTACCAGTTCAGCTCTGACCTAACAGTCCTGGCCGGACCTACGGGAGTAGGAAAGACGACGCTGCTTGAACTCATTAAGTACGGTCTAGGCGGCGACGGTCTCCTTGCTCCGGTCGTGCTGGAAAGCGTCAATGACGTCGTCCTAGAGGTCAGTATCGGAGCGCAGCGCCTACGGCTAGCACGCAGTGTTGACCAGGAAAAGAAGAAGAAGGTTCGCGTGACCGATTTGATCGCGAACGAACGCTTGCACGATCATCATGTTGGAGCTGCGCAACCTAGCCTTAACACGCTTCTCCTTACGAGTATGGGCCTCCCTGACGACATGCGGGCCGCTGCCCAGAGCGGTCGCAGCATCAAGGCCGGGAGCCGCATCACCTTCGCCGACATCTTTTCGTTTCTCTACATCCCGCAATCAGAGATTAACCGGGATATTGCGCGGAGTCAGGATTCCTATCTGGAACCCAAGCGTAAGGCCGTATTCGAGTTGCTCTTCGGTTTGACTGATCCCGACTTGCTGGAGAAGCGGTCTCAGGCGAGCGTTTTGAATGGTGAAATCGATACGGCAGAGGATCACCACAAGACGGTTGTTCAGTTTCTGAGGGATAGCAACACTCAGAGCCGGGAGGATGCCCAGGCGGCCCTTGATGCTGCTCGGCTCGCCCAGGAGCAAGCAGAAGCGCAGCGAGGCCTTCTCCGTGAAAGTATCAGTCCTGTATCGGACCGAGAGACGCAAACTCTGCGCGATCTCCTAAATCAAGCTGAGCGAAGCATTGCGGACGCGCGCGCAACTGAGACGTCCCTCACGCGCCAGCAGGAGGACTATGCTGGTGAAATCCGACGTGTGCAGGCCGAATTGGCGCGGCTGAATCGAATGCGCGATGCGGGGGAGCGACTCGCTCAGATCGAGTTCACATCGTGCCCGCGGTGTATGCAGTCGTTGAAGAACCGCACAGTGCCTGTTGGGCAATGCAGAGTTTGCCTCCAGCCAGACGAGAGCGTCTCGACTGGCGAGCTTGACCAGTATGAGGCATCGCAGCTTGGTGACCAGATTGACGAGATGCGGCACCAACTGGATTTCCTCGCGCAGCAAATCGCGCATACCCGTGATGCGATCAGGGATCGTGAGGAACTGCTTCGCCATTTGGCTCTCACAATCGATGCCAGGACTGCCGACCGTGTAAGCCCTCGCCTCCAGGCTTTTAGTGATGCCACGGAGAAGTTGGCGGCCTCCCGCGCGACTCAAGAACATTTCGAAAATATTCTGATGCAGTGGGATCGAGTTGCTGATCTCGCTGATGTGGAGCAGGACCTCAGAGGGCGGAAAGCGCGTCTGCAGGGAGATATTGCGCGATCCGAAGCATCTCTTAATGTGAGGCGAAAGTACCTCATTCGGGAGATCTCTAAAGAGTTCAATCGGGTCGTGTCAGATCTGCGGATTCCTGGCGTGCAAGAGGCGAGTATCCATGAGACTAACTATCTCCCCCTGCTCAACGGAAAGCCATTCCGTCAGATTTCAAGGGGCGGCGGAATCGTGACTGCTACCCAGGTAGCTTATTGGACGGCCCTTCTTGCGGTGGCACTGCGTGAGCGCGAGACAAGCTACCCCGCTTTCCTCCTGATCGACAGCCCAAGATTGGCTCTGAATACTGAGAAGGACCTCTCGGCGGCTCTCTATCGGAGATTGGTCACTTTGGCGGAAGCGAACCGTGGAAAGCTTCAGTTGATCATTGCGGACAATGAGCTTCCGGCGGCCTATCGCAAGGACTATGCTGAAATCGACTTCAGTTACAAAAAGCCTACAGTCGCCACCATCAGGCATCCTGGAAAGGGCGCCGTGAAGCCGTTGGTCACCGTGGGGGCTGCAGCGTCATGAGTGCCCGCTTCTCAGTGATGCCGGCACCCCGTACGGCTGCTGCGCTGACCGGACGGGGTGTTTGTGACTAGCAACGGATGCGCGTACTGCGGCCAGTAGCTGAGATGGGACCATGTGAACTCTGGGCCTGGAAGAAGGCAGCAGGTGGGTAGAGAGGGAGATGGAGTGTCGCAACAGCCCAACCCCCGAGGCACCTTCCTGAAGATTGCCGAAGCGCTGAGGGCGCAGCTAGATGCGAACCCTGAGATGACTGAGCTGCCATCGGCCGCCGAGCTGATGCGTACCCACGGCGTCTCGCGAGGGGTAGCGCTGAGGGTCTTTGCTGTCCTTCAGAAGGAAAGGTGTGCAGAGCCAGTTCCTGGAGGGCGCTGGCGCGTGATCCGCGAGGATGATGAACCGCGAGATCGTCGGCCGCTTGCGGATCGCATCGCGGAGGTCATCCGGGTGGACAAGCTCGAGATCGGGGAGCCCTTCCTCAGCTCGGCTGCACTGTCGGACCGCTTCGGAGTCTCGCGACCAACCGTTGGGAAGGCCCTAAGTCAGCTCGAGGCTGACGGATTGCTCTCCGAAAGTCGCCAAGGGAAGCCCCGGACTGTGCTGGCGTGGCCGGGCCGAGAGGGGCGTGTGTAGCGTGGCTGTGACGAGACTGGTGGAGTGGGCCTATTCGCTGGCGGAGTCGCTGCTGGCTGACCCGTTGCCGCGTAGGTGGCGGCATTCTGTCGGGGTGGCGGAACGGGCCCGGTCAATCGCGCCGATCCTCGACGGAGATGCCAACCTCTTGGAGGCCGCGGCGGTGCTCCATGACATCGGGTACTCGCCGGACCTTGCCAAGACCGGTTTCCACCCGCTCGATGGTGCCCGGTACCTCCGAGATGTGGCCGGCGCAGACGAGCGGGTGATCCGGCTTGTTGCGCACCACTCGTGCGCATGGATGGAAGCGGAAGCGCGCGGCCTGCGGGACGAGCTGGAGCGGGATTTCCCTCGCGAGCATCCGCACCTCGATGACGCGCTCTGCTACTGCGACATGAACACCACGCCGGACGGAATGCCCACCAACCCGGTGGACCGCGTCAACGAGATCGCCGGGCGGTACGGGCCTGACAGCCTGATCGGCACGTTCATTCGCCGTGCCGAGCCGGAGATCCTGGCCAGTACCGCCCGTGTGCTGGAGCGGGTTGCCGCGGTGAAGCGTCAGCCGATGTAGGGGGCGGTGCGCGTTCGGTCCATGGCGTGCTCGATCCGCAGGCGCATAGTGGAATGGATGTCGAGTTCCGTGAGGTCCGTTGGGGAGACCCAGCGGACCTGTGTCGTCTCGTCGCTCGTACGCACCTTGCCGCCGACGGGCCGCGCCCGGAAGCAGATGCTGAACTGCTGCCGTGCCTCGCCGTCGTCGTAGAGCATCACGTGTCCGGGGTCGGTGTAGATCCCGGACACGTCGATGACTTCGGCCCTGATGCCGGTCTCTTCCCAGACCTCGCGGACGACAGTGTCGCTGATGGACTCCCCAACGTCGTGTCCACCGCCGGGGAGTGCCCACCGTCCGTTGTCGGACCGCTGAATCACCAGCACTTCGCCCGCGTCGTTCTGGACGAACGCGACGACAGACGGAACGACGGAATTGGCCTGCGGGGCGTCGGGGTCGTGAAGGTAGTCGATGCGTCCCATACTCAAGCTCCCGTGAAGTCGTGGGCTGTCACCTGGCGCGCGCCTCCCCAGGTCTGTTCGATGCTATTCGCGTAGGTGTCGAAGAGTCCGCCGCCTGGCAGCCGTCGGAGATGCCAGACAGGGGCCATGTACGCGCCGATGCCGTAGACGTGCGTGTTCACGAGCATCTCGTCATCCGCTCGGAACAGCGAGTTGTAGAGCGTCGCGTCATGCAGCCGGAAGCCGATATCTGGATGACTGGCGAACAAAGGCCGGTAGTTCATTAGCGCGTTGCGAATCTTGCCATCCATGATCTGGTGACCCTCATCTATGCCGCGCTGCTTGACCGCGGCACAGTCTGGGTCCCCCAGCATGATGCGCACTTGGGCGTTCGCCCCCACCTTCCCCTTGAGCAGGTCGTGGAAGAGCGGATCCTCCGATAGCCACAGTCCGGAGTAGACGAGAACGTCGATGTGGGACTGGGCGCGCCCGTAGATCTCACGCCACAGGCCGGCGGGCACCATGTGTCGGTGCGGGTAGACCGTGACGATCTCAGCCTTGCTCAGGTCGGAGGCGCTATCGACCGTGCGGGAGTCCTCCCACAGCGTCGTCACATCAACCTTGAGCAGCGACGCAGTCGCGTACTGATGGCGTCGGTACGGAACTTTTCCTTGGGTGATCCAGCGCTCGACGGTCTTCGGATTGACCTCGATCGCGTCCGCCAGGTCCTGCACGGTCATGCCCTGCGCCAAGAGGGCCGATCTTAAGCGCTCGTTGGACATCTCAACCCCCGATGGGACGTCTAGGGACTTCCTGACGGTAGCGAGATCGCCTCAAGGTGTCCACGTGCGAGGTGAACAACGCCCCCCACCTGCACCGATTCTGATGGTGCGCCAGGAAGTTGTGGCGCGAGAACCGGGGAGTCCGTCGGCAAGCTTGACGGAGCTCGATGCGGTACCTGTAATAGAGGTACTGCATCGAGCTCGACTCGATCGCGGTCCTCAGTAACACCTGAGTGGCCTGTTCGGGCTGCTCAACAGCAGAGGGCGGGGACGCTGCAATCCCGCTAAAGGCCAGGTGGAACAGGGTTTCGGCCCGTACTGGCGAGGTGGCCCGGCGACCGCGAGCAACGGCCGGAGGGTGGGGACACAGGTCCCCCTTGCAGTGCGACACCCAGACAACAGCGAAAGAAGAGGAGCCCTGATGCGGCAGTTAAGTACCTGGGCGCTGCTCGTGCTGGACCGGCACGGGCGGTAAGGCCCTATGCGTCTCCCTGATCCGTCGCTAACGCGCACCGGGACAGCCGGTGACTCGCGGAGTCAGGTCACCTGCGCGGCTGATACCGCGGCCGGTTGCCTCCCCTGCCCGTCCGGAGCTTGCTCCGTACGTACAGGGCTGAGGGGAGCTGGAACCAGGCTCTATTTCCCGGCGCTCGTCTCTCGCCAAAGACCCGAGCGCCCGGCCTCTCAGTCCCTCCGACTCAGGAGCACCGCATGCGCACGTACATCGGAAGCCATGAAGCCGCGAATGCGGCGGAGTTCGAAGAGCTGGCGCTCGGCTTTGAAGAGCTGCCCGCAGGTATCGACCGCGATCTGTTCCGCGGTCCGCTTACCCACGAGTCGCCCGACGAGCGGGCGGCACGCCTGGACGTGGCACGTGAGGTCATCGCCGACCTGGTCGCCCAGGGGGAGGCCGGTGACGAGGTGGCTGCGTGGGACGCGCTGTACGCCGACGCGCTGACCCGCACGGTGCCGTTCCTGCGCGCGGCTCGCGCGGCCGGCCGCTTCTCCGGAACGGGGGAAGCGGCATGAGCTACACGCTGGCGGCTGTCTCTGCCGCGCTGCCGGTGGCGGCCGGTTGGTCGCTTCACAGCCTGCACCTGCGCCGCCGAGTCGAAGCGGCGCGGCGTGACCCGCTAACCGGTCTCGTGACCCGCGATGCGTTCACCGAGCGCGCCGCGCGGGTCATCGCGAAAGGACAGAGCGCGGTCTACCTGATCGACCTGGACCGCTTCAAGCAGATCAACGACACCCACGGGCACGCCGCCGGGGACGCGGTGCTCCGCGCCACGGCGAAGCGGCTCATGCACTGGGCGCCGACAAATGACGGCATCGCGGCCCGCTTCGGTGGTGACGAGTTCGCCGCTGTCACCCGCGTACGCAGCCGTACCGAACTGATGTGGCAAGCGGATGAGCTGGCCAGCATGCTCGCGGTGCCGGTCAGTTTCGAAGGCCGTCAGTTCATCGTCGGTGCGTCGGTGGGCGCAGTCCCCTGTGCTTCGAACGGCCTGGATCTGTCCGCGCTGCTGCGGCGGGCAGATGAGGCCATGTATGCCGCCAAACAGAACGGCGGGGGCCGCTTCCTTGCGGACGGTCCTACACCGGTTCACCGCACGGTCAACGGCCGTCGCGCCGGCCGCCGTGGCACTGCGGGCGGTTCAGAGGTGGCGGCATGAACCGCACCGCAAAGGGCCTGCTTGTTGTCGCCCTGGTCGCCGTTGTCGGCATGGCCTTCCGGGTGTCCTGGAACGCCCTGAGGGATGTCGCCACGGCGACCGGCGCGGACGCTACGGCGGCCACGCTGTACCCGTTCGTGGTCGATGGCTTGATGGCCCTGGCGCTGGTCGCCACGCTCGTACTGACCGGCGACGCTCGCCGGTTCGCGCTGCGGGTGCTGGCCGGGTACACGCTCGCTTCGCTGGTCCTCAACTACGTGCACGGGCTCGTTCCCGAGCTGCACGGCCGGGCGGTCGACTGGAGTCGACTGGCCGACTGGGCGCCCGCGAACTGGGCGCTCGTGCTGCTGGCCACGTCGCTGCCGGTCGGGTCGATCTACTTCGGCTCCGACCTTGTGGCGAAAGTGCTGCACCACCGACCCGTATCGGTCACAGATCGGGATGAAATTCCGCAGGCTACCGCAAATCGGTTGGGGTCTGACCTGCACGAGTCGGCCCCTGAGGCACCGACCGTGGCGGCCGAAGTTCCTGCTCCTGAGTCGGCTGATTCGCTGCCGACCATCGAGCCGGTTGAGTCGGCTTCGACTCTCGCGGTTGCTGCTGTCGAGTCGGCCCCACGCCGGGCGACTGGTCGGGTGCCCGTGTCCGCCCGTACCCCCCGACCGACCCGCACCCCCGAGCAGCTGCTCGATGAGGCCCGGTCGGTCACGGCCGACTGGTCGGATGGCGAACTGACGGCAGAGGCGATCCGCAAGGCGGTCCGCACATCGTCCGCAAACGGTCGAACATTGCGCGACACCCTCAAGGCCGAGCGCGCCCCCGGCGACGGGGTGGCTGCCTGATGTCGCCCACGTTCGGCAAGTGCTTCGACCCGACCGGCACGACGTACGGGGTCCCGACGTTCCCTTGGAAGTTTGCGCCGGACGGCTACGCCACCCGCCGTCAGCTCCGGGCCCGCGGCTTACGGCCCGGTGGCCAGTCGGTCGCGGCGCAGGTAATGCGCCGCTCCCGCCGGCGTAAGGCCGGGGTGCTGGTCGCCTACCTGTACCGCGTCGACCAGGCCAAGCCTGTGCGCCCGATGACGCCGGGCCGCGCTGCCGCGCTCGCCAAGGCGATGCGCGCCCGCCGGACCTGCCCCCAGTGCCGGACGGACGCCGGTTACTGCATCCCGACCTCGCTCGGCATGTGCGTGACCTGTGCCTACCCGCAAGAACAGCACGCCGCCTGATCCTTCCCACTCGACATGAGGGAGAGCCTCACCGTGTCCGAGATCCACACCATCGACCAGCCGGAAGAGCCGGACCGCAGCGAGATCAGCGAGGAAACGGCGGCCGTGCTGCCGTTCCGGAAGAAGACGGACGGCGAGCCGCCCGCGCCGGGCGACGTGAAGCCTGGCGAGTGGGAGGCCGAACTCCCCGACGACCAGCCGGACAACGATGCGGACGTGTCGGAGGGCGACCCGGTCGACCCGCCCAAGCACGAGTTCCCGCCCTCGATCGCGGAAGTGATCGAGGCCAAGGACAAGGCCCGCCGCCCGGTGCTGCCGGACTGGCTGACCAGCGCCAAGCAGCGTGCCGCCGTCGCCCGATGGGCGGCCGGTCACTACGGCCAGACCAGCCTGTACCACCTGGTCAGGACCCCGGTGTACTCGGCAAAGCTCATCGCCTACGCGCCGCGCGGCGGCTTCCGCTGGGTCGGCGCCGCCGGGCGCTGGGTCTCGGACGCTGAGGGACTGCCGGTGCGCCTGGCGGCAGTGCGAGCCGAGGATGCGGGGGAGTACCTGAAGCTGTCGCGGCAGCGCGATGCGCGGGTGAAGCTGCGCGGCATCATCGCCGTGCTGTCCACCGTGTTCGGGCTCGGTGCAGCACTCGCCCTGTGGGTGCTGGCCCCGGCCTGGCTGCTGACGTTGGTCACCCTCGCGCTCACCGGGG
>NZ_VBVX01000155.1 GCF_005981925.1 Streptomyces albidochromogenes
CCCCCGTACCGCCCATTCCCCCGTACCCTCCCTTCGCCGGCGGGCCTCTGTCGCCCGCCCCTGATCAAGAACAACGCGCACCACCGGTCCGCCGAGCCCCGTGCCGTTTCCGACGGCGTGGCCGGGCCGTGCGGTTCCCGCCTAGTGCCGAACGGCGAAAGCCGCTTGCGCCGTCCCGCGCAACCAAAGCTACGATCCGGCGATGGCCAACCCTGCGGAGAACAGCGGCAGAACACGATCAGCGGCGACCAGTGGGCACGGTCGGACCCGCACCGCGAGCGACGCGGCTGAGCACCTGAGCCGGCTCCAGTGGGCGGCCACGCTGCTGCCCCCTGCCGAAGCTGCGCGCGCCGCCGCCGAACTCGCCGCCACCGGCCTCGCCGCGGCGGCCGTGCCCTTCCTCCCCGCCGAGCGCGACGAAAGCGAGGGGGACGGAGGGAGACACACACCTCCCGCCGTCCGCCTGCCCGACGAGCGACTGATCCCCGTCCTGCGCGCGGCAGCCACCGTGGAGGCCTGCGACGCACTGCTCGACGCCGCCCCGGTGGACTGGGACGCGGTGGCAGCCGCTCACGCGCTGGAACCCTTCGGCCGTACGCCGTCGCGTGGCCTGATCGCCCGCCGGGACTGCCCCGACGCACTCACCGCCGCGCTGCTGACCCCCTGGCATCCGCAGGTCGCCAACCGTCTCGCGGCCCGCCAGAAGGCCCGGCCGTCGGCAGCCGGCCGACCCCCGGCACGCTGGCACGCACCGCCGCCCCTGGCCCCTCCGTACGAACTGCCCGACACGGTCCGCCACTTGCTCCTGCCGCGGCTTTCCCAGCTCCGGGTCCCGTTGCTGCGCCTTCTGCTGACCGCGGACAAGACCCGCGAGGTGGTGCGCGCGACCACCCGCCTGGACCGCCTCGTGGCAGCCGTGGACCGCTGCGACCGCAACCACGTGAAGAAGATGCACGCGTTCTGGGACACGGTCGGCGCCGAGCTGCGGGCCGCGCTGGAAGAGGACCCGACGGCCTGGAGGACCGCCGCGGAACGGCTGCCCAGGCATCAGGGCAGCCTGCGCCAACTCCTCGACGGCCTCGGCGAACCGGTGCCCGGCTCCCGGCGGCGCAGCCCGGATCTGCGTGTTCTGGCCCAGGCGCCGCCGAAGGTCCTCGCCGCCGTCCTCGCCGGCCTCGACGACAAGGCCCTGGAGGGGGCGGCCGAAGCGTTTACCCGGCCCAACGGCGTACGCATGGGCGGCGAGCTCCTCGGCGCCGCCCTGGCCAGGGTCGAGCGGGCCGGGGTCCCTCCGCGCCGGGTCTTCGCCCGCTGGGCGCACACCTGCTCGTACGCGTGGGAGCGCGAGCCGGCGGTGGCCGCCTGGCTGTACGGGCTGGACGGACGCGTCGACCGGCTCGCCCGCACCCATCCGCGCCTACGCCGCCGGATCGCCGCCGCCCAGCCGGAGCGCCCCGCGGCCACGGATCTGGTGGCCGAACTGCGCGCGAACCCCGGTCCCGTCCAGGCACAGCTCGTACTCGACGCGACCTGTGCCGACGACACGCCGTGGACCCGGCTCGTCGAGGCGCACACCGCCGAGCCGCTGCCGGAGTCGGTGCTGTGGGTGCTCGCCGCCCGCCCCGGCATCCCCACAGCCCTGCTCGGCGCGCTGCCGACCGAACCGCTGAGCAACCTGGCAGGCCAAGGACCCGAGGCCGCCCGCATGGCCCTCGCCAACTTGCCGGACCCCAACCCGGCCCACAATCTCCTCCACTACAACCCGGCCATCGTGAGATCGACGATCCACGAGGTCCGTTCCACGGGAGTGCTCGACGACCGCACGGTACTGGCAACGGCACGCCCCGCCGGCGCGGTCCTGCTCTACGGGAGCGGCCTGTCCCCCGACGCGCCCGACCGCGGCTCCTGGAACGCGGCCTGCGCGAAGCTGCTCACCGACGCCGCGAGCCGCTCCGGCCCCGGCTTCTGGCATCTCCTCGCCAACCGGCTGCCCACCTTCAAGGGGACCCTGCCCGAACTCCTCGCCCCACAGCCGGGCGACGCCACCGTGGCCTGGCTCTACGAACTCGCGGAGAATCCCGTCGAGTTGCCCCAGGCAGATCCCGTGCCCGCGCTTCTCGAGCGCTACGAGACCCAGGTACGCGCCGCCATCGCGCACGTGCGCCCCGGCGCGGACGCCCCGTCGGCGCCCGGGTTCCCGGACCGCGAGGCGGCGTTGCACTGGCTGGACTGCGAATGGGCCACCCTGCCCGTGGTCGCCCGCGTCGCGAGCACGCTGCGCCCCGGCCTCACGATCGAACTGCCGCGCCTCCTCGACCGCTACCTGGACTCGCGAGGCCGCATCGCCGAGCTGATCCCGCTGGCGGAGATGGCACGGCAGACGGCGGCCCGCGTCGGCGACCGGCAGGGTGAGGCCCTTGCCTGGGCCAACCTGGGCGTAGCCCTGAACAGACTGCGGCGCTACGACGAGGCCGTCCCCGTCAACGAACAGGCCCGCGCCCTCATGAGCCGAACCGGCGACCACGACCGCGAAGGCCGTATCAGCCGCAACCTGGGCACCGCTCTGTGGTCCCTGCGCCGCTACTCGGAAGCCATCGCCGCCTACGATCGCGCCCGTATCCTCTTCCGCGGGGCCGGTCTCCCCGTCCGCGAGGGCAACGTCTGCCGAGACCTGGCCCGCACCTTGCGCGACGCGGGTCGCATGGCCGAGGCCGCTGCAGCCTGCCGCGAGGCCGTCGCGCTCTTCAGGAAGACCGGGCGCGACCGTGAACTCGGCGAGGCGAAGCGCGAACTGAGCCGACTCACCCTAGCGGCTTCGGCGCGCCCTCGGTGAGCCGGTCGATGACCGGGCTCCGCTCCGCGCCCTTGGCGTCCGTGGCCGTGGCCGAGTGGCCGAGTGCGCGAGTCGGGCCGCGCGTGCCGCCGGGGACCTCGCCGCCCGCCGCATTGCCATGCACAGGCCGCAAGTGTCGGCCGCTGCGACGCAGCATGCCCTGACACGCCCGCGCCCTGATCCTCCGCCGCCGTCACCCGGCCGGCACCGCCGCCGCCGCCGCCGCGGTGAACGGCGGCGGCGATGAAGAAGACCACCGGAGCCGTACTCGGTCTCTGCGCAACCGGCCCGCTGCTGTTGGCCGTTCCGATCCTCACCGCCGTCGCCAAGCAGGTGAAGGCCATCCTGGACGGCGGCGACAAAGGCTCGGTCCCCGTACCGGGCCTGGAGGACCCGGCCGATCAGGTGCCCAACGCCAAGACCATCCAGGCCACGGGCGTCGCGATGGACATCCCCGGCCGGGGCAGGTCGTAGCCCTGGCGACCGCTCTGCAGGAGAGCGGCCTGCGGAACCTGAGCTACGGCGACCGCGACAGCTTGGGCTTGTTCCAGCAGCGGCCGTCGCAGGGCTAGGGCACGGCGAACGAGATCCTGGACCCCGCGCACGCCGGCACCAGGTTCTACGAGGGGCTCAAGAAGGTTCCCAGGCCGCTCAGGCGGTGCAGAAGTCGGGCCTCCCCGAGGCGTACGCCAAATGGGAGCCGCTGGCCACCGCCCTGCAGGGGGCCAGCGAGCCCCTGCTGCAGAAGGTCGGCGACCCGTCGCCGAGTCCGTCGCCGTCCGGCTCGGCCGACGACGGTAGCCCTCCACCCGGCACCCCGGGCGGCTGTCCGGCGGACGGGGACGGGACCGACGTCGGAACATCGCGGCCGGCGCGCTGCCGGCACGATCCCCGCCAACGCTCCGCCGAAGGTTCAGACGGCAATTCGGTGGGCGCTCGGTCGGCTCGGCACGCCGTACCAGTGGGGCGGGAGCTGCACCGACTCCCACGGCAAGGACGCGATGGGCCGGTGCGACTGCTCGTCCTTGATCCTGATGCGCAGCACCGCCCAGTTGTACGCCGAGTACAAGGAGCCCCTGTACGCCGCTCCCCCGCTGCTCCAGCGCATGGTCGACGCGGGCCGGCTCGGCCGGAAGACGGGGTCGGGCTTCTACCCGTACGGCTGAGCACCCGTACGCGGGCCCGGCGCTCACGCCGCCGGGCCCGCCGGGCACGTTCCCCGAGGTCAGGGCCGTGGGCGGCTCCGAAGAGCCTCGTCCTGTACAGCCGACCCGATGCCGTGCCGGAGCGCTACGGAGCAACGGCGCGGATGCGGGGGCCCAAAGCCTTGGGCCTTTCAGGGCTGTCGCAGCCTTCCGTGGTTGTACTGCGAAAACGCCCTCGGATGTCCCTCCGACAGAGCTGAACGTCCCTGAAAAGTCCCTGATGACTCAGCCCCGGGACCTACCCTTACGAAGGGTCCGATCTTGATTCAGCGGCTTCCACAGGCATCCACCCCGAGAGCGAAACTCCTGTTCAGTGCTGGTCTCGCGACCGTGGACCAAGTAGGACCAGTCCAGATTTGAGACCACTGGCTCCAGCAGAGAGCGTGCCCGGCTTCATCATCAACGATCGTGTTAGCGACGAAGTCCCGAGTCCATGCAGTTCGCGCCTCCGCTCAGCAGATACTGACCCAATCTGGGGAACGCGTACGCACCGAGTCGTAGAGCGGACACCAAGCCCGGGCTGCAGAGGGGACTGAACTGAGATGGGGGCACGCAGTAGGCCGTCGGTCAGAGAAGGGGCGACGTTCACCGTTCGCCACGGAAGTCGGCGGGTCCTGCGGTGACGGACTTCGCCTTCCAGGCGCCAGGGACTGGATCCGTCGCCGCCCATCACATCGGGACAGCGATCACCGGCCCGGTCAACGTTCCGGGTGTGGGTGCGCTCATGGGCACCGCCTCCGTTGCTGGGTGCGTCGGTGTCGTTCGACGCTACGGAGGCCGCCGTCCGTTCCTCAACGAGATTGCGGGCAATTGCGGAAGTTCACTCCAGGGCGTCGATCGCGGCCTGGATGAGGGCGCGGGCGGGCTCGCCGTAGACGGCCATAGACGCGAGGCCGACGAACGCCTTGGCGTAGTCGGCGAGCTCGCGCGGTTGCTTCACCTTGATCTCCGCCGTCAGCGTCTCCACCACGGCCGTGGTGTCGTCGTGGAGGTAGGCATTCTCCCCTGCGACGTGGTTGCGCATAGTTGCGCGCACCGACCGTCCCGCAGCGCAGAGAGCCGGTCAAGAGGACCGAGAAGCTGGAGGGCTGACCCACGGGACGCAGTGCGGGCCAGCCCTCGCAGTCCAGTTCCTGCCGGCGAGACGATCGTCCCGCGCCACGCGCAGGTGCCACGCGACGGGCCGGTACGGCTGAACGAAGCCGGGGTCCTTCGGGCGATGTCAAGTGGGCGGGCTCCCGTACCCCCTCTTCGAAGGTTCCTCCGAGGGCGCGTTCGTGGGTTCCCGCTGGGACTACCGGGCGTCGCGCCGCCGACGCGCGCGCTCGAACTCGGCGACGTCCGACATCCAGGGAACGTGCTGTTCGAGTGCGGCGTAGCCGCCGCGGACGAAGGCGCTCACCAGTTTCCGGTACCCGCCGATCCCGTCGACCAGGCTGTACTCGACCCGGTACTCCGGATCCGACCTGCCTTCACCCTCGCGCAGCGTCGTGATCCGGGCGATGGAGTCCGCGTAGAAGTGGAGCTGGATCCCTTCGCCCATCTCCTCGTCCTCGATGGTGAACACCTCGTTGTCCGCGGCAGAGCGGTTGCCGACGAACTCCCAGAACTCCGCGGCGGCGGTGCGGGGACCGTCCGCTAGCCACTTCTTCTCGACGCCCTTGTCGTCGGTGAACGACAGGGTCGTCTTCCTCGCGCTCCCGCCGAGGTCGGCGCGGTGGCCGGCAGCCTCCTCGTCATCCTCCATGGGTGTGCTCCTGGAGCGGTTCGCGGCCTGGGAGCACATCAGGAAGCTCACGGTACCCACCGCGTCGTCGACGAGCCCGGGGTGTGCGCGGCGCACGGCCGCGTCGACGGTCGTCTCCATCCGGTCCCAGTCGCGCTTGTCCGTGGCGCGGTTTCCCCGTCGCGGATCGCGGCCGATCCGCATCCCGGCACACGCCTGCTCCGCGGTGGCGATCACCCGCATGACCTCGGGCAGTAGCGCGGGGGCGACGGCATCGGGCAGCCGCCTCGGAACCGTCGCGCCGTGCAGGTACTGGCCCGTGTACCTCAGAATCGCGGCGTCGAGCGGACCGAGTGCGGTTCCGCGCTCGGCGCGACGGCGGCCCGCGTGGTACTCCTGAGCCCGTTTCCCATCGGGCGTCTCTGTCGCCGCGCGCATCGCCGCGCATACCCGGCCGCGCCCGAGCAGATCGATGTCGGCCCCGTGGGCGATGAGCCGACCCCTGTCCCACCGGATGCGCTGGAAGAGCGCGTCGACGTCCGCCTGCGCGGCGAGGAGGATCGGGTCCAGGAGCGCGACGGCGGCGTTCTCGTCGAGCCGGCCTCGGGTTCCGGCGGCATCGCACAGCGGAAGGACCGCACTCCACAGCAGCAGGTGTCTGGCCAGGTCCTCCCGGATCACCGCAAGATGGGCTTCGCTGATCGAGAACGTGAACGTACGAGGCTCGTGGTTGGCATCGGCCCCGGCACCGAGCGTCAGCTTCAGCTCGCCGTCCTCGCGGATCACGTTCGGGATCCATCCGCTCGTGCGCGTGAAAACGACGTCGCTCATGGACTCAGTCTCTCCTGGAACGGCACCGGCTGGCATCACGGCGATGGTGCAGCCCCATCTCGCACCATCTGTTCACAACCACCGTGCAAACTCGACGTCGAGGCGTGTGTCGGTGCGCACCCAGACTTCTCCCCCGGCCGCCTCGGCCGGGGCGTCGACTCGTTCGACACCGAGGAATTGGATCAACCTGAGCAGTTCGGCTCGTTCGGCTCGGTCGTCGTCGACACCATGCGAGTCGAAGAACACATAGAACTGGTCGCTCGGGTCCACGCAGCCCGAATCCCCCCAGATCCGAGCGATTTCTTCGATCGCCGCTGCTTCCGTCGTGATCGTGGCGGCGCGGGCGGCCCCGCGAGTCTCCGGTGACGCATCAAGGTCGGCGAGGTCAAAGAACCACTGGCCGAAGTGGCGGAGGCCAGCAAATCCGTTCTCGAAGAACAGCATCGCGCTCGGAAGGTAGCGATTTCCCCTGTCGACCCGGAGGTACTCCGACCGAGGCGGGTCCCCATCTTTGATCCGGGAGATCACACCCTGCCCGGGCATGAGTACCAAACTCTGCCCCGACAATTCATCATTGATGGTGTAGGTGTCAGAATCTCGACCACGGAAGAACGCAGAGAATGCCACGTAGGCTTCCTGAGGGTCGCTCACGGAGACCTGTTGGTCGTTGCCGTCACCGACAGCGAAGACGAACTGTTTCGGTCCGGGGTCGTAGGGGCGAGCCATATGCGTCCTTCGTTCACGTGTGATAGCTCCACCACCGTAGTCGAATATCAGAGCGGACGGACCTGCCGTTCATCGCCGACGAACACAGCCAGGAGAAGTGGCAGGTCGGCCTGCCCCCGCGCCCCATCAGGCCCACCTCGTAGGCGGCGATGGCAGCCTCCACCCGGTTGCGGACGCCGAGTTTGCCGAGGGAGCGCCGAAGCGGGCCCTCACCGTGCCCTCGACCAGGTGCAGCCGCGCACCGATCTCGGCGTTGGAGAGCTCCCCTCACTCCCCGCCGCTCACGAGCAGCCAAGTGAACGTTTATGCACAGCGTTAGGTCACGGCATGGTCGAAGGGTCGAGCGCGGGGGCACCGGGGCTCCCCGACCGAAGCTGCTCCGCCCTCACGGACTGCGGCCGGGTCAGCCGCTGGAGGGCTGTACCCCTTCCCCGAATCTCGCACCTCGGCCGCGGGGACGTCCAAGCGTATCCGCACCAAGAGCAGCGGAGGGCTCGGCGCCCGGCGCCCGATCGCGGTGTCCTCGCTGCTTCCTCGACCCGCTCGTCAATGACGGGGCTGACATATAGGGGTTCGCGGCTGCCCGGATGAGGGAGAAGCACACGCCGGTCAAGGGTGGTCGGAACCGGTCTGGCTGATGTGGTCGGTCACTTGGCGGGGCGGGTCCGGCTTGAGTCCGTCGGTGCTGGCGGCCGGGTGCGGCTGGCGGACCACTGCCAGCCGCCGGCTCAACAAGCGGCGCCCGTCTCCACGTCGTCCGGCTCTTCGCGGGCATCTCGGTCAGCGTCGCCCGTACGGGTGGTCGTACGTCAGCCGGCGAACCAGCCGTGCGAGGCGCGCGTCAATCCAGGCATGGAACAGGTCGACGAGCAGCACATCCGCGAGCCGGGGCTGGTAGTCCTGGACATCACCGCCGCCGACGAAGAGACCATCCGCGTGGTGATGGCCGGCCTGCAGCGGCAATGGGCCACCTCCGGCATCACTCCGGTATGGCGCACCCCAGGGGAATCCGGGGTCAAAGCGCGGATGTACGCGGACATCCGACGCCCCGGCACGATGATATAAGCCCGCCCCGGTTGGGCTCAGGGCGGCCGTGCGCCGGTGCCGTCGGACGCATGGAACCGTCCTTGCGTGGTGGGCCACAAGGGGGGCGCGCCATCGGCGCGCCGCCCTGGTGTGGCCAGGAACCCGTGTCAGGTGCGGGTGGTGTGGTCAGCCGCGGTGGTGTCCGCCGCGGCCCCAGGACTCGGTGTCCACGGTGTAACCGCGGTCGTTGCGCAGGGTGGCGGTGTCGGAGTGGTTGTCCCACAGGTAGTGGCGGCGGTCCATGTAGAGGTCGGTGCGGGTGTCGCGGCCGACACTGGTGTGGATCCGGACCGTCGCACGGCCGGCGACGCGTACGTCGTGGAAGCGGTAGCGGTTGCCATCACGGTCGCGCAGGGTCCAGCCGTCCAGGTTGACCGCGCGGCGGTGGCTGTTGGTGATCTCGATCCACTCGCGGTTCAGCGACCGGTTCGAGCGGGTGTCGGGGCCGGGGCTGTTGGCCTGGACTGCGCTGATCTCGACGCCCGAGCGGCGCTGCTGCCGGTCGCCGTCACGGTCGTGGGCCATGGCCGGCAGTGCGGCGGCGGAAACGATCGCTCCGGCCGCGAGAACAGAGGCGGCCAGACGACGGGGCGGAAGAAGCAGACATGAGTGATGTCCCATCAGATCATGTGCACCACCAGCCAGTACCGGGCCGGTGGTGCGGTGCGGTCTCGGCCCCCCTGTCGGTGCCGAGGACCCAAACTCTGGCCTCCCGGCACCGGCCGCTGGGGTGCGCCTGACACCGCCTTACCAATCGGGGACATTCCCGTAACACGCGCATGTACGGCACATGAATGGACAGTTAGGCGTGAGCCTGACATTCACTGACAGCTACACCCACCCGTTGAATCATGAACGGAAAGCGCTTGCGCGCTCCGGCGCGCGACCCCACACGCCACCCGACACGCCACCCCACCAACCGGACCGGATCTTCGTAACAACCGTTCTGCACGTTTCTTCGCACACCCGCATGCACACCGCAGAAGCGTCCGAACAAAGAGGACGGGCGGCTCCTGCAGCGACGGAGGAACAACCGCAGGAGCCCGCCCTGACCAGCGGTTGCCCCCGAAACCCGGATGCATGCCCATCCGGCGCCAGAGTGCGCACGAGGGCTTGAGCGGGTGACCTGGCGGCATGAGCCGGCACCGCCTCTTCTGGTGGGCTTTCGTGAACGACCCCTTGCGCTTTCGGTAACAAATGGTGACAGCATGTGACGAGCAGTGACGGCTGCCGGTCGGGGCACGGCTGTTCGCTCCACCGGCCCGGAATGCAGGGGCGGTCCGTATGGGCAACACGACGAGTGCGATGGAGTGGCTGGCCGACGCGGCATGGGATCCGGTCGCCTGCGCCCGGCAGTGGCGGCGTCACCAGCCGGACGTCGCCCTGCTGCCGGCCGGCCGACGTTGGGACGTCGTGATCACACCCGAGCGCCTGGGCTTCGCCCTCCTGCGCGCCATAGGGGCATGCCGACTACGGCCCGGGCCGGTCCTGTTCGACACCTGCGCCAGGCTCACCGGGTTCTTCGTGCCGCCCGGCGCCACTACCGGCTGGTTCGCCTCCGGAATCCGCTGCGCCGGCGCAGGCGCCTGGATCGCCACCCCGTGGCCGCGGCCCGCACCCGGACGCCTGCGCTGGCTCGTCCTGCCGGACGGCACCGGCGCCCTCAACGATCTGGCCACCCTCGAACACCTCATGCACGACACCACAACCCACGACCTGACCGCCACCCATGCCAGCGAGCGGGGGCGGTGAGCCTCTGCTGTCAGCATCGTGCGAACGCCATCACCCGAAAGGGATGCGGTCAGACGGACCTCATTCTCGCCTGCGAGGGAACCCAGCAGCCCATGATCGAGCCCTACGCACTGTCCGGCGACGCCCGCGAGTTCCACTGCCTGCCGTCAACCACCCAAGCCCAACGGTGCACCCTGTGCGGCGAACTGCGCTTCTACGAACCGGAAACCGGCGCCGACCAATGGCCAGACCACGCCAGCTACTGCCCAGACGCCTCCCCCGCTCCCACCGCAGCCGGAGAATCCCTTTGAACGCCCGACACGGCGGCCCACCGGCACGCGGCTCGTACCGGTCCTGCGACAGTCCCTATGTGTCGCCGTCCTCCGCCGCTGCGCGCATGTTGTCGCAGAATGAGGCGACATGACAAAGTGGATCCCCTTAGAGAGCATCTGATCTGGGTTGTCGGTGTTATGGGATGTTCTTGTGACTGCAGGTTGTAGCGCTCGTTGGTCGGGGTGTGACTCGTCGACGCGCGTATCGCAGTGACGTCTCCGATGCCCGCTGGGCGTTGATCGAGCCCGTGTTCGTCGCCTGGCGGGCCGCCCGATGCGGACCCGGGACGGCGGCGCGGGTGCATGATCTGAGAGAGATCGTGAACGCGATCCTCTACGTCAACCGCACCGGGATTCCGTGGGAGTACCTGCCGCACGACTTCCCGCCGTTCAAGACCGTCTACGACTACTTCGCCAAGTGGGAGGCGGACGGGACCACCGAGCAGGTCCATGATCTGTTGCGGGACAGGACCCGCCGGTCGAATGCCCGAACGGTGGAGCCGTCCGCGGCCGTGGTGGACGCGCAGAGCGTGAAGACCTCGGGAAACGTCGCCGAGACCAGTCAGGGAATCGATGCCGGGAAGAAGATCAAAGGGCGCAAGCGCCACCTGATCACCGACACCCTCGGACTGGTCCTGACCGTCCTTGTCACCGCCGCCTCCGTCCATGACTCCGCCGGAGGCAAGCAGGTCCTGACCGAGCTGGCAGCGGCCCATCCGAGCGTGACCAAGGTCTGGGCCGACGGCGGCTACCAGACCAGCGTCATCCAGCACGGCGCCCGCCTCGGTATCGACGTGGAGGTGGTGCAGCGATCGAAAGAGAAGGGCTTCCAGCCGTTGCCCAAGCGGTGGGTGATCGAGCGGACCTTCGGCTGGTTGATGCAGCACCGCCGCCTGGCACGTGACTACGAAGCCCTGCCGCAGAGGTCTCGAACGATGATCCACTGGGCGATGGCTAACAAAATGAGCCGCCAACTCACCGGAGAATCCACACCAACCTGGCGAATCGAAACGGACATGCCACCCACACCGGCGTGAACGTTGATCAGATGCCCTCTTAGGCCCGGACTTGAGGCCTCGGCGTCGGCCCTGCCTCCTTGTCGGCGCTGTGCTGGAGCAGGTTGCGATCCGAGGTCATGGTCTGTTCCGCACGTTCAGGGTCCCCCTTGTCGTTCACTTGAGCGGTCACAAAGGGGTGCGGAGCCTGCCGAGGAGTTGGGCGAGGCCTGGGCGGGTCGTGGCTAGGACGACGCGGTCCTCGGCGCGGAGAACGTAGTGGGGATGCAGGTCCCAGACGAGGCCGGTGGAGTGGGGCTCACCGTCGGCGGGACGCGGGGTGGCCAGGTCGGGGCGGCGCTCTTCGAGTGGGGTGGTGTCCAGAGCCAGGACGCGCCATCCGCCTGGCCGGAAGGCTTCGGCGATGGTGCGCCCTTCGAGCTGTGGAAGGCCTGCGACCGTCAGGGCTGCGAAGAGCAGTACTCGGCGCTCGACCGGTATGGCGCCCAGGATCTGGCGGCCCATCATGGCACCCGCGAAGGCGGGCGCGGCGAGGTGGGAGACGCTGCGGCTGCGGGTGAGGGCGTCCGGATGTGCCAGGCGCAGGGTGCGGTAGACGGCGGTGGCGAAGTCGTCGTCGTACAGGCGTAGAGCGACTCGCAGGTCAGGGCTCACGGTGCGGGCGTAGAGAGTGGCTTCGAGGTTGGTGGTGTCGGAGCTGGTGAGAGCGAGCAGGGCGTGCGCACGGTGGATCTTCGCTGCTTCGAGTACTCCTTCCTGCGTGACGTCGCCCATGACGGTGGGCACGTTCAGGCGTCGGGCGAGGGGAATGCCGCGTGCTTCGGGGTCTTCCTCGACGCACACCACGGGAATGTCCAGGTCCCTGAGCCTGGCGAGCACGCGCGTGCCTACCTTGCCGAGTCCGAGCAGCACGACGTGACCGGACAGGCCGCGCGGCGGTCGGCGCAGGGCCGAGGTGCTGCGCAGGGCGCCGAGTGCTTCCAGGCCGGCCGCGACGAGGACCGGCAGCAGGGCCAAGCCAACGAGGCCGGAGAGGAGTTGCAGGATCTGGCGCGCGAGTGGCTCATCGACGGCCGGGTCTCCGATGGCGAAGATGTCGAGAAGGGTGAGGTAGGTGGCATGCAGAGGGCTGTGGCCGGTGGTCAGCGAGGAAGCTGCGGCCAGGGCGATGGCCGCTGCGGCGATGCCGGCCACGGCCCAGCGCAGTCTGCGGGAGAAAAGCTCTGCCAGGGGCACGCCCCGGCGCGCCCGTTGACCGGTCGGCTGCACGGGGCCTGTGTGGGTGACTGCCTCCAGGACTACTGTGCCGCGTCCTGTGGCGGCGGCGACACGGCTCGCGTCAGGGAGCAGTTCGGGGCCTTCGGCCCCGCTGCTGTCCGATCCTTCGCTGCCGGCGGGGTCGTCCGCTGTGGCGGACAGCAGGGCCAGGGTGCACAGGCCGGGATCAGCCGCTTCGCCGCGGCCGGGCGGGGTGCGTTCGACGGCCCGCAGGAGCAGGCCGTCGGCATGCACGATCTTGCTCGTTCCGGCGACCGCGGTAGCGGCCAGGGCGGGTGCGGCAGTATCCGCGTCGGACAGCACCGTCGTAGAGGCATCGATCGCGGCAGCGTCCATGCCGGGGAGGGCAATTCCAGCCGCCTGGTCCAGCAACTCTTCGAGGTGCTGCCCGAGTTTACGGTTGTACAGTCGGATCACGAGGCGCAGCGCCGGATTGAGACGGCGTGCCGCCAAGGCAGCGCGAATGTTGGTCTCATCATCGTCGTACACGAGCGCCAGGGCGGCCGCCTGGCCGACTCCGGCCAGGGCGAGCACTGAGTCACTGGGCTCAGCTGCTCCAAGCAGGGCGGAGGGCGCTGTCGTGTTCACCGTCGCGGACGGACGGGGCATGACGGCGGAGACTCGCCCGAGCAGGACAGAGGCCCTGTTGCGGCCCGCCACGGTCAGCTGAGGCCCCTCGGCCTCCTCCCCGGTGGGCGTAACCAGAGTGACCCGTTCGCGATAGACGTCCCGCAGCTCGGCTGCCAGACGATGGGCCAGGGCGTCGTCGCCGCACACGATCATATGTCCCTGTCGTGAGGCTCGGCCGGTTTGTTGCTGAGGGATGGAAGACATGCATGTAGGTTGCACTATCCGTCTGGGAAACGAGAGTTGCCTATCCCCTGCCCCCAGGGCAGCCGTCTCCCAGTGCGCCGCCGCTGACGGGTAACCGAGGGCAGCACGTTGCCCATGCCGTTTGGGATCTGGAGCTTCTGGTCCGGCCTTCCCAGGAGGCGGGCTCCGACGACCACGGTCTGCAGTGTGCAGCGGTGGACGGGGTCGCCGGGTCGGCGCCCGGGAGCTCGTGGACGCGGTCGAGGCGGTAGGTCATCACCCGTGGGTTCAGCGAAAGACGCCAGGCGGCCTCGGCGGCCACGCATCCTGTGTCGCGTGACGTTGTCGAGCCAGGCGGACAGCAGCGAGGTCGCGAGGACCATCAGCCGGTAGTGCCACCCGCGGGCCCGCTGCGCCGCCCAGATCGCCACGTACTCGAAATGCTGGTCCGTTTGAGGACAGCGACGATCAGCATCATGAGCAGCAGTGGCTGTCGTTGTCGCCGGCGCCCGTGGCCTGTGGTCAGTCCTGTAAGGGCCTGTTTCTGCGTGCCTTCAGTAGGCACTGCGGCGTCGGCGCAGCCAGTCACCGGCTTCCCCGACAGCGACAAGGAGTGCTGCAGAAACGGCGCATGCCGGGAGAGAAGCGGGCTGGTCGGCAATCTTGCCAACGACCCACAGAGTCATGGCGATCAGCAGCCACCAGACAGCGAGCGACCAGATGAGCCGGGTCATCGGATGAGGGCTGCGGGGGCTTCGGTCCGTTGCGTCGCGAGGGTCACCGCATCGCTCAGGCATGCTTACTCCTCTGCGGGACGACCGTCGGCATGGGTTCATGAACGGTTGTGGTGGACCAAGTGAGCGGTGAGCGCCCCGACGAGCAAGCCCCAGGCCACCACGGCCATTCCGGCATGGCGCCAGCCCAGCAGGACGGTGGCCAAGGCCATGCTGGCTCCGACGGTCACAGCCTTGCGGCTGCTGGCCAAGGCCCACTCGCGCCACGCACTTCCAGGGGCCGCGGAGCTCACCGATGGCTGTCTTCACCTTCTCGGGCCGGCCCGCTCCAGCGAAAGCGCTGCTGTGATGGTCGAAGCACGGGGCTCGTGCTGTCACCTGACGTTGCGACAGAAGAACCGTACCGACCAACAGCGTCCCCGAAGGTGGGGCAGCGGCCATGACAGTGAAACCTCCGGGGCATCAGCGACTAAACGGGCACACGGCCCCACAACATCGCCGACCAGTCTTCCCGGCACACCCCGCGCCGTACTCGACGCGTTCCGTAAACCCTATCCCCCGCATCCGGTCCTGCCCAGAGCGCCCTCCGGTCACTCAATACGCACGCCAATCTTGCCGCATCCAACGCTCAATGCAGTGATCAACGGCCCGCAGCAGAATGGCCCCCACCGCGAGTTGGGGTCCGGACCACGCCAATACGACCACGCCCTGGCGATTGCCCCCTCTTGCCAGCCTCGCGGGAGCCCCGCGCGAAGGCCGGCATGCCGTCGCCCGAGGCATCGCTACCCTCTACAACTCCAGGGTGCGCCAAGGCCGCATCACCGATGTCAAGCTGCAGAAACGCCTCATAGATGGCCGCGCCGGCGTTTCAATCCTCCGCCACCGTGTCGTCCTGATCACCCACCTCCGCCAAAGCGCGGACCGGTCCCATGTCACCGAGATGACCCCCGACTACCAAGACCTTGCCAGAGCCACGTTCGTGTGAGCCAAACCGTACTCGCCGAACCTCTCTGCCGCGGCTGGGTCGAGACGTGGACGAAAGCTCCGATGCCGAACCGCAGACGCCAAACAATGGGCTTCTTCGAGTTGGCCACCGATCGGGTGATTGCGACTGAGCGCTTCAGTGTCGAGTGGGCGGCTGCAGCGTCCGGACCCAGCAGCTTGGTGAGCCGGGACAAGGGTCCACTCGAGCTTGCCGTCCTGAACGCCAACCCGGCGGCAAGACCGGTGAGCGACGATCAAGCTGTTGTCAGCCGCTGGCTCTAAGAGGCCCTAACAAAGGCGTTGGACGTGTCGGTGGGTGATGAGACAGGTGGCGAGGCCGAGGAAGGCTTCATGGATGTCGTCGCGTCGTTCCCAGCGGACACGAAGTCGGCGAAAACCGTGGAG
>NZ_VBVX01000156.1 GCF_005981925.1 Streptomyces albidochromogenes
GTCGTGCCCGGCGGTTCGCCGGGTGGGCCGGCGCGGGGTCGCGTTCCGGTGGTGACTGACGGCCGCGTCGGTGGAGGGCTGCGCCCCGCCGTGCGACGGCGGCTCGACGCGGCCCGGCCGGCGGCGAGCGGCTCAGGCGTCCGCCGTACCCCGCTGGTTGACTCTTCGTCAACTTTTACCTACGCGTCACTTCACTCCTCACCTACTCGCGCGTAATTTAGCCGCAGCACGGCATCAGTGTGATCCGGATCACGCCGCCCTTTCCCCTTGAGCCGCAAGGAGATCACCCGATGCTGCCCTGGAAGCACGCCCTCAGACCGGCCGCCGCCCTGCTCCTCGCCCTCGCCGTCATCCTCGGCCTCACCACCACCGCCACGGCGAGCACCGCGTCCGCCGCCCCCACCAGCGGATGGAACAACTACTCCTGCAAGCCGTCCAGCACCCACCCCCGCCCGGTGGTCCTCGTCCACGGCACCTTCGGCAACTCCGTCGACAACTGGCTCGGCCTCGCCCCGTACCTGGTCAAACGCGGCTACTGCGTCTTCTCCCTCGACTACGGGCAACTCCCCGACGTGCCCTTCTTCCACGGCCTCGGCCCCATCGACAAGTCGGCGCAACAGCTGGACACCTTCGTCGACAAGGTGCTCGCCGCCACCGGCGCCCCCGAGGCCGATCTCGTGGGCCACTCCCAGGGCGGCATGATGCCGCGTCACTACCTCAAGTTCCTCGGCGGGGCGGACGAGGTGAACGCCCTCGTCGGCATCGCGCCCGACAACCACGGCACGACGCTCCTCGGCCTCACCAACCTCCTGCCGTACTTCCCCGGCGTCGGCCACCTGCTGACCACCAAGACCCCCTCCCTCGCCGACCAGGTCGCCGGGTCCGCCTTCCTGACCAAGCTCAACGCGGGCGGCGACACCGTTCCCGGCGTGCGGTACACGGTCATCGCGACCCGGTACGACGAGGTGGTCACCCCGTACCGCTCGCAGTTCCTGGACGGTCCCGGCGTACTGAACGTCCTGCTCCAGGACCTGTGCCCCGTCGACCTCTCCGAGCACGTGGCGATCGGCCTGATCGACCGGATCGCGTTCCACGAGGTGGCCAACGCCCTCGACCCGGGCCGGGCCACCCCCACCACCTGCGCGTCTGCCCTCGGCTGAGCACGGGGCTGCCGCCCCCACCCGGGAAACGAGGTGGGGGCGGCAGCGGTCGTAGGGGCCCGGTCAGCGGCGGGCGGCCCTGCGGCGGACCGAGCCGAACATCACCGCGGCGCCGACGGCGAGCGCGGCGGCGCCGCCGATCGCGATGTACGGCGTGGTGCTGTCCCCGCCCGTCTCGGCCAGGTTCTCACCGGCGGCCGGGGTGACCGGCCGCGTGGCGTCGCTCTTGGCCTCCGGCGCGTTGACGCCGGGCTCCTCGGACGGCTTCCCGGCGGCGGGCTCGGCCGCCTCGTCGCCGGCGGGCCGGCCGTCGTCCCGGCCGGTGGCCGGGGCGGTCTCCCCGGCGCCGGTCTCGTGGTCGTCGTCGCCGTGGCCGCCGTGCTCCACGGACGACTCGTCGGCGCCGTCCGCGATGTCCTGCTCGCTGGGCGCGGACGCGACCGGGGCGGGGGCGGCGCCCGAGCCGCCGCCGGTGTCCTTGCCGAACACCACGTCGGAGCAGGTGTAGAAGGCCTCGGGGCTGTCCGAGCGCTGCCAGACGCTGTAGACGAGGTGACGGCCCGACTTGCCCGGCACGGTGCCGTCGAACACGTAGTCACCGTTCTCCATGCGGGGGTCCGTGACGCTCACGAAGGGCTCGGCCTCCAGGTCGGACCACTTCAGCGGCTTCGCCGGGTCGTACCCGTCCTTGGTGATGTACAGCTCGAACGAGCCCTTGTGCGGGGCGGTGCCCTTGTAGCGGAAGGTGTGCTTGCCCGCGGCGAGCGAGGAGGCGGGCCAGTCGGCGCGCGGCAGGTCCAGCCCCTTGTACTTGTCGTTGCCCGCGCTGCACAGTTCGCCGTCCGGGATCAACTGCTGGTGCTTCCCGGCCGCGTTCGCGATGTTCACCGCGTTCCAGTCGTAGAACGCCTGCGCGCCGCTGGCCGCGACCGCCGCCTTGCACGCCGCCGAGTCGGGGCTCTCCGGGCCCTGCGCGTAACAGGCCGACACCCGGGAGACCGGGTCGGTCATCGATCCGTGGGCGGCGGCCGGAGCGGCGGTCAGGGCGGTCAGCGCCAGCGGTGCGAGACCGAGGGCGGCGACGGAGGCTGCGGTACGACGGCGACGAGCGGTCATCGGGACGTTCTCCTTGCGGTGGGAAGCATGCGGGGCACGGGGACGGGGATCGAGTCCGGCGGCGCGGCCCCCCGAGACCAGCGGCGCCGACGGACTGAACCCCGCCCCGGCGATCAGCACGCTAGCCCCAGGCATCGGCGAAAACCCCTGCTGAGGGCAGGGAACGGCGATCCTTATGGTGCCTTTAAGGAGCCACTCAGCGATCGTTAAGAACGACCCCGGTCCCGCGTCAGCCGACCCACCGGTAGCGGCGCTCCGGGCGGCCCGTCCCGCCGTACCGCAGCGTCACCTCGGCGCGGCCCGTGGCGGCGAAGTACTCCAGGTAGCGGCGGGTGCTCACGCGGGACAGCGACCCGGCCTCGGCGCACTCGGAGGCGGACAGGCCCCCCGGGTGCTCGCGCAACGTGCGCTCCACCAGCTCCGCCGTGTGCGCCGCGAGGCCCTTGGGCAGCTCGCGCGAGCCCGGCGGGCGGGTCCCGAAGATCCGGTCGACGTCGGCCTGGCGCGCCTCGCCCTGCTCGGCGAGCTCGTCGAAGCGGGCGCGCATCGACGCCACGTGCCGCAACTGCTCCTGCAGCGCCGCCTGGTTGAACGGCTTGATCAGGTAGTGCAGGGCGCCCGCCCGCAGCGCCGCCCGGATGATCTCCGCGTCGCGGGCCGCCGTGATGAACAGGGCGTCCACGGTGTGCCCGGTGGCGTGCCGCTCCTCCGCCGCGCGCAGCTCGCGCAGGACCCCGATCCCGTCCATGTCCGGCAGGTACACGTCGAGGAGGACCAGATCGGGACGCAGCCGCTCGGCCGCGCGCAGCGCCTCGGCGCCGCTGTGCGCCACCGCGACGACGGTGAACCCGTCCATCGCGGACACACAGCGGCTGTGCAGCTTGGCGACCATGAAGTCGTCGTCCACCACCAGCACCTTGGTCACCGCGCAAGGCTAGGGCGCGACCACAACGACCACAACGTCCGTTGATTGCGGAAGGGAGACAGCTTGTGCACGCGCGGGCAACATGTGGGCCACTTCACAACTTCCCGTGAAACCCCAGCTCACACGACAGGTGGTGGCACAGGTGCGCGTGCGCACTCCCCTCGCCCTGCTCGGGGCGGCACTGCTGGTACTGGTGGGGCCGCCGCTGCTCACCACGGGCAGCGGCGCCGACACCGGCACGCAGATCCCCGGCCTGCGCTTCATGGTTCCCAACACACCCGGCGGCGGCTACGACATCACGGCCCGTACGGCCGCGAAGAACGCCGAGGACGCCGGCCTCACCCACAACATCGAGGTGTTCAACCTGCCGGGCGCCGGCGGCACCGTCGGCCTCACCCGGCTCGTCGGCGAACACGGCAACGGCAGGCTCGCCATGTCGATGGGCCTCGGCGTCGTCGGAGCCGTACACACCAACAAGTCGCCGAAGACCCTCGGTGACACGACCCCGATCGCCCGGCTCACCGAGGAGCAGGACATCGTCGTCGTCGCCAAGGACTCCCCGTACAAGACCATCGACGACCTCGTCGCCGCATGGCGGAAGGACCCCGCCAGGCTCCCCGTCGGCGGCGGCTCCTCACCCGGCGGGCCCGACCACCTCGCCCCCATGCTGATGGCGCAGGCCGCCGGCATCGAGCCGAAGTCCGTCAACTACGTCCCGTTCGACGGCGGCGGCGAACTGCTCGCGTCCATCCTCGGCAACAAGGTCGCCTTCGGCGTCTCGGGCGTCGGCGAGTACCTCGACCAGATCGAGTCGGGCGAGCTGCGCCTGCTCGCCGTCACCGGACCCGAGCGCGTCAGGGGCCTCGACGCCCCCACCCTGCGCGAGTCGGGCCTCGACACCGAGTTCACCAACTGGCGTGGCATCGTGGCGCCGCCCGGCCTCACCGACGCCGAACGCGACAAGCTCGTCACGCTCGTCGAGAAGCTCCACGACTCGCCCGAATGGCGGGAGTCGATGAGGAAGAACGGCTGGGACGACGCGTTCCTGACCGGGAGTGCGTTCGGCGACTTCCTGGACGAGCAGGACAAGCGCGTGGACGCCGTGCTGAAGGAGCTGGGGCTGTGACCACCGGAAACCCCACCCCGGCCGAGGCCCGCACACCCCGGTCCTGGCTGCGCGAGCACTCCGAGATCGGCGTCGGCGCGATGCTGCTGCTGCTCGGCGTCCTCGTGCTCACCGACGCCCTCACCATGGACGTCGGCCTCACCCAGCGCGGCCCCGTCGGCCCCCGGACGGTCCCGGTCGTCGTCGGGACCGGCCTGCTGCTCGTCGCCGTACTCCTCACCGTCGACGTCCTGCGCGGCGGCCGGGGCGAGGCCGAGGGCGGCGAGGACATCGACCTCAGCGAGCCCGGCGACTGGCGTACGGTGCTGCTCCTCGCCGGCGTCTTCCTCGGCAACGCGGTCCTCATCGGCCCGCTCGGCTTCCCCGTCTCCGGAGCCCTGCTCTTCTGGGGATCGGCGTACGCGCTGGGCAGCCGCCACTACGACCGCGACCCGCTCATCGCCGCCGGCCTCTCCCTCCTCACCTTCTTCGTCTTCGACAACCTGCTCGGAGTCCCGCTCCCCGGTGGCCCCCTGATGGAGGTGCTCTGAGTCATGGACTCCCTCAACTCCCTTCTCGACGGCTTCGGTACGGCCCTCACCCCGGTCAACCTGCTCTGGGCCGCGATCGGCGTCCTGCTCGGCACCGCCATCGGCGTCCTGCCCGGCATCGGCCCCGCGATGGCCGTCGCCCTGCTGCTCCCCGTGACGTACGGGCTGGAGCCCACCGGCGCGTTCATCATGTTCGCGGGCATCTACTACGGCGCCATGTTCGGCGGCTCCACCACCTCGATCCTCCTCAACACCCCCGGCGAGAGCGCGGCGGTGGTCGCTGCCATCGAAGGCAACCCGATGGCGAAGGCGGGACGCGGCGCGCAGGCGCTGGCGGCCGCCGCCGTCGGCCACTTCGCGGGCGGCATGATCGGCACGATCCTGCTGGTGGTGCTCGCCCCGACCGTCGCCTCACTGGCCGTGGACATCGGCGCGCCCGACTACTTCGCCCTCATGGTGCTCGCCTTCATCGCCGTGACGTCCGTACTCGGCTCGTCCCGCGTCAGGGGCGCGGCGTCGCTGCTCATCGGCCTCACCATCGGACTCGTCGGCCTCGACCACATGACCGGCCAGCAGCGCCTGACCTTCGGCTCCCTCCAGCTCGCCGACGGCATCGACGTCGTGATCGTCGCGGTCGGCCTCTTCGCGATCGGCGAGGCCCTGTGGGTCGCCGCCCACCTGCGGCGCGGTGGGCCCGAACCCATCCCGGTCGGCCGCCCCTGGCTCGGCGGACAGGACGTGCGGCGCACCTGGAAGCCCTGGCTGCGCGGGCCCCTCATCGGCTTCCCGTTCGGCGCCGTACCGGCCGGCGGCGCGGAGATCCCGACGTTCCTCTCGTACGTCACCGAGAAGCGCCTGTCCCCGCACAAGGAGGAGTTCGGAAAGGGCGCGATCGAGGGCGTGGCGGGACCGGAGTCGGCCGCCTCCGCCTCCGCGGCCGGCACCCTCGTCTCGATGCTGACGCTCGGCCTGCCGACGACGGCCGTCGCCGCCGTCATGCTGGCCGCCTTCCAGCAGTACGGCATCCAGCCCGGCCCCCTGCTCTTCGAGCGCGAACCCGACCTGGTGTGGGGCCTGATCGCCTCGCTCTTCGTCGGCATGGTGCTGCTGCTCCTGCTCAACCTGCCGCTGGCGCCGCTGTGGGCGAAGCTGCTGCGCGTCCCGCGCCCGTACCTCTACGCGGGGATCCTCTTCTTCGCGGCGGTCGGCGCGTACGCCGTGGGAGGCGAGGCGCTCGACCTGGTGATCCTGCTGGTCATCGGCCTCATCGGGTTCGGCATGCGGCGGTACGGGCTGCCGGTGCTGCCGGCCGTGATCGGCGTCATCCTCGGCCCGGCCGCCGAACAGCAACTGCGCAGAGCGCTCCAGATCAGCGACGGCAGCGCGACCGGACTGGTCGACACTCCCTTCTCGGTGACGGTCTACGCCGTCATCGCGGTCCTGCTGGCCTGGCCCTGGCTGAAGAAGGCGGTGACGCGACGCCGTCGTAACGTGTCGGCATGACCGACGCGACCATCCGCCCCGCCACCCCCGCCGACGTACCGAGGGTGAAGGCCGTGACCGACGCGGCCTACCACCACTACATCGAGCGTATCGGCGTCGTACCGGGCCCCATGGAGGCCGATCACGGCGCGAACGTCGCGGCGGGGCTGGTGTTCGTCACCGGCGAGCCCGTCGTGGGGGTCCTGGTGCTCGTCGCGCACACGGACCACCTCTGGGTGGACTCCGTCGCCGTCCACCCCGACGCCCAGGGCACCGGCACGGGCCGCCGTCTGCTCGCCTTCGTCGAGACGCACGCGCGCTCGCTCGGCCTGCCCGAGGTGCGGCTGCTGACGAACGCGAAGATGTGGGAGAACCAGAGCATGTACGCCCGTTACGGCTACGAGCGGGTGGAGCGGCGGGTGGAGGGCGAGTACGACCGCGTCCACTACCGCAAGCGGCTGCCGGCGTGAGCGCGACTGTCAGTGGCGGCTGCGACGATCGGAACCATGACGAGGACCGACTGGGACGCCACCGCCGACTCCTTCGACCGGGAGCCGGACCACGGCCTGCTCGACCCCACCGTGCGCGCGGCGTGGGCGGCGCGCATGAGGACCTGGCTGCCGGCGGACGGGCGGCCGGCCGAGGTGCTCGATCTCGGCTGCGGTACGGGCAGCTTGTCGCTCCTGGCGGTGGAGGAGGGCCACCGGGTGACGGGGGTGGACCGCTCGCCGCGCATGGTGGATCTGGCGCGGATCAAGCTCGCAGGGAAGCCGGCCGAGATCCTCGTCGGCGACGCCCACCGGCCACCGGTCGGGGAGCGGCGGTTCGACGTCGTGATGGCCCGTCATGTGCTGTGGCTGCTCCCCGACGCCGGGGCGGCGCTGCGCCACTGGTGCTCCCTGCTGAAGCCCGGCGGGCGGCTGCTGCTGATCGAGGGCGTGTGGGGCGGCGAGGGCATCCCGGCGGCCGAGCTCCTGGCGGCGCTGACCCCGCTCACCTCGCACGTACGGCACGAACCCCTGTCCGCCGACGCGGCCCTGTGGGGCCGCCCGGTCGACGACGAACGGTACGGGCTGGTCGCCTTCCCCGCCCGGTGCCCCCGCCACACCGAAGTGGTCGACGTGCACCTCATCCTGCGCCGGGGCGACGAGGTGCTGCTCTCCCGCCGGTCCGGCACCGGGTACGCGGACGGGCTGCTGCACGCCCCCTCGGGGCACGTCGAGGACGGCGAGGACGTACGGGCCGCGCTGATCCGCGAAGCGGCGGAGGAGATCGGCGTCGTGCTGAGCCCCGACGACCTGCGCGTGGCCCTGGTCATGCAGCACCGGGGACCGCGCGGCAACCCGAGGACGGGCTGGTTCTTCGCAGCGGAGTGCGGGCCGGACCTCGCACCGTACAACCGGGAACCGGACAAGTGCTCCGGGCTGGCCTGGTACCCGCTGCACGCGCTGCCCGCGGACATGGTCGCCTACTGCCGGGCCGGTCTCGACGCCTACCGGGCCGGCGAGCGCTTCGTCCTCCACTGGCACGAGGACGGCGACGCGATCGTCCACGACGCACAGGGTGTGCGACGGGCGGTCCACCTGCCGGCGACGGACCCGCCGGCCTGAGAGCGCACGCGTGTACGAGAGGATGTACGGATGAGACGTCTCCCGGGTGTGCTCGCCGCCCTGCTGCTCCCGGTGGTGCTCGGCGCCTGCGGCACCGAGACGGCGGACGGCGCCGACGGCCCGCCGCCGGCCGAACTCAGGGCGCGGGCGGGGGAGTCGGCGATCGAGCTGATCTACGTGACCGAGGCGCCGGGGTTCGAGCTGGCCGAGCAGTCCGTCGGCGTCATCGGGGACGACGGCTTCTCGGCCGCCTACGTCTCGGCCGCCACCGGCGGACAGATCCAGCTCTCCGTCGACCGGGGAAAGCTGGACGGTGCGGCCTGCCCGAAGCCGGGGGAGGACCCCTCCGGGGCAGGCGGGACCGCCGTGTGCGAACGCGACGGCGACCTCCGGTACCGCGCGACGGGCACCACCCATGAGTACGCGCGGGCGTACGACGGGCACGTGGTGCGGGTCGGCGCCGACCCGAAGGTCGTGGACCGCGCGACCCTGCGGCGCGCCGCCCAGCAGGCGCACCGGGCCGACAACGAGGAGCTGGACGAGGTGCTCCCGCCGAGCGGCCCGGGCGCCGGCGCCGGTGGCATCGGCGGCGGCGGGATGCCCGAGCGCGGCGACCTGCCCCCGGTGGGGGACGGCGCCCCCCGCGACGAGGTGGGCGCCTCGGGCTGATCCGCTCCCGCGCGGCCTCAGACGCCGAGCAGACCGGCGAAGCCCCCGCCCCGGGCGCGCTGTTCGAGATCGTCGAGCGAGCGGCTCGCCTCGGCCGCCGCATCCGGGTCGCGCGCGGCGAGCCCGCTCGCCGCGAACTCGTCCTCGTCCAGCCGCAGCACCTCGCCGCCGTCCGCCGGCACCCACAGGTCGAGGTCCAGGTCCTCGACCTCCACCCGGCCGCCGTCGACGACCGCCGGGCGCGTCACGTCGCAGTACCAGCCCTTCAGCGTGCCGTCGCCCGTTCTGACCTCCTTGACGGCGTACCACCGGTCCCGCCAGTAGTGCTCCGTGAACACGTCGCCCGGCTCGAACCGGACGAAGCCGAAGT
Source organism: Streptomyces albidochromogenes (assembly GCF_005981925.1). Lineage (GTDB taxonomy): Bacteria > Actinomycetota > Actinomycetes > Streptomycetales > Streptomycetaceae > Streptomyces > Streptomyces albidochromogenes. Next base: position 8,989 of record NZ_VBVX01000156.1, read on the forward strand.
CCCGTACCCCCGCGCCCGCCCACGGCGCGCGCACCACGAGGTGCGTGCCGTCGTCGGAGAGGACGGACGCCGGGTAGCGGATCTTCGTACGGCCGGCCTTGACGAGCACGATCTCGACGGCGCCGTCGTCCTCAGCCGAGCTCACGGACATGGCGTACCTCCGAGGCGCAGATCTCGTAACCGAACCACTGGTTGACGGCCAGCATGGGCCGGTTGTCCGCGTCGTTGCTCGTGAACGCGTCCGTGTAGCCGGCGGCCCGGGCCCGGTGCAGCGAGTCGGTCTTGGCGAGCTTCGCGAAGCCGCGGCCGCGCTGGGCACGCAGGGTGCCGGTCATGCCGGACCAGTACCGGGTGAGGCCGTCCGTGTGGGCCGCGGTGAAGGCGGCGACGCGCCCCTCGGCCATCACCACCGTGGAGAGGCCGTGGTCGAGCAGCGGATGGTTCCAGGTGTGGTTGACCCAGTCGTCGAAGTCCGTGAAGTCGGTGCTGATGTCGCTCGGCTCGTCGGCCGTGGCCTCGGCGTCGGCCTCGAACATCGGCCTCGGGTCGTCCATGAAGTCCGCCGCCGTACGGAGTTCGACCCCGGCGGGCAGCGGCGGACGCCCCGGCAGCCGGCCGTTCGCCAGGTCGAGGCGCTGGAAGTGCAGGGACCGGGTCGGCCGGTAGCCGCGCCGCTCCGCGAAGGAGCGGGACTCCGGCGTGTCCTGCACCCACGCGTAGACGGCCGTGGCGCCCTCGGCGCCGAGATGCTCCTCCGCCGCGCGCAGCAGGAGCGCGCCGGCGCCCCGGCGGCGGTGGCCGGGACCGATGTGGGGCGTGACGAAGGACTGTCCCGGTTCGGCGCTGTCGTACGCGATGCCCGCGTATGCCGTGCCGATGACCTCGCCGTCCTCCTCGGCCACCAGCATGCGCATCTTCTTGTCCGGGTGCGCGGTCTCCCGCTCGAAGGCCACCGACTCCCTGGTCGTCACCATGAAGGGGACCGAGGCCCGGCGCACCCGGATCCAGGCGTCGGTGTCGGCGGGCGAGAAATCACGAACGAGCAAGGTCATGGAGCGGCACGTTACGCGGGGGACGTCCGGTGGTGCCTCCCCTTTTCCGGCGGTGGGGGACAATCGGGCCGTGACCTTGAACATCACCATTGACGCGGACTCCGGCAGCGCTCCGTACGAGCAACTGCGCGCCCAGATCTCGGAACAGGCCCGCGCCGGCGCCCTGCCGGTGGGCTACAAGCTCCCGACCGTACGCGGCCTGGCGGAGGAGCTGGGGCTCGCCGCGAACACCGTCGCGAAGGCGTACCGGGCGCTGGAGAGCGACGGGGTGATCGAGACGCGGGGGCGGAACGGGACGTTCGTGGCGGCGGCGGGGGACGCGGCCGAGCGGCAGGCCGCGGCGGCGGCCGCGGGCTACGCGGAGCGGGCCCGGCGCCTCGGCCTCGGCCGCGCACAGGCGCTGGCGGCGGTGCAGGCCGCGCTGCGAGCGGAGTACGGGGAGTAGGGGCCGGATGCTCCGGCCCGCCGGGGCGTCTCCTCGGCAAGGCGAACACCGCACACGCCGCGAGCACCGCACACGCCGCGAGCACCGCACGCGCCGCGAGCACCGCAGCGGCCGCGACGGCCACCGGGCGAGTCCTCGGGCCGCGACCGTCACGGGGGCGAGCGCCGCACCGGCCGTGACGGCCACCGGCCAAGTCCCCGGGCCGCGACCGCCACCGGGGCGAGCCGCTACAGGTACAGCCCCGCGTCCGAGCCGCCCGGCTGGGCCGGGACCGACGCCGGACCCGTGCCGCGGCGCAGGGCGTACAGCTCCGCCAGCGTCGCGCCGTCGCGGCCGACGGCCTCCTCCCGGCCGCGCACCTCCGGGCCCAGCCACCCCAACGCCTCCGCCCGCGTCAGCGACCCGACCTCGATGCGCGCCATGCAGCGCCCGGGTCGCACCACCGCCGGGTGCAGGCGCTCCAGGTCCTCGTTGGTGGTGACGCCGACCAGGACGTTGCGCCCCTGGCCCAGCAGACCGTCCGTCAGGTTCAACAGGCGCGAAAGGGCCTGGCCCGCCGTGTGCTTGGCCTCGCCCCTGATCAGCTCGTCGCAGTCCTCCAGCAGGAGCAGCCGCCACCGGCCCTTCGCCGTGCCGTCGTCCTCGCCGATCGCGATGTCCATCAGGTAGCCGACGTCGTTGAACAGCCGCTCCGGGTCGAGGACGCAGTCGACCTGGCACCAGTCGCGCCACGAGCGCGCGAGCGTGCGCAGCGCCGACGTCTTGCCCGTTCCCGGCGGCCCGTGCAGCAGGAGCAGCCGGCCCGCGATGTCGTCCGGGGTCACCTTCATCAGCCGGTCCAGGGCTTCGGCGACCGGAGCGGTGTAGTTGGGCCGGACCTCCTCCCACGTGCCGGCGGAGATCTGGCGCGTGGTGCGGTGCGGGCCGCGGCGCGGGGAGACGTACCAGAAGCCCATCGTGACGTTGTCGGGCTGCGGTCCGGGCTCGTCCCGCACGCCGTCGGTCGCCTGCTTGAGGATCCGCTCCGCGAGCTCGGAGGTGGTGGCCGTCACCGTGACGTCCGCGCCCCGGGTCCACCGCGAGACCAGCAGCGTCCAGCCCTCGCCCTCGGCGAGCGTCGCACTGCGGTCGTCGTCGCGGGCGGCGCGCAGGATCCGGGCGGCCGGCGGCAGGAGGGTCGCGCCCGGCTTCACGCGGTCGATCGACTTGCTGTGGGAGTACGGCTGCTCGCCCGTCGCGAAACGGCCGAGGAACAGCGCGTCGACGACGTCCGACGGCGAATCGCTGTCGTCGACGTTCAGCCGGATCGGCAGAGCGGCCTCAGGGTGTGCGGACATGGCGCCCATGATCCGGCACACGGCCGCCTGCTGCACCCCGGTTTCCCACGTTCATCCTTTCCACGCGGCAGCGTGCCGTTACGTGCCAGTTCCTCTGAATACCTACCGGAATGCCAACCCCCGCCGATACGCTGGACCGTGATGGGACGCCATGGATGGGATTCCGCAGTAGGGCGGTGGCGGCTCACCGCGCTGATCGGCGTGGGCCTGGCCGCGATGGCCCTCGTACTGACGATGTGCGCCACGTACTCCGACGGGCCCGGAGGCGGCCGTGACGCGGGCACCACCGCGGACGGCGACAAGGTGCACGGCACCCCCGTGCCGCCGCGCGGAGACCCGGAGCCCGAGCTCGGCTGGGGCTTCACGCACACGCAGTACAGCGCCGACGAGGGCGACGCCGGTGCCCGGCGCCGGGCCGAGGAGACGCTGTCCGCGCAGCCGATGCCGCAGATCCAGCACATCATGGGATGGGGCGCCGAGAACCCGGAACCGTCCCCGGGCCGCTACCGGTTCGACGAGCTGGACAGCCGGATCGACCTGATCCGCAGGACCGGCGGCACCCCGGTCGTCACCCTGTGCTGCGCGCCCGACTGGATGAAGGGCGGCAAGGAGGGGGCGGACAACACCGACTGGAGCAGGAAGGCACTGGAGACCGCGCCCCTGCCCGAGCACTACGACGACTTCGCGAAGCTCGCCGGCACCGTCGCCAGGCGCTATCCCGACGTACGCCACTTCATCGTCTGGAACGAGTTCAAGGGCTTCTTCGACGACGAGCGCGGGCGCTGGAACTACGAGGGCTACACCGAGCTCTACAACCGGGTCCACGCCGAGCTGAAGAAGGTGAACAAGGCCAACCTGGTCGGCGGCCCCTACCTCGTCATGGACAGCTACGAGCCGCGCGACCCGACGTACGCCTCCGCGCTCAAGGGGCCCTGGGGCAGCGTCGACCAGCGCGTCCTCGACGCCTACGCGTACTGGAACGCGCACAAGAGGGGCGCAGACTTCGTCGTCGTGGACGGCTCCAGCTACACCCGCGACGACGAGCTGCTGCCCGACACGTTCGGCGCCACGGAGAAGCTGACGGCGGTGAGCGAGTGGATCGGCGACCGGTCGGACGGGCTGCCGGTGTGGTGGGCGGAGTACTACGTCGAACCGGGCGACGACGACGACGACCGCCACGGCTGGAGCGAACCGCGCCGTGTCGCCGTCCACGCGTCGGGCCTGATGGCGATGGCGAAAGGCGGCGCGAGCACCGCGTTCTACTGGAATCCGCAGAACAGGGGCGCCGCGTGCGCCGGATGTCTGTGGCGTTCCACGGAGCTGCGCGACGGCGGCGGGGCGCTGCCCATGATGAAGCTGCTGTCGCGGTTCGCGAAGGAGTTCCCGCCCGGCACCCGGTACGACGACACCGTGCGGACCGCCGCGGCCGAGGACGCGCCCGACGTCCGCGTCCTGGCCGACGACGAGGTCGTCCTTGTCGTGAACACCCTCGACCGGCCCGTGCGCGCGAAGGTCGACGGCACGTCGCTCGACCTGCGCGGGTACGAGGTGCGATGGCACGCGAGGTGAGGCGGGCGGCGCGCCGGGGCCGCCCCCGGCCACCCCGCTCGCCTCACGACATCGTCAGGAAGCGCTGCACCAGCGACGCCAGCAGCACGGCCACCAGCGGCAGCGAGAACCAGAACGTGCTCTGGAGCCACTGCAACTGCCGCACGCCCGGCGCCACCGCCACCCGTACGACCTCCCGCGCCGCCAGCAGCACGATCAGCGCCAGCGCGGCCAGCGCGCCCACCACCGACCACGGCGTCCAGGTGATCTTCGGACCCGGCGGGCCCGGGTCGGGCCGCGCGACCGGGCCGTCGGGCTGCTCGCGCAGCGCGTACAGCGACACGTCCGCGTTCGCCAGGACCTTCTTCAGCTCCGGCCGCTTGTCGAGACTGGCGGTCAGCCGCTTCTCCCAGGTGGGCGAGTAGCCGGCGTCGAGCCGCAGATACGTCGACTGGCTCCGGTTGATCATGAGGTACGCGTTCGGCCCCGCGGTCTTGAGCGACTTGACCAGGCCCGCCACCAGCACCGGGTCCCTGGGGGCGAGCGTCGGAACGTACCCGACCTTCTCCATGTCCCGCGCGCCCCACGGGATCGCCGGCGTGACCTCGTCGACCGGGTCGTCGCTCATCCACAGCAGCCGCACCGACGGGTCGTCGTGCGCGTACACGAACTCCATCGCGGCGACCTCCCCGCCCCGGGTCCGCTCGAAGGACTCGTTGCCCCAGCGGGAGACGAGGAAGCCGCCCATCAGGACCAGGCCCGTCAGCAGCGCGGCCAGCGGCGCGAGGCTCTTGCGGTCCGCCTCCCGCTCGGCGGCCGTGACCCCGGTCCGGGGGAACAGTGCGAGCCCGGCCAGCAGGGCCGCGCCCGGCAGCGCGAACATGAAGACGCGCAGGGCCATCTCGCCGCCGTACGACTGCATGCCGAAGCCGAGGAACGGCACGAAGGCCAGCACGAGCAGCGAGCGCTCGCTGTAGCCGGCGAAGCGCCGCCGCCACCAGCCCCAGCACGCGAGGGCCAGCACACCGCCGGCCATCGCGACCCGCACGTACAGCACCAGCTTGTGCGTCGAACTGCCGCCCTCGATACGGCCGGACACCGACGAGGTCACATTGCCGCCCACGCCGCCGACCCCGCCGAACAGTTCGTCGAAGTGCCCCGACCAGTACGGCTCCGCGAAGAAGCCGATCCAGACCGCGACCAGGACGGCGAACAGCATCGGCAGGCCGCGCAGCGTCGAGCGGCCGGCCACCACCAGGACGGCGAGCACACCGAGCATCACGAACGGCGTGAGCTGGTGGGCCGGGACGGTGGCGGCGAACAGCCCGACCAGCACCAGCAGCAGCACCGCCTTCTCGCGCCGCCCGGCCGGCCTCACCTCGGCCTCGCCCGGGCGCCGCCCGGTCCACAGCACGCGCGGCTCACGGAACCAGACCAGCAGCACCGCCACGAAGGCGAGGTACATCCCGTACGTGAAGCCCTGCGGCGAGAAGTAGTCCTGGCCGACCCAGCCGCTCAGTACGAAGATCCACGCGCCCGCCCACCGGGCGCGCCAGCCCGCCCGCATCGAGCGTGTCAGCAGGAACAGCGGCGGGAGGTAGAGGAGTTGCATGGCCGACGGCCACCACCGGATCACCGGCGCCATGTCCGTCACGCCGCACGCCTCGGCGACGAAGGCGGCCAGGGCGAAGAAGCCGGGCCAGCTCCAGCGCGCGTCGAGGTCGGGCGCCGCCGTGCCGGTCCGCTCGATGTAGTCCAGGAAGCCGAGGTGCTGCCAGGCGGTCGGGAAGCGCGGTTCGGCCTCCAGTACGGCGGGCAGCGCGTGCAGCGACACGACCGTCGCCAGCAGCGCCGCGGTCAGCAGTACCGTCCTCGGCCGGTCCAGCCACAGCAGCGAGGCGAACGACACCGCGAGCAGCCCGGCGCCCAGCAGCGTCGCCCCCGGCAGCACGGAGACCAGGCCGAGGCCGCCCATACGGTCCAGACCGGCCTCGCCGATGCCGCGCACCGGCAGCCAGTAGAGCGCCAGCGCGGCCAGGAGCAGCACGGCGACGGTGAGTTCGGGCGCGCGGGCGCGCAGGGCGGCGCGGCGCGGCGCGGGCGGTGCGCCGAGCGCCGTGGCGGCGGGCGGCACGCGCTCCTCGCTGGCCTCGGGGGACGGTGGGCCCGCCGGTACGGAGGCGGGGGAG
>NZ_VBVX01000157.1 GCF_005981925.1 Streptomyces albidochromogenes
GGGGGCCGGGGCGCGGTGGGCGGCCGGCGCCGCAGCCTGCCCAGGAGACGCCGGATCACGGACATGGCAGCTCCTCAGCCGAGATCGAGGCGCTCGGCGAGCAGCCGGGCGACGGTGTCGTAACCCAGGTCCGTGCAGTGGACCCGGTCGATGAACAGCCATTCGTCGGGTGTGGTGGCCTCCGCCAGCGCCGCGTTCATGTCCAGGAAGGGCACGTCGAACCCGGCGCATCCGGCGCCGATCACCTCGGCGTACTTCCGGCCCACCTCCATGGTGGAGATGTCGTTGTGCAGCCGGCGGAAGTTGGACACGTCGTCCAGCTCGTCGAAGAGCAGCTTCTCCTCCGGGGTGGGCTCCTCGCGCACCCACGGGGCCAGCGGCTGGAGCACGTACGTCAGCCGCGCGCCCATCGCGTCGGCGAACAGTTTCCACGTACTGAGGTGGCGCACGGTGAGCCCGGCGGCCCGGTCGATCCGCTCCTGGGGCGTCGGCACGGTGTCGGGGGCGGCGCCGCACTCGAAGAACGCCCCGTGACGGCCCTGGCGTTCCTCGGGCAGCCGGCTCAGCACCAGGTTGTTGACGCCGGAGAACAGCACGATGTCCGCCACCTCGGGCAGGTGCTGCCGGAACAGGGTGAGCAGCATCAGCTCCTGCGCGGAGTTGTGGCTCTGACCCGAGAAGTTGAGCCAGGGGAGCCGGGGCGCGTGCCGCGTCCACAGCCGCGAGGGCACGGTCGCGGCGTCACCGGTGGCCCCGACGCCGAACGTCGCGGAGCTGCCGGCGAGCAGCCGCACCGGACCGGGCGGCCGTTCGCCGGCGACCGCGGCGACGGCGCCCCCCGGGCCCCGGGTGACGCGGAAGCCGTGCTCGTCGGTGCTGTGGACCGGCGTGCTCTCGTTGCCGTACTGGAAGAAGCCGATGTACGGCTGGTCCTCCAGGACGAAGGTGTAGTGCTCCATCTGCGGGGCGGTCCTCCCGTACCAGGTCGGAGTTGATGGCCATCGCCGCCAGCCCTCCGCTGGCCGCGGCCATGGCGGCCTGCTGCATGTTCTTGCCGAGGTCCCCGGCGACGTACAGCCGGGGCAGTGCGGTGCGCCCGCGCTCGTCGGTCTGCACCGACTCCAGGTCGCCGCTGCGCAGCCAGGGGCGCAGGGGTTCCACCCGCGCCTCGGTGTCCATGTGGAGGAACAGCGCGCCGAAGGTCAGCGACCGTCCGTCCGCCAGCTCCACCGCCACGCCTTCCGGGTGCGGCGAGACGCGGGCGATCCCGTCGGTGACGGTGGGGATGCCCGCCGCTGTCAGCCGCTCCCGCTCGTCGTCGGGGAGTTCACGCCGGTCGGACAGGTAGGTGAGGGAGTCGGACCAGACGGTCAGGGTGGCCGCCAGGCACTCACTGGGCACGACGCCGCCATACACGCCGAAGCTCTTGCCGCGCACTTCCCAGGCGTGGCAGTAGGGACACTCGAACACCTTCGTGCCCCAGAGGTCGGCCAGGCCCGGGACCGGTGGCAGCTCGGAGCGCACGCCGGCCGCGTAGAGCAGGGTGCGGCTGCGGAAGGTGCCGGACTCCTTGGTGGTCGTCACCACGTGATCGCCGTCGGGCTCCACCGAGACCACCTCGTCGTCCCGGAACGTCACGTCGTACGCGGCCAGTTCGGCCCGCGCCCTCGCGCGGAAGTCCGCGATGTCCGCCCCGTCGTTGGTGACGACGTTGTGCATGACGCCGGCCGCCATGTTGCGCGCGTCACCCGAGTCGACGAGCAGCACGCGGCGGCACGAACGTCCCAGGTACAGGGCGGCGTTCAGGCCGGCGGGTCCGCCACCGACGATCACGGTGTCGTAGGCCTCTGCGGTCAAGGTTCACTCCTTCATCGAGGGGTCGGAGTCCTGCGGGGCCGGCGGCGCGGACCGCCCGGGCGGGCCGCCGTGAGCGTCCGCCCGCAGGGGCGCGAGCAGCAGCAGCGCGCCGGCGGCCAGGGCGCAACCGCAGATGACGAAGACGGTCGGTACGGACAGGGCCTCGGCCAGCAGCCCGCCGAGCGTCGCGCCGACGGGCATGGCGCCCCAGGCGCAGAGCCGGGACACGCTCATCACCCGGCCCTGGAACTCCTCCGGCGTCAGCCGCTGCCGCAGCGACATGACGGGGATGTTCCAGCCCATCATGAACCCGCCGTTGCACAGCAGCGCGACGGCCGCCTGCGCCGGGGTGCGGGCCAGCCCCAGGGCGGCGTACGCGAGCCCCGAGGCGACCAGGGACCAGCGGGCCAGCCGGACCGGGGGCACCCGTTCGGCCAGCCTGGGGGCCAGCCAGCTGCCGGCCACCGCGCCCAGGGAGCCGGCCGCCAGCAGCAGCCCGTAACCGGTGGCGTCCAGTCCCAGCGTCCGGTGACTGAGCAGGACGAGCATCGAGAACGTGGCGGAGAAGACGAGCCCGTACAGCGCGCTGGCCGCCAGCGTCAGCCGGAGCGTGCGGTGGCCGAGCACGAAGCGCAGCCCGGCCCGGATCCCGCTGAGGACCGGCTCCGCACGTACGCCGGGCGCGGGCTCGGGCCGCTCCCGACGCGCGGTCACCATCCCCGTCAGCAGGACGGCGGCCATGGCGTACAGCACACCGCCGGTGGCGAGCGCCGCCGTGGCGGCCACGCCCACGAGCAGGCCGGCGACCGGCGGCCCCGCCATCTCGTTGAAGACGATCTGCGCGGCGGACAGCCGGCCGTTGGCCCGCTCCAGGTCGCGTGATCCGACGACGCGCACCAGCATCGCGGGCGCGGCGGTGTCGACCAGCGTCTCGGCGACGCCCAGCACGAACGCGAGCACGTACAGCACGGCGAGCGGGCGGTCCCCGGCGAGCACCGCCATCGCGCCGAGCAGCACGGCCGCGCGCAGCAGGTTGCTCCACAGCACGATGCGCCGGCGGTCCAGACGGTCCACCAGCACCCCCGCGGGGAGGGCGAACAGCAGCCACGGCAGCATGTTGACCGCCGTCAGGCCGGCCACCGCCGCCGGCTCCGGGTGGCTGCCGACCACCAGCAGGGGCAGCAGGGTACGGGTGACGCCGTCGCCCGCGTTGGACGCGGCGGTGGACGCCCACAGCCACCGGAACGGCCGGCCGAGGCCCGGCCGGACGGCGGACGTCTCGGGGGTGGCGCTAGCCAAGTCCTCTCCCCGCGCGCCGACGGGTCCCGGGCGGCACGGGCCGGCGGCGCCGCTCACTCATGCCAGCTCCGCAGCCCCAGCAGCCGTTCCCCGAGCGGGGTCAGCTCGGCCGGTCCGTACAGGGTGTGCTCCTCCTTGCGCAGTCCGCCCTCCGGCGGGTGCGGCGGCACCCGGTCCCGCCAGAACCGGACGCGCGCCTCCCGCAGCGGCTCGTTCTCCTCCCAGGCGGGGGCCATGGAGATGTACTGCGCCATCCGCACCCGGTCGCGGGAGACGTTCGGGTGCACGCCGTGCGGCAGCAGGCTGTTGAAGATGATCAGGTCGCCCGGGTCCACCCGGGGAGTCGTGACGGCGTACCCGGTGATGTCGGGGGTGTAGGGGTCGCGGTCCTCGGGCTGTGCCTTCACCCAGGTGTCCCACTCGGTGAAGATCTCCGGGACGCACTGGAAGCCGCCGATGTCCTCGTTGCCCTCGGTCAGCGTCAGCACCGCCTGGCAGCTCACCGGGAGCGGGTAGGCCGAGGTGTCCACGTCCCAGTGCACGAACCCCCCGAAGGCGCGGGAGCCGTGGTTGGGCGGGTTGACGTTGGCGAAGTCGATGGTCACCCACAGGTCCGTACGGTCCCAGATGTCGACGAAGGCGTCATACACCCGCGGCGTCTGCCGGTTGTCCCACTGCGCCTGGTGGTTGTACATCTCGACGAGGCCGCTGTGCCCGGGCAGCCGCTCGTTGCCGGTGTGGGCCGAGGACCAGGTGGACGGGTCGTCCGGCCGCATGTCCTGGAAGTCCCACAGCGCGGCCGTGAGCCGGTCGACGTGGTCCTGGGGCACCGCTCGACGCACCACCACATAGCCCTGGGTGGTCCATTGGTCCCAGTCCTGCGGGGACAGCACCCGCAGGTTCAGCGTTTTGTGGATGTCCCTCAGCTGGACTGTGTTCACGGACGCACCTCCGACGGGTGAAGCGCCCCCACATGGTCGAATACGGCGGATGGCTTCACCAGCACGCTTTCGGACAACTCCCCGCGGGGACACGGCGGACGACGGTTCGAGCAGGGGTTCGGGCAGAGACCGTGACGACTGTTCACTCCACCACCAGTCGCTCCTCGGGCAGGACGACGGCGTCGAGCGCGGTGCCGGCCAGCAGCTCCAGGGCGTCGTCCAGATGGTTGAGGATGGGTCGGCCGCCCCCGTTGGCGCTCGTGTTGATCAGGACGGGCAGACCGGTACGGGCGCCGACGGCCCGGCACAGCCCGTGCAGGAGGGGGTGGGTGGCGGCCCGTACCGTCTGGAGCCGCGCGGTCCCGTCGATGTGCCGCACCTCGCCGAGGAGTTCGGCCCGCTCCGGCCTGACGCGTACGGCGAACAGCATCGTGTCCGTGTGGTCCAGCGGCCCCGCGAAGTACCGCTCGGCGTCCTCGGCGGGACACAGCGGCGCCACCGGGCGGAACCACTCCCGCCCCTTGATCGTCTGGGAGACGTACTGGCGGGCGCCGGGCCAGTGCGCGGAGACCAGCAGGGAGCGGTGACCCAGGGCACGCGGCCCGGTCTCCATGCCCCCCTCCAGCCAGGCGACGCACTTGCGGTCCGCCAGCAGCCGCGCCACGGCCTCGACGAACGCCTCCTGCGTGGGCCAGGTCTGTACGGCGCGCCCCGCCCGCAGCGCGGAGCTTCGCGCCCCGTCGTCGGCGACCGCCAACGCACCGCCCGCGTACGCCAGAGGGGACGCGGCCGGGCCGTCCGCCGGAGCGGGGCGTTCCGACGGGTCGGCCGCCGCCAGGGCGGCGCCGAGCGCGATGCCGGAGTCGTCGCAGCAGGTGGGGACGTGGACGCGGGTGAACTGTCCCGACTCCACCAGGGCGCTGTTCGCCGTGATGTTGAGCGCGCAGCCGCCCGCGTAGCAGAGGGTGGAGTAGCCGGGGAAGCGGGCGCTGACACCGGTGACCAGGTGCACCAGATCGCGTTCCACGGCCTCCTGGAGCGTGGCGGCCAAGTCCCGGCAGACGCGGTCGTCGGGGCTGTGCCCGACCTCGGTCCGGCGGCCGTCCGCCGTACGGAACTCGTCGGGGAACACCGAGCCGTACGAGTGCACCACGTCGTCGTCCGAGGAGTCCGCCAGCCCCGCGTCGAGGTACCCGCCGCTGTCCGGGTCGTACTCCCACCAACTGTCGTTGTAGCGCAGGGCGGTCCCGGCCAGCGCGGCCTCGTCCAGGGGCTCGTACAGGTCCGGTGAGCGGGTTCTCGCCCCTTGCGGTACGAGCATGGCGCGCAGCACCGGGAGCAGCGCGGGGTCCGTCTCGCCCGTCGCCGAAAGACCCAGCAGCTTGCCGGTGTCGAACTGGCTGCCGTGGACGCGCCGGGCCAGCGCCTCGTAGACGAGGCCGAAGCGCGGGCCCGACCGGTTGGTGAAGGACAGCACGGGGGTCAGCCGGTCGCCCTCGCCGAGGCAGACCATGCCGTTCTCGGCGTAGTTGCCGGTGCCGTCCAGGGCGATCACCAGCGCCTTGCGGGCGCCGGACGTGTAGTAGGCGAGGGCGGCGTGCGCGTAGTGGTGGCGCACCACGGTCAGCTCGACTTCCCCGAGCCCGTCCGCCGTCGGCCAGTCGGCGAGATCCACCCGGCGGACGACGGCGTCGAGGAGGTTCCCGCCGGGCCGCGCCCACCAGGCGTCCTTGCCGACCAGGTCGACGAGGGCCGGCGGCAGCACGCGGCACACCGGCGTGTACCAGTCGGCCACGGCGACCCGCGTCACCGGTGAGTCGGCCCTGTCCCGGAGCTCGGCCAGCCAGTCGGCGGCGGTCCGCGCGAACCGCTCGTTGCCGCCGCACACGTGGCGCAGGCCCAGGCGCCGTTCCGCTTCGATGACGTGGTAGCCCGACGCCTGGGTCAGGGCGGCGCCCGCGTCATGGCCGAAGTGCATTCCGATCGTTGCCACGAAACCGTACCGCTCTCTCTCGGGCCGTCAGGCGAAGGCGGCGGTCTGGGCGTGGTGCCGCTCCAGCAGCCCCTGGACCACTTCGCGCATGTAGGCGCAGTAGCCGGGAGACATCAGCTGGATGGACCCGTTCTCCTCCTCCAGCGCCCCGGCCGAACCGCCCGAGCACGTGCCCTGGAGCTCACAGCCCTGGCAGCCGGGGCCGTTGGTGTACGCGCGCATGCCGTAGTCCTGGTAGGCGTCGGAGGCGAAGATGCCGCGCCAGTCGTCGATGGTGCCGAGCTTGCGGGCGGTCGCCTTGCAGGCGAAGACGCTGCCGTTGGGCTCGATGGACAGCTGGCGGCCCACCGCCGGGCAGGTCTTGTAGTCGGCCTGCGCGGCCCACTTGCGCTCGTCGATGATCATCTGGAACGTCTGGTACCAGTAACCGCTGAGCTGTACGCCGCGCTCGCGCCCGTAGTCGACCGCGTGCAGCAGCCGCTGGGCCACGTCGTGCGGGCTGTGCCGCTCGAAGAACTCCTTGGCCTGGAAGGACACGATCACGTCGAGCGAGTCGAGGCCGGCCTCGGCGACGAAGTCGATGAGCGGGGTGCCCCACTTGTCCCAAGTGAACTGCGAGAGCACGGTGGTGATGCTGACCGGCACCCCGGCGGCCTTCATGTCCAGGATCGCCTTGCGGACCACGGGCCACGGCGTCCGCTGCTGCTGCCCGCCCCGGAACTCGCCCGTCTCGGGCACCAGGTAGTCGATGGAGACCGTGGTGTCCACCTTGTGGCGGGCCAGCGCGGCCAGCAGCTCGTCGTCGATGCGCGAGCCGTTGCTCGTCAGGTCGTACGAGAGGGACACGCCGTCGTAACGGTCCCCGAAGGTACGCAGCACATGCAGGATGGTGCCCCGCGCCAGCGTCGGCTCGCCGCCGAAGAACGAGACGGTCAGGTGTCCGCCGCCGTTGGCCTTGCGCAGGGCGATGGCCTCCTTGACGGTCTTCTCCGCGACCTCGAGGGACATGTGCATCGACGGGTTGCGGCCGCTGTCGGAACCGTGGTTCCAGTCGCCCTTGGCCAGCGTCGGCCCGGTGTCCGGCCGCGCCCGGCGCAGTTCGACCAGTACGGGGCCGGGCTTCACGCTCTCGCCCGAGGTGTTCCGCTCCTCCACGCCGCCGTCGAAGTTGTACGCGAAGCAGCCCTGGCAGGAGAAGTTGCAGGCGTTCGTCAGCACGAGCTGGATGGAGGAGTGGAAGACGCCGCTGCTGAGTACGGACTGCCGGCTCTCCAGCAGCGCGTCGATCTCCTCGGCCTCGTCGCGGCCCGCCTCCACCAGATAGCGCGCGTCGATCAGATCGCGCAGGGACGCCTCGTCGATCCGCTCCCGCAACTGCTCCAGCGTCATGCCGTCCGCCGCGTCCTTGAGCAGTTCCACAATGTCCCGGTCGACCAGCCGTGCATTTCCGTACAGGGAATGGAAGGCCATGGTGCGTTCGCTTCCGTCGTACGTGCCGAGACGTCCGCCGAAAGCGGTGAAATCGCGATCTTCGGCAGAACGCAGCGTACGGGCGTAACGCGAGGACTGGTAGATCGAATTCGGCATGGAAGGGGCCTCTCCCTGCGTATCGCGTATCGGAGCATCCGACGGGGGCACGGGACAATCGGCCGCCGCAGGCGGGGTGTCCCGCCTGCGGCGTGAGAAGCCCCAGCCGTCTTCGGCGGGGCCTAGGAGGTGCGTCGGGCTCAGGCGGGCGAGTCCTGTGTGCGCTGCTCAGCAGCGACAGGGGCAGCCTGGGCTTCCTTCCGCACCGGGGTGATGGTCGGAGCGTTGCCCTTGTCGGGCGATACGAACGCGCAGGGCCGGGACGACGCGGTGACCGCGGGCCTGACCACTTTTCTTACTTCAGCCATGGAGCCTCCTCCAATTGTCGGGCGCGCAACAGACCTCACTGAAGCAGATGCCGGCGATACCGATAAGAGGCCCTTTCGGCCACCGCGCGACGGCCGTAAGAGGCATGCTTTCAGCCGCGCCGAGAGGCTGCGGCGCATTAGTGCGGAGGCGGGCCGGCCATGCGGTCCGGTGCCGCTATTCGCGATCAATGGGAGGGCGTTGAATGATCGTAAATCGCGCTCCGCCGATCAATGGGCGGGCGCCATTCGCCGCTCACCGTCGGCGCGACCGGTCCCGTTCGCCGCTGCGGGCCGGCCGGCCCGCGACGCGACCGGCCGACGCGACCGACGGCCACCCGGCCGGACACCGCGCGGGGCGGCGAGCGGGGCGCCGCGCTCCGGGTGGCGCGGTGTGCCGCACCCGAACGCGTGGCGAAGGCCGGCGGCCGGACACCGTACCGGCCGGGACCCCTGGCGCAATCGCGCTCCAGCGCCCGACGACGGGCCCGCCCGCGCGGCAGAGCCGGAAACCGTTTGACGGCCGCTGGTGGGCGGCGGTCGGATGGCACCCCATGAGCAACCGGCAGACGCACCCCCCAGGCCCGCGCCCCGTCGACGACGACCTCGTACTGCGGCTGATCGCCGCTCAGTTCCCGCGGTGGGCGGGGCTGGCGGTGGAGCGGTGTCCGTCCGGCGGCACGGTGAATGCCATGTTCCGGCTGGGCGACGACATGGTCGTACGTCTGCCACTGCGGGAGGGCGGCGTCCAGGACGTGTCGACGGAGCGGGAGTGGCTGCCCCGCCTCGCGGCCCGGCTGCCCACGGCCGTCCCGGAGGTGCTCGGCCACGGCGAACCCGGGGAGGGCTACCCGTGGCCCTGGTCGGTGTACCGGTGGCTGGCGGGGGAGAACCCCGAGGCGGGCGCGTTGCGCGAGCCCCTGCTGCTGGCCGGTGACCTGGCCCGCTTTGTGGCGGCCATGCGGAGCATCACCCTGCCGGGGGGGCCGGCGGCCCACCGGGGCGGCCCGCTCGCCTCGCTCGACGCGTCGACCCGGGCGGCGGTCGACGAACTGCGCGGGATCCCGGAGGAGGGAGTGGACTGCGACGCCGTACTCGCCGTGTGGGAGGACGCGCTGAGGACTCCGGACCGGGGCGGGCCACCGGTGTGGCTGCATGCCGATCTGATGCCGGGCAACCTGCTGGTGGACCGTGCGGGCCGGCTCACCTCGGTGATCGACTTCGGGTGCGTGGGCAGGGGTGATCCCGCCTGCGATCTGTTCCCCGCCTGGAACCTGCTGCCGGCCGGTGCGAGGGAGGTCTTCCGCGAGGCGCTCGGCGTGGACGACGCGACCTGGAGCCACGGCCGGGCGCGGACGCTCTCACAGGCGCTGATCGCGCTGCCGCACTACCGCGGGACGAACCCGGCGATGGCGGACAACGCCCGGCACGTGGTCCGGGCGGTGCTGGGGGAGGGGCCGGGGCGGTGACGCCAGTGGCCGGCCCGCTGTCGAACGCGCGACCGGCCGCAGGCCCCGACGCGCGTACGTCGGGGCCTGCGGCTCGGGTGCGAGCCCACCGGGTGGGTCACGGGCACTTCACCCGGGGGTTGTACGGCGCGAAGAGGCCGCTGGGGTTGTCCTTCCACAGCCAGGCGTGCAGCGAGTAGTGCACGGGCAGGCCCGGGATGTCCGTGAACGGGCCGTCGAACTTCTTGCCGAACAGCTTGGGGCGGTCCTTGGTGGTCTTCGGGTTCTGGTCGGCGTCCGGCACGATGTACTCCACCGCCACCAGTTGGCGCTTGCCCTTCTTGTCCGGCGCGTACAGCACGGCCGCCGGGCGCCCGGGGTGCAGGGAGCCGATGTTGTCCGGGTCGACGTAGTGGTAGCCCATGCCGCCCTGAACGGGGTGGCTGACGCATTCGTTCGTCTTCTTGAAACCGGCGGCGACGGCGAGCTTCGGCGCGTGGAAGGCGCCGCTGGCCGCCGCCGCTGTGTCGAGCTGGTGATGGGGGTCGTCGCCGTTGGCCGGGGCGGCGGCGAGAGTCAGCGAGGCGAGGGCCGCGAGGGAGACGCCGGCAACGACCTGTCGTGCGCGCATTCGTGAGCTCCTGTTCGGTGCGGGGATTCCACCCCGAGCCTGTACGCGGGTACGCGGCGGCGCACACGCAGCGCATCCGTTAGAGGACGTGTCGTCATTCCCGCACGCGGCCACCGCGCCCGGTCCGCCTCCCCTCGGCGGCGCGGGGTCGCCCGCCCCGCCGGCGTACGTCCGCTTCAGCGGCCCAGTACCCGCCTCTGCACCGATTCCAGCGGACCGTGCCGGAAGCGCCGCAGCCACAGCGTGGCGCTCACCATCAGCACCGCGCACACCGCGGCCCACAGTCCCATCACCCACCACGGGCGGCCCGGCCCGGTGAGCCGGGTCGCAAGGCCGAGCCCGAAGCCGTACGACACCACCACACACAGCACGTTCTGCAGCACGTAACCCGACAGGGCCGTCCGGCCGACCGCCGTGAGACCGGTGGTCAGCGGGCCGGGACGCCGTACGCGGTCCACGACGGCACCGATGAGCCCCACATAGCCGACCGCGACCAGCGGCGCGGCGCAGTAGCGCTCCAGCAGGAACCAGTCCTGCCCCGCCAGACCGGTCGCCGCGGTGAGCGGGACACCCAGCCCCAGGCCCCACCCCAGCATCCGGGAGCGCAGCCGCCGCCCGGTCCCGTCCGCGCCGAACGCGCCGGCCCGGAACAGCCGCACCCCGAGCAGGAAGAGGAAGACCAGAAGTCCGAAGGACAGTACGGGTTCCAGACGCAGGACGAGCGCGTTCTCCAGCCGGAACGCCACCTGGTCCAGGTATCCGCCGTGCGCGTACAGGTCCACGACCTCGCGCGAGACGCCGCCCCCGCTGTCCTGGCCCGCCCCCACCAGAGCCGCCGTGATCAGGCCCATGAACGCCAGATGCAGCCCGGCCGCCCACCACATCACCCGGCGCCGCGCCCGCTCCGACCGGGTCAGCAGCCAGGCCACGAGCAGGGACGTCACCGCGTACCCCATGAGGACGTCCCATGCGAAGACGAGAACGAAGTGCAGGGTTCCCTCGGCGAACAGGAACAGCGCCCGCCACCGGTAGCGGCCCGGCCAGGGGACGCCGCGCCGGGCCGCCGCGTCGAACTGGATCGCCAGACCGACGCCGAACAGGATCGTCAGCAGCGAGAGGAACTTCCCGTCCGCCGCCAGCCGGAACACCGCCTCGGCGACCGCCGCCGCGGTCCCGTGAGCGCTCGCGGTACTCCCGCTCTGCAGGAACCCCCACTCGGCGCCGGGAGCCGTGAAGATCCATACGTTGGTCATCAGCGTGCCCAGGATCGCGACCCCGCGCAGCACGTCGAGCAGCGCGAGGCGGCCACCGGCGGGGCCGGTCGCCGGGGCGGGGGCCGGGAGGGTTTCGGTCATGTCCTCATGGTCGGGCGCACCGGGCTCCCCCTCGTCGTGACCGAGGACGAACTGCGGCTGCATCGAAAGTCGCACCGGCCGTGGGCAGTGGTCCTCACGGTCGCGCGCCGAAAGTCGGCGTGCGGCACGACTTTCGGCGTACGAACGGCTCATTCGCGCTGCCTAGGGTGGGCCGTATGCAGCAGACCAGTGAGTTCCTCATGACGCAGAAGATCACCGCGCTGGTGAACCGGTACGTCGTCACCGACAAGACGGGCCGGGACGTCGTGGCGTTCGCCGAGCAGAAGCGTATGAAGCTCAAGGAGCAGGTCACCCTCTGGACCGGAGAGGACCGCTCCACCGTGCTCGCCGGTTTCAAGGCGCGGCAGGTGATGGACTTCGGTGCCACCTACGACGTCAGCGGGCCGCAGGGGGAACCCCTCGGGCACTTCCGCAAGGACGCCAAGGCGTCCCTGCTGCGCTCCACTTGGCACCTGGCCCAGGGCGACACGCCGCCGGTGCGGGGAACCGAGCGCAGCGCCGGGGTCGCTCTGGCCCGCCGTGCCGTGGAGGTGGCGGACGCGGTACTGCCGATTCCGCTGCCGGTGCCGTTCGTGTACCACTTCGACTTCACCCGGGACGCGGAGCCGGTGATGTCGGTCGAGCGCAAGATGGGGATACGGGACCGGTACGTCGTACGCATACAGGACGCGGGGCTCGACCGCAGGCTCGCCCTCTGCATGGCCGTGGCTCTGGACGCGCTCCAGTCCCGCTGAATCGGCCGCGGCCGCCCGGCGCGCCTGCCGCCGGGAGGAACATGTCGCCGCGAGGGGGATTGTTCGCGCCCGGGCCGGTTAACCGGTTGTCATGGCACGGATACCGAAGTCGGGGAAGAAGAGCGAAGAGACGAGCCGGACGGCGGAGGCCGGAGAAGGCACCGGCGTGGGGCCCGACCCCGAAGTGGAGCGGGACGCCCCCGACGGGTTGGCCGAGATGCCGAAGAAGTCGTGGTGGGCGGTTCTGCGGCGGACGGTCAAGGAGCTCACGGACGACGAACTGGCCGACCGGGCGGCGGCGCTGACCTACTACGGCGTCCTCTCCCTGTTCCCGGCGCTGCTGGTGCTGGTGTCGCTGCTGGGTGTGGCGGGGGAGTCGGCGACGAAGGAGGTGCTGGACAACCTCCAGAAGCTCGCTCCCGGTTCCGCGCGCGAAGTGATCGCCGACGCGGTGGAGCAGCTGCAGTCCAGCGGCGGCACCGGCTCCGTCATGGCGGTGGTGGGTCTGCTGGCGGCGCTCTGGTCGGCGTCGGGATACGTGGCGGCCTTCATGCGGTCCTCCAACGCGGTGTACGACATTCCCGAGGGGCGGCCGGTGTGGAAGGTGCTGCCGGTCAGGCTGGGACTCACGGTGGTGCTGATGGTGCTGGCCTGTGCCAGTGCGCTGATCGTGGTGTTCACCGGCGGCCTGGCCCGGCAGGCCGGTACGGCGCTGGGCGTCGGCGACGCCGGGCTGCGGCTCTGGGGAATCGCCAAGTGGCCGGTCCTGGTCCTGCTGGTGGTCCTCATGATCGCGATCCTGTACTGGGCCGCGCCGAACGCGAAGGGGCGCGGCTTCAAGTGGGTCACCCCGGGCAGCTTCCTGGCCCTGGTCCTGTGGCTGGCGGCGTCCGCGGGCTTCGCGCTGTACGTGGCGAACTTCGGCTCGTACAACAAGACGTACGGGACCCTCGCCGGAGTCATCATCTTCCTGGTGTGGCTGTGGCTCACCAACGTGGCGATCCTGCTCGGGCTGGAGTTCGACGCCGAGATGGTGCGCGAACGGGCGATCGTCGGTGGTCTCCCCGAGGACGAGGAGCCGTACGTGGCGCCGCGGGACACCCGCGCGTGGAGCGAGGCGGAACGCCGCGCCGCGGAATGATCCCCCGGACCCCGGCCGCAGGGGCGCATCCGAACCACTAGGGACGGGTGTCGTCGTGCCGGTGGGGGGTACCCGGGCGGGACGGTCCGAACCAACGGAAGGCAGGTCAAGGCATGAGCACCGCTGACCATCGCAGCGGGCACGGCACCGCCGGGGAGCCCGTGGGCGAGCTGGTCGCTCAGGCATCGCAGCAGATCTCGCAGCTGATACGCCAGGAACTGCGGCTGGCACAGGCGGAGATGACACAGAAGGGCAAACGGTTCGGGGTCGGCGGTGGCCTCTTCGGCGGCGCCGGGATGGTCGCGTTCCTCGCGCTCCAGGCGCTGGTCGCCACCGCGATCGCGGCCCTGGCGCTGGTGCTGCCGGTGTGGGCCTCCGCCCTGATCGTCACCGCCGTCCTCTTCCTGACCGCGGCGGTCCTGGCGATGGCCGGCAAGAAGCAGGTCGGCCAGGCCACCCCGCCCGTACCCGAGCAGGCCATCGACAGCGTCAAGGCCGACATGGCCGAGATCAAGGAAAGGGCACACCGATGACCGACCAGTCCCGTGACAACGGCTCCGCCCCCACGCCCGAGGAACTGCGCGAGCAGGTGGAGGGCACCCGCGAAGAGCTGGGCATGACCGTGGAGGCGCTGGCCGCCAAGGCGGACGTCAAGGCCCGTGCCCAGGAGAAGACGGCCGCCGTCAAGCAGCAGGTGACCGAGAAGACCGCACAGGCCGCGGTGCAGGTCCGTGAGAAGGCCGCCCAAGTGGGGCAGCTGGCCAGGGAGAAGACGCCCGAGCCGGTGCGCGAGAAGGCCGCCCAGGCGAAGGCCCAGCTCACCGAGACCGCTGACACGATCGCGGCCAAGATCCAGGAGAAGACACCCGAACCGGCGCGGGAGAAGGCCCTGCACACCGCGCAGGCCGCACGGAAGAACCGCAAGCCGCTGCTGGCGGCGGCCGCGGCGGTCGTCGTCCTGCTGGCCGTGCGCCGCAAGCGGAGGCGATGACGGAAGGCGGCACCCGCCCGGCGTCGTCGGCGCGGTGACGAAGCCGCCCGCCTGCCGGTGTCGAGACCTCGACACCGGCAGGCGGGCGTTCGTGCTTTCCCGGGAGTGGTACGGGGAAGTCGCGCGGCCCGCCCGGGCCGCGCCGCCGGTTCCACGGGCCGCTACGAGGGGCGTTCGGCACGGCGGCGGGACGGCCGGGTGAACTGCCCCGCGCCCCCGGTGCATGATGGGGGGCATGACGACCAACGGGGGAGGTCGGCACGAGCCGACCAGTTACGAACTTCAGCCGCCGGCGCAGCGCCACGAGACGCCGACCGGCGCTTCGCGGCCCCAGCCGTCGGCGGTGCCCGAAGTGCCGCCCCCGACGGTCGCGCCGCCGACGCGGCCCGGGGACTCCTCGGGTTCCGCCGCCGCGAGCGGCGCGGAGACCGGCGCCGGGCGGGTGGTCGGCGGCCGCTACCGGTTGCTCGAACGCCTGGGCTCCGGCGGCATGGGCACGGTGTGGCGCGCCCGCGACGAGGTGGTGGACCGCGACGTGGCCATCAAGGAACCCCGTCTACCGGACCACTTCACATCCGCCGAACGCCACACCGCCCGTCAGCGCATGCAGCGTGAGGCCCGCGCCGCGGCGCGGATCGACCATCCCTCCGTCGTGGTCATCCACGACGTGGTCACCGAGAACGACAGCCCCTGGATCGTGATGGAGCTGCTGCGGGGCAGATCGCTCGCGGAGGTTCTGGACGAAGGCACGCTGACCCCGGCGGAAGCGGCCAGGATCGGCCTCGCGGTGCTCGGCGCACTCGACGCGGCGCACGCGGCGGGAGTACTGCACCGCGACGTGAAGCCCGGCAACGTCATGATCGGCGGTCACGACCGGGTGGTACTCACCGACTTCGGCATCGCGCAGCTGGAGGGCGAGCAGAAGCTCACCGAAACGGGCGGCTTCGTCGGCTCCCCCGAGTACATCGCCCCCGAACGGGTCCTCGGCCGCCGCCCCGGACCCGAATCCGACCTCTGGTCACTCGGCGTCATGCTCTACCAGGCGGTCGAAGGAGTGTCGCCGTTCCGGCGGCAGACCACTCCCAGCACCCTCCAGGCCGTCCTGCTCGCCGAACTGCCGCCCCCGCAGCACACCGCGGACCTGACGCAGGCCCTCGTCGGACTCCTGCGCAAGGAGCCGGAGAGCAGGCTGTCCGCCCAGTCGGCCCGGCCCCTGCTCCGCGCGGCGCTCGCCCCCGCCACCC
>NZ_VBVX01000158.1 GCF_005981925.1 Streptomyces albidochromogenes
ATCCGGGGGTGGGCGCGGAGCCGTCGTACAGCGGTGCGTTCCGTCCCACGTATTGGTGAACGATAAACCATCACTGTGGGTTCCCGGGCGCGGGCCTCAGTCCCGGGCGGACGGGGCCGGGGACGTCTCGTCCGTCACCGCGTCGGCGGCCGCCTCCCCGAACCGGGCCAGGGCCAGCGCGCCCGCCACCGCCACCGCGAAGCCCACGGCCGCCGGCACCGCCAGGCCCTCGCGCGTACGGTCGCCGAGCCACACGACGCCCACCACGGCCGGGCCGATCGTCTCGCCGACCACCATGCCCGCCGTCGCCGTGGTCACCGAGCCGCGCTGGAACGCCGACGTGAGCAGCAGGAACGCCGTACCGCCGGCCAGGAGCAGCGCGTACACGGCCGGGTTGGCGACCAGCGCCGACGGCGCCAGGTCGTCGATCAGCCGCACCGAGACGGACACCACCCCGAAGCCGGTGCCCGCCCCGAATCCGAGCACCAGGGCCCGCGCCCGGCCGGGCAGGCGGCCCGCCACGGCGCCCGCGACCAGTACCGCGAAGGCCGCGCCGAGCAGCGCGTACGGCAGCGCGGACGGCCCCTCGCTGCCGCCCTCCGCGCCGACGGAGAGCCCGATCATCGCCAGGCCGGCGCAGACGACGGCCACCGCCGTCCACTCCGAAGCCCTGAGGCGGACCTTCAGCACGGGCGCGGCGACCACCGCCGTGACGGCGAGGCTGCCGGCCTGGGTGGCCTCGACGGCGTAGATCGGGATGGTGAGCAGGGCGACGATCTGGAGCGCGAATCCCAGGGCGTCGAGCGCGAGGCCCGCTAGATACCGCCACTGGCGCAGGACCCGCAGCATCAGCGTCACGTCGACCCCGCTGCCCGTGCCGGGCGGTGTGGCGCGGGCCGCGACGGCCTGGAGCACGGAGGCCGTGCCGATGCAGACCGCCGAACAGAGCGCGCAGACCATCCCAAGCATCACGAAACAGACTCTAGAGGGGTGGTGATCGCGCACCCGGTTCCTGCGGCGGCGGGGAGCCCTCTAGTCTGTCGGACGGTCCTGATTGTCTGTTCGAACGACGGGGGAGTGGCCGGGACATGGCGGTACGACGGCGCAGGCTGAGGTCGGGCACGGTCCTGCTCGGCGGCATGGGCGTCCTCGCGGCGACCCTCACCGCCTGCGGATCGGAGCCGGACCGGCGGTGCGTGGACCGGGTCTCCAAGGAAGTGCTCCCCGACCGCGAGTGCGACGACGGCAACGGCACCGGCCGGTACTACTACGGCGGCCGGGTGAGCGACGGCAAGGTCACGGACGGCAGTTTCGACAAGTCCGCGGTCGACCGGGGCGGCTTCGGCTCCTCCGGCTCCGGCGGCGGCTGACAGGGCCCCCGGGCCCGGGCACGCAGGCACGCACCATGAAGCGACACACGATCGAACCCCGCCCCGGCTGGCAGCAGACCGTCGAGGAGCAGGGCCTCGTCTACCCCCTGACCCGGTTCCCCGACGGGTCGCTGCGGCCTTACTGGGACGAGAGCGCGTACTACTCGTTCTCGCTGCCGGAGGTGGAGGCGATGGAGGAGGTCGTCGAGGAACTGCACGCCATGTGCCTGGCCGCCGCCGCGCACATCGTCGAGCACGAGCGCTTCGCCGACCTCGGCATCACCGACCCGCGGGTCGCCTCGCGCGTCGCCGCCTCCTGGCGCCGACGCGCCGAACTGCCCTCGGTCTACGGGCGGTTCGACCTCCGGTACGACGGCACGGGCCCCGCCAAGATGCTGGAGTACAACGCCGACACGCCGACCTCGCTGGTGGAGGCGGCCAGCCCGCAGTGGTTCTGGATGGAGGAGCGCTTCCCCGGCGCCGACCAGTGGAACTCCCTGCACGAGCGGCTCGTCGACGCGTGGAAGAACCAGGCGCACCTGCTGCCGCCCGGCCCGGTGCACTTCGTCCACTCGGACGGCGACGAGCTCGGCGAGGACCTGATGACGGTCGCCTACCTGCGCGAGACCGCCCAGCAGGCCGGGCTCGCCACCGAGGCGCTGTCCGTCGAACAGATCGGCTGGGACCGCCTCTCGGGCCGCTTCGTCGACGGCCGGCTGCGCTTCATCCGCAGCTGCTTCAAGCTCTACCCCTGGGAATGGCTGACGACCGACCGCTTCGGCCCGCACGTGCTGGACACCCTCGACAACGGCGGCGGCACCGGCACCACCCTGTGGATCGAGCCGGCCTGGAAGATGCTGCTCTCCAACAAGGCGCTGCTGGCGATCCTCTGGGAGCTCTACCCCGGCCACCCCAACCTGCTCGCCGCCCACCTCGACGGCCCGCGCGAGCTGGCCGCCCCGGGCGGCCCCGGTTACGTCGCCAAGCCGCTGCTCGGCCGCGAGGGCGCGGGCGTCACGGTCCACGCGCCGGGCGGGGAGCCGACCGCCGCTCCCGCCGAGGACGGACAGCGTTTCTGCTACCAGGAGTTGGCGCCCCTGCCCGACTTCGACGGCAACCGGGTGGTGCTCGGCGCCTGGGTCGTCGAGGGCGAGGCGGCGGGGCTCGGCATCCGGGAGTCGTCGGGCCTGATCACGGACGAGTACGCCCGGTTCCTGCCCCACGTCATCCTCTGACGGCCCCGGCCCGAGGCGGTCACGCCGTCGCGTCCGCCGCCGCCCCGGCGGACGCGACGCCGCACGCTCCCTAGCCGGCCAGGACCGCGCCGAGCTGGTCGAGGCCCCAGTCCAGGTCCTCCTTGCTGATCACCAGCGGCGGGGCGATCCGGATCGTCGAGCCGTGCGTGTCCTTCACCAGGACGCCCCGGTCCATCAGCTTCTCGGAGATCTCCCGGCCGGTGCCGCGCGACGGGGTGATGTCGATGCCCGCCCACAGTCCGCGCCCGCGCACCGCCTCGACCGCGCCGCCGCCCACCATCAGCCCCAGCTGCTGGTGCAGGTGGTCGCCGAGTTCGGTGGCGCGCTGCTGGAACTCGCCGGTGCGCAGCATCGCGATGACCTCCAGGCCCACCGCGCAGGCCAGCGGGTTGCCGCCGAACGTCGAACCGTGCTCGCCCGGCCCGTACACCCCCAGCACCTCGGCCGACGCGACAACGGCGGACACCGGCACCACGCCGCCGCCGAGCGCCTTGCCCAGGACGTACATGTCCGGGACGACGCCCTCGTGCTCGCAGGCGAACGTCCGGCCCGTACGGCCGAGGCCCGACTGGATCTCGTCCGCGACGAACAGCACGTTCCGCTCGCGGGTCAACTCCCGTACGCCGGCCAGGTACCCGGCCGGAGGCACCAGGACGCCCGCCTCGCCCTGGATCGGCTCGAGCAGCACGGCCACGGTGTTGTCGGTCATCGCCGCTTCGAGCGCCGTCAGGTCGCCGTACGGGACGATCTCGAACCCGGGCGTGTACGGGCCGAAGTCCGCACGGGCCTCGTGGTCGGTGGAGAAGCTGACGACGGTCGTCGTACGGCCGTGGAAGTTGTTCGCCGCCACGATGATCTTCGCCGTGCCGTCCAGCACGCCCTTGACCTTGTAGCCCCACTTGCGGGCCGTCTTGACCGCCGTCTCCACCGCCTCGGCCCCGGTGTTCATCGGCAGCACCATGTCCATGCCGCACAGCTCGGCGAGCCGGGCGCAGAACTCGGCGAACCGGTCGTGGTGGAAGGCGCGGGAGGTGAGCGTCACCCGGTCGAGCTGCGCCTTGGCGGCGTCGATGAGCCGCCGGTTGCCGTGGCCGAAGTTGAGCGCGGAGTACCCGGCGAGCATGTCGAGGTAGCGGCGGCCCTCGATGTCGGTCATCCAGGCGCCGTCCGCCGACGAGACGACGATGGGGAGAGGATGGTAGTTGTGCGCGCTGTGAGCCTCGGCAGAGGCGATGGCGGCTTGGGTGGTCGACACGGGTTCTCCGATCGTCGAAACAAATCCATCCGGCGAGGGGCAGGAATACTGCCCCTTTCTATCGTCGCTCGCATGCCGGACGAAGAAACCATGCGCGGGGGTGCGGCCGCTAGGGTGGCCGGTACGCACGGCGACTGGCGTACGCGGAACGGACCGCGGGGGAGCCGTGCGGGGAACATCAGCACGAGGTGCCGCCCGCCTGGGCACCCCGGGATCACGACGGACACCGACCGCTCGCCCCGGAGGACGCATGACTCTCCCGCTCAGCCACCCCGCCCTGTCCGCCACGGACCCCGAACTGGCCGCTCTGGTCGGTGCGGAGGAACAGCTCCAGGCCGACACCCTGCGCCTGATCCCCAGCGAGAACTACGTCTCGCAGGCCGTTCTCGAAGCCTCCGGCACCGTCCTGCAGAACAAGTACAGCGAGGGGTACGCGGGCCGGCGCTACTACGAGGGCCAGCAGAACATCGACCAGGTGGAGCGGCTCGCCACCGACCGGGCCAAGGCCCTGTTCGGCGCCGACCACGCCAACGTCCAGCCCTACTCCGGCTCGCCCGCCAACCTCGCCGTGTACCTCGCGTTCGCCGAGCCCGGCGACACCGTGATGGGCATGGCCCTGCCGATGGGCGGCCACCTGACCCACGGCTGGGGGGTCTCGGCCACCGGCAAGTGGTTCCGCGGCGTCCAGTACGGCGTACGCCACGACACCGGGCTCATCGACTTCGACGAGGTGCGCGACCTCGCGCTCAAGGAGCGCCCGAAGCTGATCTTCTGCGGCGGCACCGCCGTCCCGCGCACCATCGACTTCGCCGCCTTCGGGGAGATCGCCCGCGAGGCCGGCGCCGTACTCGTCGCGGACGTCGCCCACATCGCCGGACTGATCGCGGGCGGCGCGCACCCCTCGCCCGTCCCGCACGCCGACGTCGTCTCCACGACCACGCACAAGACGCTGCGCGGTCCGCGCGGCGCGATGCTGATGTCCCGCGAGGAGCACGCCAGGGCCATCGACAAGGCGGTCTTCCCCGGCCTCCAGGGCGGCCCGCACAACCAGACCACCGCCGCCATCGCCGTCGCCCTCCACGAGGCGGCGCAGCCCTCCTTCCGCGACTACGCGCACGCGGTCGTCGCCAACGCCCGGGCGCTCGCCGAGGCGCTGCTCGCCCGCGGCTTCGAGCTGGTCTCGGGCGGCACCGACAACCATCTGATCCTGATGGACCTCACCCCCAAGGACGTGCCGGGGAAGGTGGCGGCGAAGGCCCTGGACCGGGCCGGGATCGTCGTCAACTACAACACCGTCCCGTACGACCCGAGGAAGCCGTTCGATCCCTCCGGCGTCCGTATCGGCACCCCCTCCCTCACCTCGCGCGGGCTCACCGCCGCGCACATGCCGACGGTCGCCGAGTGGATCGACCGGGGTGTCACGGCCGCCCGCACCGGCGACGAGGGCGCACTGGCCGCGATCCGCGCCGAGGTCGCCGACCTCATGGGAGCCTTCCCGGCACCGGGTCT
Organism: Streptomyces albidochromogenes; assembly: GCF_005981925.1. Taxonomy (GTDB): domain Bacteria; phylum Actinomycetota; class Actinomycetes; order Streptomycetales; family Streptomycetaceae; genus Streptomyces; species Streptomyces albidochromogenes. The sequence goes on from NZ_VBVX01000158.1 coordinate 5,391, forward strand.
CACGACCGACTGACGGCGGGAGCCCCGCCGGCCCGCCGCGCGCGAGCGTGCCGGGCCGGCGGCGCGGCCCGGCACGGCCCGGCACGGCACGGACCTGGCTCCGCCGGGCCGCGCCGCGCGGGCCCCGGGCGGGTCCGGCCGGCCGGCGGATTCCGGTACGGCCGGGCCGGGGCCCGGCAGCGCCGCCTCCCGGCCCGTGGCGGCCCGCGGCCGACCCGCCGGGCGCTCTGTGTTTCTCGTCTCATTTGCGACAATCCGCAGCAACCACGGACGGAAGGCCGCACCGTCCCTGAACCGCCCCAGCGACCGGCACGCCGTGCAGAAGGCCACGCGCACCACGTCTTCGGCCTCCGCCCCGGCTCCGAAGGCCACAGCCGCCCTGAGCGCGGTCCCCGGGCAGGCGCGCACCGGTTCCGCGTACGCCTGGGGCTCGCCGCCGCGCACGCGCGATCACCGCAGCGCCTTCGATGCCGATGCGGCCCCCTCCAGGGTCCCCTCCCGCGTCCTCACCCTCTTGATACACCGGAGAGCCGAGTTGGGTTCCACACCTGAGAGAATGAGTTCATGGCCTCTGATCGTCCTCGCGTGCTCTCCGGCATCCAGCCCACCGCAGGCTCGTTCCACCTCGGCAACTACCTTGGCGCCGTACGCCAATGGGTCGCTCTGCAGGAATCCCACGACGCCTTCTACATGGTCGTCGACCTGCACGCGATCACGGTCCCGCAGGACCCCGCCGGACTGCGCGCCAACACCCGGCTCGCCGCGGCCCAGCTGCTGGCCGCCGGCCTCGACCCGGACCGCTGCACGCTCTTCGTGCAGAGCCACGTGCCCGAGCACGCCCAGCTCGGCTGGGTCATGAACTGCCTCACCGGCTTCGGCGAGGCCTCCCGGATGACGCAGTTCAAGGACAAGTCCGCCAAGCAGGGCTCCGACCGCGCCACCGTCGGCCTCTTCACGTACCCGATCCTCCAGGTCGCGGACATCCTGCTGTACCAGGCCAACGAGGTGCCGGTCGGCGAGGACCAGCGCCAGCACATCGAGCTGACCCGCGACCTCGCCGAGCGCTTCAACGGCCGCTTCGGCGACACGTTCACGATCCCGGCGCCGTACATCCTCAAGGAGACGGCGAAGATCTTCGATCTCCAGGAGCCGGGGATCAAGATGAGCAAGTCGGCGTCGACGCCCAAGGGCCTCATCAACCTGCTCGACGAGCCCAAGGTGACCGCCAAGAAGATCAAGAGCGCGGTCACCGACACGGACACCGTGATCCGCTACGACGCCGTCGAGAAGCCGGGCGTCAGCAACCTCCTGACCATCTACTCCACGCTCACCGGCGAGACCGTCGCCGAGCTGGAGAAGAGGTACGAGGGCAAGATGTACGGCGCGCTCAAGACGGACCTCGCCGAGGTAGTGGTGGACTTCGTCACGCCGTTCCGGACCCGCACCCAGGAATATCTGGACGACCCGGAGACGCTGGACTCGATCCTGGCCAAGGGCGCCGAGAAGGCCCGTACGGTCGCCGCCGAGACCCTCGCGCAGACCTACGAGAAGGTCGGTCTGCTGCCCGCCAAGCACTGAGCACGGGGCGCGGGCCGCAAGTCCGGACCAAAGACTCTGGTCACAGGGGCGCCGCGCCCGCCACACTGCACACTGGCAGGACGCACAGGCAGCACACAGGACGCACCGGACGACGGAGGAGAACGACGTGGGGACCGTAACGCTCGGCGTTTCGATCGCGGTCCCGGAGCCGTACGGCAGCCTGCTCCAGGAGCGGCGCGCGAGCTTCGGGGACCCTGCCGCTCACGGCATCCCCACGCATGTCACCCTCCTGCCGCCCACCGAGGTCGACGCGGCGGTGCTGCCGGCCGTCGAGGCGCACCTCGCGCGGGTGGCGGCGTCCGGGCGGTCCTTCCCGATGCGGCTGTCCGGGACGGGCACGTTCCGCCCGCTGTCCCCGGTCGTCTTCGTGCAGGTCGTCGAGGGCGCGGCGGCCTGTTCCTGGCTCCAGAAGCGGGTCCGGGACGCGTCCGGGCCGCTCGTGCGCGAGCTCCAGTTCCCGTACCACCCGCACGTCACCGTCGCCCACGGCATCTCCGAGGAGGGGATGGACCGGGCGTACGAGGAGCTCTCCGCGTACGCGGCCGAGTGGGCCTGCACCGGCTTCGCGCTGTACGAGCAGGGCGCGGACGGCGTGTGGCGCAAGCTGCGCGAGTTCGCGTTCGGGGGCGGGGCGGCGGGGGTCGTGCCCGCACAGAACTCGCCCGTCGACCAGCCCGCGGCGCCCTCCCTGCGCTCCTGAGCCCCGCCGAGGGCTCCTGGTCCGCGCCGGCGGGCTCGGCTCTTGCCCCCGCCCGGGGGCCCGCTCAGACCGGCAGGCGCCGGAACAGCGGCCTCGGCACGTGGCGCAGCGCCGCCATCACCGCCCGCAGCGCCCCCGGCACCCACACCGTCTCCGAGCGCCGCCGCAGCCCCGTCTCGATCGCGGTGGCCACCGCCTCGGGCGTGGTCGCAAGGGGGGCGTCCGGGAGGCCCGCCGTCATCTTCGAGCGGACGAATCCGGGGCGTACGACCATCACGTGCACGCCGGTCCCGTACAGCGCGTCGCCGAGTCCCTGCGCGAAGGCGTCGAGGCCCGCCTTGCTCGACCCGTAGATGAAGTTCACCCGGCGGGCGCGCTCGCCCGCCACCGACGACAGCACGACCAGCGAACCGTGGCCCTGGCCCTGGAGGGCCTTCGCGCACACCAGGCCCGCCGAGACCGCGCCCGTGTAGTTCGTCTGCGCCACCCGGACCGCCGACAGCGGCTGCTCCTCGTCGTGCGCCTGGTCGCCGAGCACTCCGAAGGCCAGCAGCACCATGTCGATGTCGCCCTCGGCGAAGACCTTGCCCAGCTTCTCCTCGTGCGTCACGGGATCGAGCGCGTCGAAGGCGACGGTACGGACCTCGGCGCCCAGCGCCCGCAGCCCGGCCGCCGCCGCTTCGAGGGCGGGGGACGGGCGGCCGGCCAGCCAGACCGTCCGGGTGCGCCGGGCGATCAGGCGGCGGGCCGTCGCGAGGCCGATCTCGGACGTGCCGCCGAGGACGAGCAGGGACTGGGGGATGCCGAAGGCGTCCTTCATGATGCGCTCCTGGGGCTGGACTGCGACGGCCGGAATCCGTCGGTCAGAGGGAAAGGCGGCGGGAGAGGTCCGACGTGAAGACGCCTCGCGGGTCGAGCTCGGCGCGCAGCGCCCGGAAGTCCGCCAGCCGCGGGTACATCGCGGCGAGCAGGTCGGGCCGCAGCCGGGAGTCCTTCGCCAGGTAGACGCGGCCGCCGGCCGCGACGACCTCCTCGTCGAGCTCGTCGAGGAAGGCGCCGAGCCCCGGCAGGCCGGCCGGGACGTCCAGCGCGAGCGTCCAGCCGGGCACGGGAAAGGACAGCCAGCCCGGGTCGCCGTCGCCGAAGCGTTTCAGTACGGCGAGGAACGACGGGCAGCCCCGGCGCGAGATCCGGCCGACGATCCGGCGCAGGGCTTCCTCCTGTCCGTACCCGACGACGAACTGGTACTGGACGAATCCGCCGCGTCCGTAGACCCGGTTCCAGTGCGGGACCCCGTCCAGCGGGTGGAAGAAGGCCGACAGCCTCTGAAGCTCGCCGGTCCGCGCGCGCGGGGCCTTGCGGTACCAGAGCGCGTTGAACAGCCCCACGGACGCCCGTCCGAGCAGGCCTTCCGGTACGAAGCCGGGAGCGGCCGGCAGCCGGCCCGGCCGGAACGCGAGCGGTTCCCGGCGGGCGCGCGCCCCCAGCGCGTCCAGGGGGGCGTGCTCCCCCCGGGTGAGGACCGCGCGCCCCGTGGCCGCGCCGCGCGCGAGCAGGTCGATCCAGGCGACCGAGTAGCGGTAGCGATGGTCGGTGGCGACAAGACGGTCCATCAGGTCATCCAGATCGGCGGCCCGTTCGGTGTCGACGCTCATCAACGAGGTCTCCACGGGCAGGAGTCGCACCGTCGCCGAGAGGATGACGCCCGTCAGGCCCATGCCGCCCGCCGTGGCGTCGAAGAGGTCCGTGCCGGCGGGGACGGTGCGTACCTCGCCGTCGGCGGTGAGCAGGTCGAGGGAGACGACGTGACGGGAGAACGACCCCGAGACGTGATGGTTCTTGCCGTGGATGTCGGCGCCGATCGCGCCGCCGACCGTCACGTACCGCGTCCCGGGGGTCACCGGCACGAACCAGCCGAGCGGCAGCAGCACTTGCATCAGCCGGTGCAGGCTCACGCCCGCGTCGCACACCACGACGCCGTCGCGGGCGTCGATCGTGCGGACGCGGTCGAGGCCGGTCATGTCCAGTACGCAGCCGCCCGCGTTCTGCGCCGCGTCGCCGTACGCCCGGCCGAGCCCGCGCGCGATGCCGCCGCGCGCGCCGGGGGTCGCGCAGTCGAGTACCGCGTCCGCCGCCTCCTCGTACGAACGTGGCCGGACCAGGCGTGCGGCGGTGGTCGGGGCGGTGCGGCCCCAACCGGTCACTTCCACTGAGGCGGTGTCGACAGGCATGAAAGGGACCGTATCGCCCCTAAACGTCTTGATGGCGTAGATCGCCTGTTGTGCTGGGCGAACGGGTGATTGGTGGTGTGTCGCAGGCAATTAACATGACTAGTCTGCTTAATCCGAGAAGAGTCGCCCCTGCCCTGCGCCCGACCGACCGGCCGGGTCGCCGCTACGGAGGAGGGGTGACAGATGCGAGAGGTTGACCGGCGTCTGCTGTCGGCCATGCGGGACTGCGGCACGGACCCACGGGTGGCGGCCGCCGCCCGGGGGCTCTCGTGGTGCGGCGAGCACGGCGCCGTCTGGATCGCGGCGGGCCTGGTGGGCGCGGGGGCGGACCACGAGCGTCGCGGCGCCTGGCTGCGGGGCACGGCGCTGGTCGGCGCCGCGCACCTGGCGAGCATGGCCGTCAAGCTGGCCGTACGCCGCGCCCGCCCCCAACTCGCGTCCCTGCGGCCCCTGGTGAGCACCGCGGGGCGGCACTCGTTCCCCAGCAGCCACGCGGCGTCGGCGGCCGCCGCCGCGTTGGCCTTCGGGGCGCTGGGCCCGGCCGGCCGCCATCTGGTGCCGCCGCTGGCGGCCGCGATGTGCGTGTCCCGGCTGGTGGTCGGGGTGCACTACCCGACCGACGTGGTGGCCGGCGTCCTGCTCGGCGGGATCACCGCCGGGCTCGGCGCAGCCTGGATGACCGGGCCGGCGACCGCCGCCACCGCCTCCCGCGCCGCCGCCACCGTCCGCGCCGCCCCACCGGCGGCCACCGCCCCCGTGGGCGCGGCCTCCCGGGCGTCCGCGTCCGAGGGGGGTGCCGCGCATGCCTGAGCGCAGCAGCGGCACCACCAGCACCCACAGCCCCGGACCTCACAGCCCCGCCGCCCACGCCACCGGCCCGGCGGTTCCCGCGACCACCGCGCCGGGCGCCGCCCCCACCGCCGTCATCGGCCAGCCGCGCCGCGCCGCGCCGCGCCGAGCGCCCGGGCGGCGTCCGCTCAGCCTGCCCGCCGGGCTGCTGCGCACCGCCCGCCCTCGCCAGTGGGTCAAGAACGTGCTGGTCCTCGCCGCGCCCGCGGCCGCGGGCGAGCTGGCCTCGGCGCACGCCGTGGCCCGACTGGCCCTGGTCTTCGTGCTGTTCACCGCCGCCGCGTCCGCCGTCTACCTGATCAACGACGCCCGGGACGCCGACGCCGACCGCGCGCACCCGGTCAAGTGCCGCCGCCCCGTCGCCGCCGGCGAGGTCCCGGTCCCGGTGGCATATGCGGCCGGGGCGCTCCTCGCCGTCCTCGCCGCGACGGCCGCCGCCCTGCTCTGCGACCCGATGACGGCGGCGCTCCTCACCGCGTACGTCGTCATGCAGCTCGCCTACTGCGTGTGGCTGAAACACATCCTCGTCGTGGACCTCGTCGTCGTCACCACCGGCTTCCTGATGCGCGCGATGATCGGCGGTGTCGCGCTCCAGATCCCGCTCTCCCGCTGGTTCCTGATCACGGCGGGCTTCGGCGCGCTCTTCATGGTCGCCGCGAAGCGCTACTCGGAAGCCGTGCAGATGGCCGCCCGCCCGGAGAAGCGCGGCGCCACGCGGGCACTCCTCGACGAGTACACGACCGGCTACCTGCGCTTCGTCTGGCAGCTCGCGGCCGGAGTCGCCGTACTCGGCTACTGCCTGTGGGCCCTGGAGAGCGGCGGCACGGCCAACGGCAGCCTGCTGCCGTGGCGCCAGTTGTCCATGGTGGCGTTCATCCTCTCGGTGCTGCGGTACGCCGTGTTCGCCGACCGGGGGACGGCCGGAGCCCCCGAGGACGTCGTCCTGCGCGACCGGGGCCTGGCCGTCATCGGCCTCGTGTGGGTGGCGATGTACGGGCTCGCGGTGGCCGATCTGTGAGAGCGGCCGCAGGACGCGTGACCTGGGCCGAGGTACGCGGCTTCGCGCTGGCCGGCGGCTGTGCGTACGCCGCCGACCTCGCCGTGTTCCTGTGGCTGCGCGGCCCGCTGGGCTGGGACCCGCTCTCCGCGAAGGCGCTGTCCTTCGTCGCCGGTTGCTCGGTCGCGTACGCCGGAAACGCCCTGGGCACCTACCGGCGGCGGGCGCAGGAGACCGTCGTACGGCCGGGGGACCGGCTGCGGCGGTACGCCGCCTTCCTGGCCGTCAACCTCGCGGGCGCGGCCGTACAGCTGCTGTGCGTCGCCGCCTCGCACCACGGCCTGGGACTGACCTCCGCCCGCGCCGACACCGTCTCCGGAGCGGTGGTCGGCATGGCGCTCGCGACCGGGCTGCGCTTCTGGGGGACACGAACGCTGGTTTTCGCGCCCGGGGGTAGGCGCACCTCATGGACTGGCTGAAGAACCTGCCCGTCGTCGGGCCGTTCGTGACGCGGCTGGCGTTCACTCACGCGTGGCGTACGTACGAGACGCTCGACCGCGTGCACTGGACCCGGCTGGCGGCCGCGGTCACCTTCATCAGCTTCCTCGCCCTCTTCCCCCTGATCACGGTCGCCGCCGCGATCGGCGCGGCCCTGCTCTCCGACGATCAGCTGCGCCGCATGGAGGACAAGATCGCGGAGCAGGTGCCCGGCATCTCGGGGCAGCTCGACCTCGCGGCCCTGGTGGACAACGCCGGCACGGTCGGCGTGGTCGCCGGCGCCCTGCTGCTCTTCACCGGCATCGGGTGGGTCGGATCGATGCGGGAGTGCCTGCGGGCCGTCTGGGACCTGGACGACACCGACGAGGGCAACCTCTTCCTGCGCAAGCTCAAGGACGCCGGGGTGCTGGCCGGTCTCGGCCTCATCGGCCTCTCGTCCTGGGCCGCCTCCTCGATCGGCTCGACGGCCGTCGACTGGACCGCCGAGCAGGCCGGCGTCTCGCAGAGCGGCGCGGGCGGCGTCCTGCTGCGACTCGCCGCGCTCGCCCTCGCGGTCGGCGCGGACTTCCTGATCCTGCTGTACGTCCTCACGCTGCTGCCGGGCGTGCACCCCGTCCGGCACCGGCTGATCACCGCGTCGCTCATCGGCGCGATCGGCTTCGAGCTGCTCAAGGTGCTGCTCGGCAGCTACATGAAGGACGTGGCGGCGAAGAGCATGTACGGGGCGTTCGGCGTGCCGGTCGCACTGCTGCTGTGGATCAACTTCACGGCGAAGCTCCTGCTGTGCTGCGCGGCCTGGACGGCGACGCGGCACGCCGACGAGCTGGAGTCGGACCAGGACCGTGCGGACGAGGACGCCGACAGCCCGCGCGGCGGCGGTGCCCGTGAGGGCGCGGCCGGTGACGGCGAGAGCCCCGGCGACGGCGGGCGGCCCGCCGTCGCCCGGGACCCCGCCGGCGGGCCGCCGCCCCGCACCGCGCGCCCCGGCCCGCCCCCTACGGGCGGCGGCGACGCGCCAGGGCGGGCAGCGGCCAGCGCCGGTTGACCAGGAGGACCCCGGCGGCCAGCACCACCAGTGCGCCGCCCGCGATCGCGAGCGCCGTCCCGACGCCGCCCGCGCCCCCGTCGGACGCCGCGACCCGCGTCCGGGCGTCCTTCGCCACGGCGGTGTCACCGGCCCCCGCGCCGCCCGCTGCGCTCTTGCCGCTGCCGCCCCGGCCCTTGGCACCCGCTGTCCCCGGCTCGGTGTCCACGGACCTGGGCGGGACCAGTTCGCCGACCGGCGTCACCTTCCCGGACGCCTCGAAGCCCCAGTCGAGCAGGCGGGCCGCTTCCTTGTAGACGGCGCTGCTCTCGTTCGCGGACGGGTTCATGACCGTCACGAGGAGCACCTTGTCGCCGCGCTGCGCGACGCCCGTGAACGTCGCTCCCGCGTGCGTGGTGTTGCCGTTCTTTACGCCCGCCAGGCCCTTGTACGGCTCGACGCCGTAGGCCCCCGTCAGCAGGCGGTTGGTGTTCTGGATCTGGAAGCTCTCGCGCTTCTTCCCCTTCTTCTTCTCACCGGGGAAGTCGGCGGTCGTCGTCGAGGAGTACTCCCGGAAGTCCTTCTTCTGCATGCCGCTGCGGGCGATGAGCGTCAGGTCGTACGCGCTGCTGACCTGGCCCTTGGCGTCGTAACCGTCGGGTGAGACGACCGTGGTGTCGAGCGCCTGGAGCTCCTCGGCGTGCGCCTGCATGTCGCGTGCGGTCTTGTCCCAGCCGCCGTTCATCTGCGACAGCACGTGGACGGCGTCGTTGCCGGACCGCAGGAACACTCCCAGCCACATGTCGTGGACGGAGTAGGTGTGGTCCTCCTTGATGCCGACGAGGCTGCTGCCCGCGCCGACCCCCGCCAGGTCGCTGTCCTTGACCTTGTGGACCTGCGACTTGGGCAGCCGGGGCAGGACCGTGTCGGCGAAGAGCATCTTGAGCGTGGACGCGGGGGGAAGCCGCCAGTGGGCGTTGTGCGAGGCGAGTACGTCGCCCGACTCCGCGTCGGCGACGATCCACGACCGGCCGCTCACCTCCTTCGGGAGGACCGGCGCGCCTTGGCCGAGCCGCACCTGCGTACCGGGCAGGCCGAGTTGGGCGCCGCCGACCGTCGACATCGATGCGGGGGGCTGCGGCTGCTTGGCGCCCGGCTTGTCGTCCGCGTGCGCGGGGAGTGCGGTGAGTGCGGGCAGCAGCGCGGCGGAGAGGACCGTCAGCGCGGTCTTTTTGGCGGCGGACACGAACGTGAACGTACAGGGCGTGCGGATGGATGTGGACATGGCGGGGACGAACCGCCGGGTGCCGGGCCGGCCCGGCCCGCCACCGGTGCCGGAGCCGGGGTCCGCACCCCGGCGGCGGGGCCCGGTGGCAGGCGGCGATACTGGCTGCATGAAGCTCAGCCGCTCCGTCTCCTGGTTCCTGCTCGCCTTCGGGGTGTGGAGCTGGTTCATCTGGGTCACTTTCGTCAAGAATCTGTGGAAGGACGGCAGCGGGCTCGCCTTCGACGACGCGGGTGACCCGACTGCGTACTTCTGGGTGCATCTGCTGCTTGCCGTCACGTCCTTTCTTCTGGGGACGGCGGTTGGGGTGATCGGGTTCCGTGGAGTGCGGGCCCTGCGACGTGAGCGGAGCCAGGGATAACTGTGGTCGTCGTCTTCGTTCTCATCGCGCTTTCGGTCCTCGGCCTGCTCGCCGGGGCGCACTGGTACGTGTGGCGCCGGCTGGTCCGCGACACGACCCTGCCGGGCGGCGTCGCCCGGCGGGCGGGGACGGTGGCGGCGATCGTGCTGCCGCTGCTGTCCGTCGGCACCCTGGTCGCCTCGCAGGCGCGGGCGCCGTTCCGGGTGCAGCAGGTGCTGGCGTGGCCCGGGTACCTGTGGCTGGCGGTGCTGCTGTACCTGGTGATGGCGCTGGTCGTCGGCGAGATGGTGCGGCCGCTGCTGCGCCGGGTGCTGGTCCGGCGGGACGCCGGGGTGCGCGGCGGCGGGGGTGCCCCCGACGGGCCCCTCCCGGTGGCTCCGGACCACGGCCCCGCCGAGGGCGCGGGCAACAGCCCGTCCCTGGGCGCCGCCACCGAGGCGTCGCCCTCCGCGTCGGCTCCCGCGTCCGCCTCAGCCTGCGCCTCCGCCCCGGCCCCGGCTTCCGGCGGCACGGACACCGTGACGCAGACCCCGCCG
>NZ_VBVX01000159.1 GCF_005981925.1 Streptomyces albidochromogenes
AGCCCAACCACCCCCACCCCCACCGGCGCCTTCGCCGCTCGGGCGGGAGGCCCGGCACGGGTTCCGGTTCGAGCTCTGGCTCGGGCTCGGGCTCGGACGCAGGCTCCGGGGCAGGCTCGGGCTCCGGCGTCGGCGCCGACTCCGGTTCCGGCGCGGACTCGGGCTCCGTGCCGGGCTCCGGCACCGGAGGGCGACGGGTGCGGTCCGCGCGGCTCCAGGCCCCCTCCAGGGCGCGCCGCTCCTCCTCGTCCGCCCCGCACAGCAGGGCGAGGCGGTCGACCACGGCGAACTCCTCCGGGACGGTCGCGCCGGAGCAGTAGCGGTGGAGGGTGGACGCGCTGACGCTCAGGCGCCGGCCCAGCGCCTCGTAACTCCTCCCGTCCCGCGCCTTCAGCACGCGCACGAGCCCCGCGAACTCCTCGACGGCGGCGTCCTTCCGCATAACATCCCCCTCGACCCTGCGTCCCATGCTCCACGTCCTTGCACGTCAACGGGGGTGGAATGGTTCCGGGACGGATGGTGGGCGCGTGATCGTTGCGGGCGGCGGGCGCCGGCCCCACGCTGGTTGAGCACTGACCGAACGAACGACCCGACGGGGGATGCACCACCATGAACACGTTCCGTACCGCACTCGCCACCGCCGCCGCTGCCGCCCTGGGCCTCGCGGCCCTCGCCACGGCCCCGGCGCAGGCCGCTGCCCAGCCCGCCTTCCTCGCCGCCTCCCAGATGCCGCCGTCGTCGACGCCGTGGACCGCCACCCAGGTCTTCACCGGCGTCCCGGAGAACGGCGGCGTCCTCTGCGCCCCGTACAAGATCCCGGCGCAGAACACCCGGTACCGCGAGTTCAGCACCGAGCTCGACACCAACGGCGTCCAGGTCACCACCGTCGCCCGCACCGAGGCCGACGCCGTGAAGCTGGTCGACACCCTCCGCAAGTCCCTCGCCGGCTGCGGGCCCCTGCTGGAGCAGCAGAACCCGGGTCTGAAGGCCGTCAGCGCCTCCCACGGCAAGCTCGCCGTCGAGGAGGGCGCCTGGGTCTACAGCCTGGACACCGCCGACCCGCAGATCGGCATCACCGACATCCACCTCTTCTCCGTCGGCCGTGACGGCCGCACCGTCACCCTCGTCCGCTGGGGTCAGATGGGCGACCTCGAGGACGCCCCCCTGACCGCCTTCCGCACCACGACGAAGACCGCCGTCAACAAGCTCCACTGACCCGGGGCTCTGCCAAGGGCTCACCACAGCTCCGCAGCGGCGCGCCCGGAACCTGGGCGCGCCGCTGTCGTGCCCACCTACCACGCCGACGGCGGAGAGGGGCCGGCATGCTGCTGAGATTCCGCACGGCCACGTGCCGTCGTACGAGGCCCAGCGCGCGTAGGAGTTCCGCGTCCGGGCCCACCGGGCATGGGTGACGGACAAACCTGCCTCCGCGAACGGACCCGGCCGCTGACTCCGGCCAAGCGCCTGGTGGAGGGCGAGGTCTTCCGCTGCCTGGGACGTACGTACCGGCTCACCGTCGACGGGAAGAGCGCGGCGGAGGCCCCTGTACGGCTGGTCGCCGGACGGCTCGTTCTCAGTGCGGCGCAAGCTGCTGTGTCGAGTAGGACCTTGGCGGCTGAGCCCGGGCGTCAGAGGTACCTGAGCGCGAACCACAGGTCCATCCGCACGTCCGCGTCGTCCAGGTCGGCGTCCAGGAGGGTGGCGCAGCGGGCGACGCGCTGGCGGACCGTGTTGCGGTGGACGTCGAGCGCGACGGCGGTGCGGTCCCAGCTCCCGTGCAACGACAGCCAGGTGCGCAGCGTCGTGACGAGCGCGGGCGACGCGGCGATCGGGGCGAGCCGCACGCGGGCGTGCGCCCTGGCCTCGTCCGGCGTGACCAGCGAGGCGAGCCCGGCGCCCGCCTCGCCCCGGTCGCGCACGAGCGCGCTGCGGGTGGCTTCGGCGCGGCGTACGGCCCGCTCCGCGCGCAGGTCGGCGGCGGGCAGCTCCGACGGGGGCACGGGGGAGCTGGCGCCGAGGGTCCAGCCCGGCTGCGGTTCGACCTCCCGGGCCCCGCCGGCGAGCAGCACCCGTACGCCCCCCTCGTCCGTCGCGTCCACCAGCGCGCTGCCGAGCGCCGCCCCGAGCGCCGCCGCGGCCAGCGGGTCGGGCCCCGTGGCCTCGGCCGCGGGCCGGGCGTGCACCACGGTCCACTCGTCCGCTCCCAGCAGCGGCGCCACCTCCCCGGCGTCCGCCCCGAGCAGCAGCCGCACCAGCGCGGCGGCCCGGGCGGACTCCGCGGCGCCCTGGTGCGGCGTGGTGAGCAGCGACAGCAGGACGACGGCGACGCCCGCGATGGTGTGGTCGCCCGCCTCGCGCCGGTCCGAGGCGACCGCGAGCACGAGCCGCTGGCCGCCGGCGAGGGCGTACGCGGCGAGATGGCCGCCGCCGGCGGTGTCGGTCGCGGAGGACGGCGCGGGCCTGGCGGTCGGGGCGGAGGCGGGCGCGGCGGTTCTGGCAGCCGGGGGCGAGGCGGGCCCCGCGCTCTCCGGCGCGGCCGGCTCCGGCGGCGGACTGACCACGCGCGCGAGCCGTGCCAGGGCCGCGTGCGCCTCGGGCGACGGCGACCGCCCGGCGGTGGCCAGCGGCGCGCCCTCGGCCGACAGCAGCACCGCCCAGGCCCCGTCGAGCCGCGTCGTCAGCTGCCGCAGCACCGCCGGCACGGGGTCGGGCCGGGCCGCCGCCGTGGCCAGCCCCTGCTGGGCCTGGGCGACGCGGCGCAGCTCCCGGTGGCGGGCCTCCGCCATCAGCCGCCACACCGCGCGGGCGATCGCCGTGAACGTCGTCGGCCGCGGCACCTCCACCAGCGGCAGCCCGTGCCGCTCGCAGGCGGCCACCAGGGCCGGCGGCACCGTGTCGTACACCGGCGCGACGCCGAAGCCGAGCGCCGCCGCGCCCGCCGCCACGACCCGGGAGACGTAGTGGCCGGGGTCGGTGAGCTGGACGCCGGCCGTCAGGAGCAGCTCGCCGCCCAGCAGGTACGGGTACGGGTCGCCCATCTCCGAGGTGTGCACCCAGTGCAGATCCCTGTCCTCGGGCCCCGCGAGCAGGCGCAGCCCCAGCTCCTCCCGCGCCAGCAGCGCCGCCAGCGACACGGGTGGAGTGGGCGGGGTGGGCGACGAAGAAGAGGAGGCCACGGACTCCGGCATGGACGGTCCATCCATAAGGGATCGGGGAAGTGGATGAAACGTACACTTCAGCGTCGCCTTCCGGCCACTTAATGTCGAGCGAACCGGCGGCCGCGGGTACGGGCGGATGTCCCCGCACAAGAGCCGCCGCTCCCCTGTATCCCTGCACGACACGCCACTGAGGTGCGCGAAGGAGGATGGCCCATGGCCGTCGACTACACAGTGATCGTCCTCTACCTGGCCGGAATGCTCGCCATGGGCTGGTGGGGCATGCGCCGCGCCAAGTCGAAGAGCGAGTTCCTGGTCGCGGGACGACGCCTCGGGCCCGGCATGTACTCCGGCACGATGGCCGCCATCGTCCTCGGCGGCGCCTCCACCATCGGCGGCGTCGGCCTCGGCTACCAGTACGGCCTCTCCGGCGCCTGGATGGTCTTCACCATCGGCCTCGGACTCCTCGCGCTCAGCATCTTCTTCTCCGCGCGCATCGCCCGCCTGAAGGTCTACACCGTCTCCGAGATGCTCGACCTGCGCTACGGCGGCGGCCGGGCCGGCATCATCTCGGGCGTCGTCATGTGGGCGTACACGCTGATGCTCGCCGTCACGTCGACCATCGCGTACGCCACGATCTTCGACGTCATCTTCGACATGGACCGCGCCGTGTCGATCATCCTCGGCGGCGCCATCGTCGTCGCGTACTCGACGCTCGGCGGCATGTGGTCGATCACGCTGACGGACATGGTGCAGTTCGTCGTCAAGACGATCGGCGTGCTGCTCCTGCTGTTGCCCATCGCGGTCGTCAAGGCCGGCGGCTTCAGCGAGATGAAGGCGCAGCTGCCCACCGAGTACTTCGACCCGCTCGGCATCGGCGGCGAGACGATCTTCACGTACGTGCTGATCTACACCTTCGGCATGCTGATCGGGCAGGACATCTGGCAGCGCGTCTTCACCGCCCGCAGCGACAAGGTCGCCCGTTACGGCGGCACGGTCGCCGGTACGTACTGCCTGGTCTACGCCCTGGCCGGGGCCGTCATCGGCACCGCCGCCAAGGTGCTCTACCCGGACCTCGAGCACGCCGACGACGCCTTCGCGACGATTGTCAGGGACGAGCTGCCCATGGGCGTGCGCGGCCTGGTCCTGGCGGCGGCGCTCGCGGCGGTCATGTCGACCTCCTCCGGCGCGCTGATCGCCTGCGCCACCGTCGCCAACAACGACATCTGGTCGCGGCTGCGCGGCGCGGTCTCGCGCGGGAAGGACGGCGGGGCTCACGACGAGGTGCGCGGCAACCGCGTCTTTATCCTGATCATGGGCATCGCGGTCGTCTGCATCGCCATCGCCCTGAACAATGTCGTCGAGGCGCTCACCGTCGCCTACAACCTGCTGGTCGGCGGGCTGCTGGTGCCCATCCTCGGCGGCCTGCTGTGGAAGCGCGGCACGGTGTACGGCGCGCTGGCGTCCGTCACCGTCGGCGGGACCGGGGTACTCGGCCTGATGGCGTGGTACGGCATCCTCGCCAACGAGCCGGTCTACTACGGCCTGTTGCTCTCGCTCGCGGCGTACGTCGTCGTCAGCCTCGCCACCCGCCCGACCGACGCCGCCGTGCTGGCCGCGTGGCGCGAGCGGCTGGCCGGGCGGGACGCCGAAGCGGAACCCGAGCCCGAGTCCGTGCCCACGCCGGGCTAAAGTCAGATAACGCAACAAAGCGTAGGAAAGAAGGCAATTCACATGAGCAGCAGCGAGCAGCAGTTCCGCGGTCCCGTCGACTCCTCCCGCATCCCGCGGTACGCGGGCCCGGCGACGTTCGCGCGGCTGCCCCGCCTCGACGAGGTCGGCACGGCCGATGTCGCCGTCGTCGGCGTGCCCTTCGACTCCGGGGTCTCCTACCGCCCCGGGGCGCGCTTCGGCGGCAACGCCATCCGTGAGGCGTCGCGCCTCCTGCGCCCGTACAACCCGGCGCAGGACGCGTCGCCCTTCGCGCTCGCGCAGGTCGCGGACGCCGGTGACATCGCCGCCAACCCGTTCAACATCAACGAGGCCGTCGAGACCATCGAGGCCGCCGCCGACGACCTGCTCGGCACCGGCGCCCGCATGATGACGCTCGGCGGCGACCACACCATCGCGCTGCCGCTGCTGCGCTCGGTCGCCAAGAAGCACGGCCCGGTGGCCCTGCTCCACTTCGACGCGCACCTGGACACCTGGGACACGTACTTCGGCGCGGAGTACACCCACGGCACGCCGTTCCGCCGGGCCGTCGAGGAGGGCATCCTCGACACCGAGGCGCTCTCCCACGTCGGCACCCGCGGCCCGCTGTACGGCAAGCAGGACCTGACCGACGACGAGAAGATGGGCTTCGGCATCGTCACCTCCTCCGACGTCTACCGGCGCGGCGCCGACGAGGTCGCCGACCAGCTCCGCCAGCGCATCGGCGACCGCCCGCTCTACATCTCCATCGACATCGACTGCCTGGACCCGGCCCACGCGCCCGGCACCGGCACCCCCGAGGCGGGCGGCATGACCTCCCGCGAGCTGCTGGAGATCCTGCGCGGCCTGTCCTCCTGCAACCTCGTCTCGGCCGACGTCGTCGAGGTCGCCCCGGCGTACGACCACGCCGAGATCACCTCCGTCGCCGCCTCCCACACGGCGTACGAGCTGACGACCATCATGTCCCGGCAGATCGCGGCCTCCCGGACCGACAAGTGACGCACGACCACGACCTGGTCCTGCGCCCCACCGAGGCGCAGACCGCCGCCGCGCTCAGCCCGCCGCCCGGCCGCAACGGCGGCGACCTCGTCGTCGAGACCCTGACCGGCCTCGGCGCGACCACCGTCTTCGGGCTGCCCGGCCAGCACGCGCTGGGCATGTTCGACGCGCTGCGCCGCTCCTCGCTCTCGTACGTCGGGCTGCGCGTGGAGAACAACGCGGGCTTCGCCGCCGACGCGTACGGCCGGATCACCGGGGAGGCGGCCCCGCTGCTGCTCTCCACCGGGCCCGGCGCCCTGACCTCGCTCGCGGCGCTCCAGGAGGCGGCGGCGGCCTCCGCGCCCGTCCTCGCGATCAGCAGCCAGGTCCCGTCGGCCGGCCTCGGCGGCGGCCGGCACGGCTACCTGCACGAACTGCGCGACCAGAAGGCGTCGTTCCGCGACATCGTGAAGTCGGTCCACACGGTCCGTACGGCGTCGCAGATCCCGTCGGCGATCGCCGAGGCGTGGGAGTCGGCGCTGACGGCCCCGCACGGCCCGGTCTGGATCGAGATCCCCCAGGACGTGCTCCTCGCCGAGACGACGCTCCCCGTCGTCACGGCGATCGACGCCGCCCCGCACGACCTGGCCCCGCGCCCCGAGCTGACCGCCGTGGCGGCCCACCTGTTGTCGACGGCCGCCCGCCCGGCGATCATCGCGGGCGGCGGCGTCGTACGCTCCGACGCGTCCGGCAAGCTGCTCGCCCTCGCGGAGCGCCTGGACGCGCCGGTCGTCACGACCTTCGGCGGCAAGGGCGCGTTCCCGTGGACGCATCCGCTCTCCCTCCAGTCCTGGATGGAGGACCGCCACACGACGGACTTCCTCGAGGACGCCGACGTGCTCCTGGTCGTCGGCTCCGGCCTGGGCGAACTCTCGTCGAACTACCACACGTTCCAGCCGCGCGGCCGGATCGTCCAGATCGACGCCGACCTCGGCAAGCTGGAGTCCAACCACCCGGCGCTCGGCATCCACGCGGACGCCCGCCTGGCGCTCTCGGCACTGCTGGAGACGGTGGAGGACCGCGAGGACGACCAGGCGCGGGAGCGCGTGCGCACGGTCCTGGAGAAGGTACGGGCGCGTATCGCGTCCCAGGACCTGCCGCTGGAGCAGCGGCTCCTCGCGTCGATCCGCGAAGCCCTGCCCGCCACGTCCCCCAGCTTCTGGGACATGACGATCCTGGCGTACTGGGCGTGGTCGGCGTTCGACCCCCGCCACCCCAACACCATGCACTCGGCGCAGGGCGCGGGCGGCCTCGGCTACGGCTTCCCGGCGGCGCTCGGCGCCGCGGCGGCGGACCGTACCCGCCCCGTGCTCGCGATCTCCGGCGACGGCGGCGCGATGTACTCGATCGCGGAGCTCGCCACCGCCCGCCAGCACGACCTGCCGGTGACCTGGCTGATCGTGGACGACGGCGGCTACGGCATCCTCCGCGAGTACATGACCGGCGCCTTCGACGAGGCCACCGGCACGGAACTCGCCCGCCCGGACTTCGTCGCCCTCGCCGAGTCCTTCGGCGTACCGGCGCACCGGACGACCCCGGAGACCCTGACCGAGGACCTGGCCAAGTCCTTCGCCACCCCCGGCCCCTCGGTGCTCGTCCTTTCCGCCCTGCTGCGGATGTTCGCCCCGACGCACCTCTGAGCGGCGCCCCGCACCGCACCCGGCCCGGCCGAGCCCGGCGCCGGGTGCGGTGCGTGCGGGCGTCTTCCACAAGGAGCGAGGCGTCTTCCACCGGGAGCGAGGCAGCGCGCCCCCGCTCCTTTCCACGCGCGCCCACGCGCTCCGTACAACCTTTGCGCCCCTCGCGGGTCATCTGAACCAGGAACACACAGGGGGAGGACCCACACCATGACGACGCACACCCGAATAGCGCGCGCCGTGACGGCCGCGGCCCTGGCCGGGGCCGTACTCGTGCCCGTCGCCGGCGCCACGCCGGCCGCCGCCGCCACCGCGCCGACGGTGGCCTGCACCTCGGCCAAGGCGGGGCTGGCGACCAAGCTGACCAGGGACATCACCGCGGCGCTCAGGGGGCGGCAGTCGACGACCGCGCTCTCGCTGTACGACCGCACCACGAAGACCACGTGCACCCTGCGCGCCACGCAGAAGTACGACTCCGCCAGCGTCGTCAAGGTGACCGTCCTGGCCACCCTGCTGTGGGACGCCAAGAAGACGAACCGCTACCTGACGTCGCGCGAGGCCACGCTCGCCACCGACATGATCACCAAATCGGACAACAACGCCACCAGCACGCTGTGGCGCCAGCTCGGCATGACGAAGATCAAGGGCTTCCTCAAGGCCGCCAAGATGACGGACACCGTCCCCGGCACCGGCGGCTACTGGGGCCTGACGCAGATCACCGCGAGCGACGAGCAGAAGCTGCTGGCGCTGCTCACCGCGAAGAACACCGTACTGAGCGACAACGCGCGCAAGTACACCCTCGGCCTGATGGCCAAGGTCGTCTCCTCCCAGCGCTGGGGCACCCCCGCCGGAGCCCCGTCCACCGCCAAGATCCAGGTCAAGAACGGCTGGCTGCCGCGCTCCACCCACGGCTGGCGGGTCCACTCGATCGGCGCGTTCACGGGCACCCGCCACGACTACGCGATCACGGTGCTCACCCACGACAACCCGACCATGAACGACGGCGTGAACACCATCCAGGCCGTGTCCCGGGCGATCCACAAGGCCCTGAACCCGACGGCGGCCGCCTCCACCCTGTACGCGCCCACCCAGACCCCGCGCGAGGTGATCCCGGCGGTGCCGAAGCCCTGACAGGCGTTCGAACGGGTCTTCGGTCCTAGGACCGGAGACCCGTCTTCGTTACGGAGGGATGAAATCCGCACCTCACCGCGTTGGTGACTTCCGGCAGATCAGGACGACCGGGAGGCAGCAGTGGCGGCAGATCAAGGGTGGGCGCGGCGGCTGGCGGGCTATGCCTGGAGGTACCGGCGCAACGTCGTGCTCGCACTCGGATCGTCGCTCGGCGGCATGGCCGTCATGGCGCTCGTCCCGCTGATCACCAAGGTCGTCATCGACGACGTCATCGGTGCGCAGACCAGGTCCCTCGCCGTATGGACCGGCCTGCTCATGGCCGCCGCCGTCGTCGTGTACGCCCTCACCTACGTACGCCGCTACTACGGCGGCCGTCTCGCCCTCGACGTCCAGCACGACCTGCGCACCGAGATGTACCAGACGGTCACCCGCCTCGACGGGCGCCGCCAGGACGAGCTCTCCACCGGTCAGGTCGTCGGCAGGGCCACCAGCGACCTCCAGCTCATCCAGGGCCTTCTCTTCATGCTCCCGATGACGATCGGGAACATCCTGCTGTTCCTCATCTCCCTCGTGATCATGGCGTGGCTCTCGCCGCTGCTCACCCTCGTCGCCCTCGCCGTCGCCCCCGCCCTGTGGTTCATCGCCAAGCGCAGCCGCACCCGGCTCTTCCCGGCCACCTGGTACGCCCAGGGCCAGGCCGCCGCCGTCGCGGGCGTCGTCGACGGGGCCGTCTCCGGCGTGCGCGTCGTGAAGGGCTTCGGCCAGGAGGAGCAGGAGACCGGCAAGCTGCGCGAGGTCAGCCGCAGGCTCTTCGCCGGGCGGATGCGGACCGTACGCCTGAACTCGCGCTACACCCCCGCCCTCCAGTCCGTGCCCGCGCTCGGCCAGGTCGCGATGCTCGCGCTCGGCGGCTGGCTCGCCACCCGGGGCCAGATCACGCTCGGCACGTTCGTGGCCTTCTCCACCTACCTCGCCCAGCTCGTCGGGCCCGTGCGCATGCTCGCCATGGTGCTCACCGTCGGCCAGCAGGCGCGGGCCGGTGTCGATCGCGTACTGGAGCTGATCGACACCGAGCCGTCCATCGAGGACGGGACGAAGGAACTCCCCGCCGACGCCCCGGCCACCGTCGAATTCGACGACGTGTCGTTCGGGTACGACGACGACCGGCCCGTCCTCGACGGCTTCTCCCTGGAGATCCGGGCCGGCGAGACCGTCGCCGTCGTCGGCTCCTCCGGCAGCGGCAAGTCCACCGTGTCGCTGCTCCTGCCCCGCTTCTACGACGTGTCCCACGGCGCCGTGCTCGTCGGCGGGCACGACGTGCGCGAGCTGACCCTCGACTCCCTGCGGGCCGCCATCGGGCTCGTACCGGAGGACAGCTTCCTGTTCTCCGACACCGTCCGCGCCAACATCGCCTACGGGCTGCCGGACGCCACCGACGAGCAGGTCGTCGCCGCCGCCCGCGCCGCCCAGGCCGACGGCTTCATATCCGAGCTCCCGAACGGCTACGACACCACCGTCGGCGAGCACGGCCTGACCCTCTCCGGCGGCCAGCGCCAGCGCATCGCCCTCGCCCGCGCCATCCTCACCGACCCCCGGCTGCTCCTCCTCGACGACGCCACGTCCGCCGTGGACGCCCGCGTCGAGCACGAGATCCACGAGGCCCTGAAGTCCGTCATGGCCGGGCGTACGACGCTGCTCATCGCCCACCGCCGCTCCACCCTCAACCTCGCCGACCGCATCGCCGTGCTCGACGGCGGCCGGCTCGCCGCCATCGGCACCCACGAGGAGCTCCAGGAGAGCTCCGCCCTCTACCGGCGGCTGCTCACCGACCCCGACGAGCTCGGCGGCGTATCGCCCGGGCACCTCCTCGCCAAGGCGCCGGAACCGGCCGACGACCGGACGGTGCAGGAGGAGCTGGACGCCGAGTTCGACGCCGAGCGCGGCATCACGCCCGACCTGTGGGTACGGGACGAGACCTCGCCCCGCGACCGGGCCACCGACCACGCCCCCGGCATGCCCGCGACGCCCGAACTGCTCGCCCAGGTCGAGGCGCTGCCGCCGGCGGACGACGTACCCGCCGTCGACGAGGCCCGCGCCGTCCGGCCCGAGGAGTCGTACGGGCTGCGCAGGCTGCTGCACGGCTTCGGGCTGCCCCTGCTGGTCAGCCTCGCGCTCGTGGCCGTCGACGCCGGCATGGGCCTGCTCCTGCCGGTGCTGATCCGGCACGGCATCGACGAGGGCGTCACCCAGCTCGCGCTCGGCGCGGTGTGGGCGGCGGCCGGACTCGCGCTGCTGTCCGTCCTCGTGCAGTGGGTCGCGCAGACCGGCGAGATGCGGATGACCGGCCGGACCGGCGAGCGCGTGCTGTACGCGCTCCGGCTCAAGATCTTCGCCCAGCTCCAGCGCCTGGGCCTCGACTACTACGAGCGCGAGCTGACCGGCCGCATCATGACCCGCATGACGACGGACGTCGACGCCCTGTCGACGTTCCTCCAGACCGGCCTCGTCACCGCCTTCGTCTCCGTCGTCACCTTCTTCGGCATCATGGTCGCGCTGCTCGTCATCGACGTGCAGCTGGCGCTGGTCGTCTTCGCCACGCTGCCGGTGCTGATCATCGGCACGTACTTCTTCCGCAAGTCGAGCGTCAAGGCGTACGAGCTCGCCCGCGACCGCGTCAGCGTCGTCAACGCCGACCTCCAGGAGTCGGTGTCCGGACTGCGCATCGTCCAGGCGTTCCGGCGCGAGCGCTCCGGCGCCGACCGGTTCGCCGAGCGCAGCGACAGCTACCGGCAGGCGCGCGTACGGGGCCAGTGGCTGATCTCGGTCTACTTCCCGTTCGTCCAGCTGCTGTCGTCCGTCGCCGCCGCCGCGGTGCTGATCGTCGGCGCCGGGCGGGTCGACGCGGGCACCCTGACCACGGGCGCGCTCGTCGCGTACCTCCTCTACATCGACCTGTTCTTCGCGCCCGTCCAGCAGCTCTCCCAGGTCTTCGACGGCTACCAGCAGGCCACCGTGTCCCTGCGGCGCATCCAGGAACTCCTCCAGGAGCCCACCTCCACCGCCGCCGCCGGTCGGCCGAAGGACGTCCGGTCGCTGCGCGGCGAGATCGCCTTCGAGGACGTGCGGTTCCAGTACGGGTCCGCCGATGAGCCGGAGGAGGCGCTGAGCGGCATCGACCTGCGCATCCCGGCGGGCCAGACCGTGGCCTTCGTCGGCGAGACCGGCGCGGGCAAGTCCACCGTGGTCAAGCTCGTCGCCCGGTTCTACGACCCGACCTCGGGGCGGGTCACGGCCGACGGCACCGACCTGCGCGACCTGGACATCACGGCGTACCGGCACCGCCTCGGCGTCGTACCGCAGGAGGCGTACCTCTTCGCGGGCACGGTCCGCGACGCCATCGCCTACGGGCGGACCGACGCCACGGACGCCGAGGTCGAGGCGGCGGCGCGGGCGGTGGGCGCGCACGACATGATCGCGACGCTGGACGGCGGGTACCTGCACGAGGTCGCCGAGCGCGGGCGGAACCTCTCCGCCGGTCAGCGCCAGCTCATCGCGCTGGCCCGCGCCGAGCTCGTCGACCCGGACGTCCTGCTGCTCGACGAGGCGACGGCGGCCCTGGACCTGGCCACCGAGGCGCTGGTCAACCAGGCCACCGACCGCCTCACCGGCCGCCGCACCACCCTGGTCGTCGCCCACCGCCTGACGACGGCGGCGCGGGCGGACCGGGTGGTGGTCATGGACCACGGCCGGGTCGTGGAGGACGGCACGCACGACGAGCTGCTGGCCCTGGAGGGCACGTACGCCCGGCTGTGGCGCACCTTCGTGGGGGAGGACGAGCCGGCGGCGGTGTGAGAGGGGCGAAGCAGCCTTCACGTTCCGTCCCGCACCTTCTCCCGGATGCTCCGCAACCGCGCCGTACCCTCTGAGCGTCCGTACGCACGTACGTACGCTCAAGTGGGGGAAGGGGATACGCGTGTTCGGTGGTGCGGGTGGGGCGCTCAGAAAGCACCTGATGTACGGACTTGCCCTCGTGATCGCCGTGGCGGGTCTGACCCTCGCCGGCCCGGGAGCCGGGACGGCCGAGGCCGTCGGAGCCTGCTCCGGCCGCAAGGTGAAGACGGTCGCCTTCGCCACCGGGGAGCTGCGCATCTACAAGAGCCGCCGCTACGCCTGCGCCATCACCGTCTCCAAGCGCCCCGGCGTACGGCAGGTCATGGCGGTCACGATCCAGGCCCGGGGGAGCCGCACGGCCCGGGACAGCGGCCGCTTCACCCACCGCGCCGGGCCGGTGACGGTCTACGCCCTCAACCGCTGTGTCCGGGCGCACGGTTCGGTCGGCGCGCGGAAGGCGTCCACCGGCTGGATTCTCTGCTGAGGCTGGTGGTAAGGGAGTTGCCCCGCTAGGTTCGCCCCGTCGTCTGTGATTACAGGGGAGGGCGAATGCGCAAGGCGCGCAGCTTGCTGCTGTCGTTCGTGGTGCTCATAGGCACCGTAGGACTCGGCAGCACACCGGCAGGAGCGGTCACCACCGCCGAGCCGAAGCAGCAGAACGAGCAGGACATCAAGGAGCGAATACTCGCCATACCGGGCATGAGCCTGGTCGAGGAGAAGCCGTACACCGGCTATCGCTACTTCGTACTGAACTACACCCAGCCGGTCGACCACCAGAAGCCGTCCAAGGGCACCTTCAAGCAGCGGATCACCTTGCTGCACAAGGACACGAACCGCCCGACGGTCTTCTTCACCAGCGGGTACAACGTCTCCACGACGCCGCGTCGCAGCGAGCCGACGCAGATCATCGACGGCAACCAGGTGTCGATGGAGTACCGCTTCTTCACCCCGTCCCGGCCGGAACCCGCCGACTGGTCGAAGCTCGACATCAAGCAGGCCGCGAGCGACCAGCACCGCATCTTCACCGCGCTGAAGAAGATCTACTCCAAGAAGTGGATCTCCACCGGCGGCTCCAAGGGCGGCATGACCGCCACGTACTACGAGCGCTTCTACCCGCGTGACATGGACGGCGTCGTCGCGTACGTCGCCCCCAACGACGTGGTGAACAAGCAGGACGCGGCGTACGACCGCTTCTTCCGGAACGTCGGCACCAAGGAGTGCCGCGACGCCCTCAACGCCGTGCAGCGCGAGGCCCTTGTACGGCGCGGCCCGCTGAGCGCCAAGGTCAAGGAGTGGGCGGACGCCAACAACGCCACCTTCGACACCGTCGGCAGCCTGGACAAGGCGTACGAGTCCACGGTCCTCGACTTCGTCTGGGCCTTCTGGCAGTACAGCAAGGAGAGCGACTGCGCGGACGTGCCCGCCGCCGACTCCTCCGACCAGGTCATCTACGACTACGTCGACGCCATCTCCGGCTTCGCCGCCTACAGCGACCAGAGCCTGGCGACGTACACGCCGTACTACTACCAGGCCGGCACCCAGCTGGGCGCGCCGCAGGTGAAGTACCCGCACCTCGACGGCCTCATGAAGTACGGTCCGGACTTCTTCCAGCCGCGCGTCTACGTGCCGCGCGACATCCCGATGAGGTTCGACCCGCGCGTGATGCGGGACGTGGACAGCTGGGTGCGGCACAACGCCACCCGGATGCTGTTCGTGAACGGGCAGAACGACCCGTGGAGCGCCGAGCCGTTCCGCCTCGGCAAGGGCGCGCGCGACGCGTACGTCTTCACCGCGCCCGGCGCCAACCACGGCGCCAACGTCGCGGGCCTCGTCCCCGAGCAGAAGGCGAAGGCCACCGCCGAGATCCTTCAGTGGGCGGGTGTCGCTCCGGCCGCCGTCCAGGCGGACCCGGCGAAGGCGAAGCCGCTCGCGCCGTTCGACGCGAAGCTCGACAAGCGCGCCGTGGAGCAGCGGCAGACGCTGCGGCCGTAGCGCGGAGCCGGGCTGTGCCCGCCGGTGGGTGCCGCGCACGCGCGCACCCTCACACCCGGCGGGCGCAGCCCACCGGCTTCCCGCCGCCCGTCAGCCGGACGTACAGCGCGGTCGCCGGTGGACACTGCGCCCGCCGGTCCACGGCGGCGGCCACCTCGAACTCCGGAGGTTCGGCGCCCGACCCGTCGCACGGCGTCTCCCGCACCTGACCCTTGCGCTGCGTCGTGTGGACGCAGTCCCCGACGACCGTCCGCGGCCCGCCGCCGTTGCCCGGATCACCGGGATGCGGCTCCTCCAGATTGCGCATGCAGGCGAACCCGCGCGGCACCGAGCCGTCGCCGTCCTCGTCGAGCGCGGGCCGGCTCTCCGAGATGTGCAGGACGAAGTCCGTACGCGGCGGACAGGTCCGCCGGCCGGCCGCCGGCCGCCCCGGGACCGGCTCCTCGGACACCGGCTCGTCCTCGCGGTGCCGCTCGGGCATCGGCCCCTCGTGGCGGACCAGCACCCGGGCGACGGCCTTCTCGCTCGCGCAGGACACCTCGCGGACATCGTGCCCGCGTGAGCTGCATTCTCCGGCGCCGAGGAAGGTGGCGCCGTGACCCGACGGGGCGAGGGCCCCGGCGAGCGCGTCGCCGCCGGACGCGGAACCCTCGCCCGCCGACGGCTTCTGGCACCCCGTCAGCGCCGCCGCGCTCACCGCCGCGAGCAGCAGCGCGCCCGCCGCCCCTGTGGACCACCGACCCCTGCGCAGCATGCTGAACCCCCCGGTACGTCCACCCAGCGTGGCCCGCCGGAGCGGGCGCACGCCAGACGTACGGGGGGCTTTGGGCCACTTGGAGG
>NZ_VBVX01000015.1 GCF_005981925.1 Streptomyces albidochromogenes
GAGGAATCCCCATGCCCACGTCCCCGCCCCGCCGGCTGCATCTCAACGCGTTCCTGATGAACGCCGGCCATCACGAGGCCGCCTGGCGCCATCCCCGTACGCAGCCCGAACGCGTCACCGACCTGCGCTACTTCCAGGAACTCGCGCGCACCGCCGAGCGGGGCCTGCTCGACTCGGTGTTCCTCGCCGACGGCCTCGCCCTGTGGGGCAAGGTCCGGCACAACGCGCTGGGCGGCTTCGAACCGCTCACCCTGCTGTCCGCCCTGGCGGCGGTCACCGAGCACATCGGCCTGATCGCCACCGTCTCGACCACCTTCAACGAACCGTTCCACACCGCCCGCAAGTTCGCCTCGCTGGACCACATCAGCGGTGGCCGGGCCGGCTGGAACATCGTCACCTCGGGCACCGCCGACGAGGCGCGCAACTTCGGGCAGGACGAGCACCTGGAGCACGGCCTGCGCTACGAGCGGGCCCGCGAGTTCGTCGAGGTCGCCGTCAAGCTGTGGGACAGCTGGGAGGACGACGCGATCCTGCTCGACCGCGAGCGGGGTGTGTACGCCGACACCGACAAGGTCCACGAGATCAATCACCGGGGCGAGCACTTCGGCGTCCGGGGCCCGCTGAACGTACCGCGTGGCCCGCAGGGGCACCCGCTGCTGGTGCAGGCCGGTTCCTCGGAGGACGGCAAGGAGTTCGCCGCCCGGTACGCCGAAGCCGTGTTCACCGCCCAGCAGACGCTCGCCGACGGCCAGTCGTTCTACAAGGACCTCAAGTCCCGTCTGGCGCGCCACGGACGGGCCGAGGACGACCTGAGGATCCTGCCCGGCATCTGCCCCGTCCTCGGGTCGACGGAGGCCGAGGCGCGGGCGCTGGAGCAGGAGCTCACCGACCTGCAGGTGCCGGAGTACGGACTCGCCCAGCTGTCCGGGATGCTCGGCACCGACCTGACCGGCCTGCCCCTGGACGGGCCGCTGCCGGAACTGCCCGAGGAACGCGACATCAACGGCAACAAGAGCCGGTTCACCCTCGTCGCCGAACTCGCCCGCCGCGACGGCCTGACGCTGCGCGAACTCATCGCCCGTCTCGGCGGCGGACGCGGCCACCGCGTGTTCGCCGGCACCCCCGAGCAGACGGCCGACCAGCTGGAGGAGTGGTTCACGCACGGCGCCGCCGACGGGTTCAACATCATGGCGCCGCATCTGCCCGGCGGGCTCGACGACTTCGTCGACCAGGTCGTGCCCATCCTTCAGCGCCGCGGTCTGTTCCGTACGGAGTACACCGGCCGCACGCTGCGCGAGCACTACGGCCTCCCCCGCCCCGGCGGCCGGCCGGCCGGTGCGGCGGCCGCCGCACCGGAGCGGCGGGCGTGACGCCGCCCCTGCCGCGCCGCCGACGACCGCGCCCCACCCGACCGTCCCGCACCTCCTGAAAGGACCCCATCCATGACCACCACCGGTACCGGCTTCGACATCCGGCGGATCGGCGGACGCATCGGCGCCGAGATCCTCGGCGTGGACGCCTCCCGCGCTCTCGATCCCGCCCTCGTCACCGAGATCAACTCCGCGCTCCTGGAGCACAAGGCGCTCGTCTTCCGCGACCAGCGCCTCGACGACGAGGCCCAGCTTCGCTTCGCCGCGCTCTTCGGCGAGCTCACCACGGCGCACCCCACCGTCCCCTCCGTGGACGGCCGGCCCCACATCCTGCCCGTCGACGGCGACGAGGGCATTCGCGCCAACCACTGGCACACCGACGTCACTTTCGTCCGTACGCCGCCCAAGGCGTCCACGCTCCGGGCCCTCGTGGTCCCGCCGTACGGCGGCAACACCCTCATCGCCAACTCGGCCGCCGCGTACCGGGATCTGCCCGAGCCGCTGCGGGAGCTCGCGGACAAGCTCTGGGCGGTGCACACCAACGCCTACGACTACGCCGCGCCGAAGTCCGAGAAGGCCGCCGAGCACCGCAGGCAGTTCGTGTCCCGCACCTACCGCACCGTCCACCCGGTCGTCCGGGTCCACCCCGAGACCGGCGAGCGGGGACTGTTCATCGGCGGCTTCGCGCAGAGCATCGTGGGGCTGGGCCCGTCCGACTCCCGTGACCTCCTGCGGCTGTTCCAGTCGTACGTCACCCGCCCCGAGAACGTGGTGCGCGTGGCCTGGACGCCCGGCGACCTCGTCCTGTTCGACAACCGCGCCACCCAGCACTACGCCCCGGACGACTACGGCGACCTGCCGCGCCTGCTGCACCGGGTGACGGTCGCCGGCGACGTACCGGCCGGGGTCGACGGCACACTCAGCCGCACCGTGGAGGGCGACGACGCCTCGCACTACACACCCGCCGCGGCCTGAGCCCGGCCGGTCCGTCACGATGCGGTGCGGGGCCCCGTGGGCTGCGGGGCCCCGTGATGGGATGTACCGCATGACCGAGACGTCCCCGCGCGACCGCATGGAGCGGTACTACGCCACCGTGCCGCTGCTGTTCGCCGAAGCCGAGGAGTTCGGCTCCCTGCGCCTGTTCGTACGGAAGGAGCCGGGCGCCCCGTACTACGGCGGCCCGTTCCACGCCCGCCCCGCTTCGGCCGGCGCACCGGACGTCACGGACGCCGACATCGCCCGGGTGCGGGCCCGCCAGCGTGAACTCGGTGTGCCCGAGTCCTTCGAGTGGCTCGCCGAGGTCGCACCGGCGCTGCGGGCCCGTGTCGAGGCGGCCGGCCTTTCGGTGGCGGAGCGCCCGCTGATGGTCCTCGACCCGCACCTCCCGCTGCCCGCGCCGAAGCTGCCCGAAGGCGTCACGGTCCGCGTGGTGGACGCGGACGACCCGGCCCTGCCCGCCGTACTGGCCATCCCCCACCTCGCCTTCGGCGCCGAAGGCACCGCTGTGGGCGCGGCGGGCCGGGCGGAGCTGGCGGCGGTGGCCGCGCGGCTCACCGCGGACGGCACGGTGGCGACGACCCTTCCCTCGCTGTACGCCGGCCACAAGAAGCTCGTCGCCGCCTTCGCCGGGGACGGCACCCCGCTCGCCGCCGGCCACTACCACCCGGCGGGCGGCGCCACCGAGATCGGCGGCATCGGCACCCTGCCGGCCGCCCGCCGCCAGGGGCTCGGCGCCGCCGTCATGGCGGCCGCGGCCGCCCACGCGCGGGACAACGGCGTGCACACCGTCTTCCTCGCCTACGCCGACGAGGCGGTCGCCCGCATCTACGCCCGTCTGGGCTTTCGCCGCGCCGGTGTCACCCTGCTGATCGCCAACCAGCCGGCCCGCGGCCAGTAGCGCGGCGCCGGGCCGCGCGCTCGCGACGCGCGGGCCGCGCGGCGGGCGTTCAGCCCGCCGGCCGCTGCTGGGTGGCGCAGTGGATCCCGCCGCCGCCCTCGGCCAGCATGTCGATGCCCAGTGGGACGACGGTACGCCCCGGGTGGAGGTCGCGGACGATCGACGCGGCGCGGTCGTCCGCCCGGCGGTCGCCGAAGCGCGGGAGGATCACCGCGTCGTTGACCACGTAGTAGTTGACGTAGGAGCCCAGGAACTCCGGTCCCCGCCGCCCGAGTTCCGCCGGGTCCGGCTCGGGCAGCTCCACGATCTCCAGTCGCCTGCCCCGGGCGTCCGTCGCCGACTCCAGGGCCGTGCGCGCCTGTGCGTGGACCCGTGTCCACACGGCCGGCCCGCCGGAGGCCGGCCGGCCGAGTACGACGACGCCGGGTCCGGCGAACCGTGCCAGCGCGTCGACATGGCAGTCGGTGATGCCTTCTCCGCGTGGAAGAACTGGCGGCGGAGGCCGAGGTCTCGACCGCGCTCATCTACTACCACTTCGGCGACCGCGCCGGACTGATGCGCCGCACCCTGGAGTTCATCAGCGGACGTGCCGAGCGCTACACCGAGCCCTCCGCGTCCGTGGACCGCGGTCCGCGCGCGGCCCTGGAGCAGATGCTGCTGCTCGAACTCCAGGAAGTGCCCGCCGTGGTGGAGAACAGCATCGCCTGGGGCGAGCTGCGGGCCACCGCCGTCTTCGAGTCCGAACTGCGCGAGCAGATCCGGGACTCGACGTACGAGTGGAACGCGTACGCCGCCGAGCTCATCGGCCGGGCGCAGGAGGCCGGCACCGTCGATGGCGAGGTGAGCGCCGCCGACGCGGCCGAGCGCCTGACGACCCTCGTGGAGGGTCTCAGCGAACGCTGGCTCAGCGGCTCGCTCTCCCTGGAGCGCGCCCGCGCACTGCTGCGGGGTGCCCTGGCCGCCGAGCTCGGCCCGCCGGAACGGCCGGATCCAGCCGCCACCGCCGGCGGCTAGGACACGGCCGCCGCGCTCAGGTCTCCGCCACGGGTACGTCGTCCACGGCGGCCGCGCCGGGAGCCGGCCCGGCCGCCGGATGGGTGACCCGGATCTTGGACTGGCCGTGCGGCAGCCGCTCCCAGTCGTCCATGAGGCGGGCTTCGAGGCCGTGCTTCGCCGCCAGCCGCACCAGCGTCCCGGTGCGGTAGTAGAAGTCCTCCCGCAGCACCTGGTGTTCGGCTCCCTCCGTACGGTCGAAGGTGAAGTCGAAGTGGCCGCCGGGCGCCAGGACGCGGCCGACATGCGCCAGGCATTCGTCGATCACCTGCGGCGGGGAGTGCGAGAAGACGCTGTGGGCGTGCACCACCGTGAACCAGCCGTCGGGCAGGAAGTCCATCTTCAGGTCCGCGACCGGCGTCAGGTACGGCAGCTTCGCCTGGAGTCCGTAGGCGACCAGGGTCTTCTTGGCCTCCATGAGGATGTCGGGCGAGATGTCGATCCCGTAGTAGTGGCCGGGCTCCAGGTACGCGATGAAACGCCATCCGGCGCGCAGGTTGCCGCAGCCGATCTCCAGCATCCGGTCGTGCGGCTTCAGCCCGTGCCGCAGCAGGTAGTCGTACTGCATCTGCCCGATGGCCAGCCAGCGGTCGCGCGAGGGGCTGCCGCCGACGGCCGCCTCCGGGCTGCGCGCCGTGTCGGACGCCATGACCGCCCGGTAGTAGGCCACATGGCTCCCCCGGTGCCGCAGCCGCAGCCAGCCGTCCCGCCCCGCCCGGCGCAGATGGGGCACGACGCGCTCCGGGTGCCTCAGCGCGTACCGCACCTTGTGGGCGAGACGTGAGCGGTTCGCCGACAGACGTGACGAGGGTGTCTGCTGCATGACGGCCTCCGTGCCATCGATGGGCTGCCCCCCGTCGGATGCTAACCACGGCCGCCGGACCGCGCCGCCTCACTCGTTCGGGAGAACCGCTGCGCCGAGTGCCTCCCCCGCGTGGTGGCCCGGGCGCCACCGCCCGCAGCGTGAGAGGGACGGGGCCGGGGAACCGTCCCCCCGCCGTACCCCCGAGCGAGGCCAGGTCATGTACGAGACACGCTTCGTCACCGGCACGCCGTTCCGTGTGCCGGTCGAAACGCGCGAGCGCCGCTCCCCGGACGGCGGGTCCGCGCGCCCGCTGCCCCTGCTCGCCGCCGTCGCCACCGCCTTCGCCCTCGTCCACCTCGCCCTGGTCGCCCCCGGTCTGGGACTCGGCTGGGACGAGACGGTGTACGTCAGCCAGGTGAGCCCGCAGGCGCCGGCGGCGTTCTTCAGCGCGCCCCGGGCCCGGGGGATCACCTATCTGGTCGCGCCGGTCACGGCGGTGACCACGTCGGTCGCGGCGCTGCGCCTGTACGTGGCCGTGCTGGCCGGCGGCGGCCTGTTCCTCGCGCTGTGGGTGTGGCGGCGGCTGCTGCCCGCTCCGGTGCTCGCGGTGGCGGGGGCGCTGTTCGCGAGCCTGTGGGTCACGATGTTCTACGCCTCGCAGGCCATGCCGAACCTCTGGGTCGCCTACGGGACCCTCGCCGCCACCGGGTGCTTCCTGCGGGCGGCCCGCGACCCGGGTGACCGCCGGGCGCTGATCGGCACGGGCGCCGGGGTGGCGTTCGCCGCGCTGATGCGTCCGACCGACGCGGTGTGGCTGCTCCTCGCGCTCGCCGTGGCGGCCCTGGTGACGCCACGCGCGCGGCGCAGGGTCCCGTTGGTCGTGGTGGCGGCGGCCGGCGCGGCGCTCGGCTGCGCCGAGTGGGTGGCGGAGGCGTACGTCCACTACGGCGGTCTCACCGCCCGGCTGCGGCGGGCCAGTGAGATCCAGGGGCACCTCGGCTGGTACTTCGCCGTCGACGACCACGTGCGGGCCCTGGGCGGCCGGGCGCTGTGCCGGCCGTGCGACGTGCCCTGGCGCCACCCCGCGTCCGCGCTCTGGTTCTTCGCGCTGCCGCTGTTCGTGGCGGGCGGTGTGCGGGCCGCCGGGCGCGCCGGGCGGCGGGTGCCGGTCGTGCTGGCCACGGGGGTGGGCGCGGCGCTCGCGGCGCCGTACCTGTTCGCCGTCGGGTACGCGGCGCCGCGCTTCCTGCTCCCGGCGTACGCGCTGCTGGCCCTGCCCGTGGCTCAGTGCCTGGTCGGCGCCTGCCGGCCCGGGGCCCGGTGGCGGCGTACCGCGGCCGGGATCGTCGCCGTGGCCGTCGCCGCCCATCTGGCGGTCCAGTACGCCGTCCTCGGGTCGATCACGGACCGGGTACGGCGCGACACCGGCGACCTCACCCGGATCGCGGCGGAGCTGCGGGCCGCGGGGGTGCGTCCGCCGTGCGTGGTCAGCGGCGAGGAGGCGGTCCGGGTCGCGTTCCGTACGGGGTGCGCCTCCCGCCAGCCCAGTGGTCACGACGGGAGCACCACCGCGCGCGCCCTGGCCGCCACGGCGCTGCGCCGGCCCGTCGCGGTCCTGGTCTCGGCCAGGGCGCGGCCCCCGGCGTACGCCCGCGGCTGGCACGTCCATCCGCTCCCGGACCTGGGGCGGCGGACCGGCTTTCGCGCGTACGTGGCGGGCGCGACGCCGCGGGAGCCGGGCCGGCGCCCGGCCGGCGCCACGGGCTGAGCGCTGCCCGCCTCGGCGGCGTGCGCCCCCCGCTTCGGGGCGCGTGAGGACTCAGGACACATCCATTGCCCGGTGCCGGCCGTTGTACGGACGACCGGATTCCTCACCTGGCCGCCCCCCGGGGGGCGTTTGGAGTATCCATCGTGAAAACCGACATCGGGGCCGTTCTGCGCGTGGCGGGAGTGGCGGTCACCGCCGGGGCCGTCCTGACGGCCGGGCCGCTCTCCGCCGCGGCGCAGGCCGACACGCTCAGGCCGCCGACGATCGCCGCGAAGGGCGGCTTCGTGATGAACAACGGCACGGGCAGGACGCTCTTCGCCAAGTCCGCCGACAAGCGCCTGCCGACCGGCTCCACCGCGAAGATCATGACGGCCCGGGTGGTCCTCGCGCAGCGGAACCTCGACCTGGATGCCAAGGTCACGGTCCAGAAGGCGTACAGCGACTACATCGTCGCGAAGACCGCCTCGTCGGCCCGGCTCATCGTCGGCGACAAGGTCACCGTGCGTCAGCTGCTGTACGGCCTCATGCTCCCGTCCGGCTGTGACGCGGCGTACGCGCTGGCCGACAGGTTCGGCAGCGGCTCCACACGGGCGAAACGGGTGCAGTCGTTCATCGGCCGGATGAACTCGACCGCCCGGGCCCTGGGTCTGCGCAACACGCACTTCGACTCGTTCGACGGCATCGGGAACAAGGCGAACTACTCGACGCCGCGCGACCTCACGAAGCTCGCCTCCGACGCGATGAAGTACCCGCTGTTCCGCACGGTGGTGAAGACGCGGTCGACCAAGCAGAAGGTCACCACGCGCAACAACGGCTACCGCTACATGTCGTGGACCAACACCAACCCCCTCCTCGGCACCTACGCGGGCACCATCGGCATCAAGACAGGCTCGGGCCCCGAGGCCAGGTACTGCCTGGTGTACGCGGCCACCCGGGGCGGCAGGACGGTCGTCGGCACGGTCCTCGCCTCCACCTCCCAGGCGAACCGCGCGGCGGACGCGAAGAAGACGCTGAACTACGGCTTCAAGAAGTAGTCGGGGCGGCGGGGGCGGCCGCGGCGCCCCCGCCGGCTTCCGAGTCCCGGTCGTGGGCCCGGCTGCGTACCCTGGGAGCAGGACGTCCTGCTTCGCCCGGGGAGGTTCGCATGGCCGGCGGTCACCGTTTTCACCTCGATCGGGACGGGCATTCGATCACCGTCCAGGTCGGGCGGCCCCACGAGGGCATCGAGCTCCTGGTGGACGGCAAGGTCGTCGCGTACCAGCGGGGCCGCGTCAAGAGCGTCACGATCCTGAGCGCCGAGCTGCCGGAGGACCCGCCGCGGCCCTTCCGCATCTTCCTGGAGGACATGGGCGGCGAGCTGTTCTGCGCGATGGAGGTCTCCGGCTCGCGTTTCCTCATGCCGCAGGTGCCCCTGTGGCAGCCGGGCGACCCGCGGTCGGCCGGCGCGCCGCCGCCGGTCCGCGCACCCCGTCCGCTGCGGCGCCTGCGGAGGCTGCTGCGGCGCCTGTGACCGGTCCGGGGGCGCGCGGCGGGACGGGACGGGACGCCGAGGGGTGCGGCAGGCGGTGAGCCCGCGCCCCCTACGGAGCCGTGGATTCCAGCAGGTCGACGAGGCCGCGGGCTGCCGGGCTCGTCGCCTCCTCGTGCGGGAGCGCGGTGACGCTGCTGTAGGTCAGCCGTCGCGCGCCGGCCAGCGGGACGGCCCGCAGCCCCGCCGCCTCCGGCTTGCGGGTGAAGTGCTGGGGGACGAGCGCGACGCCCAGCGACTCGCGGACCAGTTCCAGGAGACTGTGGACGTCGTTGACCTCGAGCGACACCTGCCGCGCGACCCCGGCGGCGGCGAACGCCGCGTCACCGACCCTGCGCGGTCCCCAGTCGGAGTGGAAGTCGATGAAGGGCTCGTCGCGCAGTTCCCGCCAGGAGACCTCCTCGGCCCCGCCCAGCGCGTGCTCCGGGTGGCAGAGCAGCAGCATCGGCTCGTCCGTGAGCGGCAGGGTCCGTACGGTCCGGGGCGTGTCCCCGCAGTCGATGGCGAAGGCCAGGTCGAGCCGCCCGCTGCCGACCTCCTCGATGAGCTGCGCCGAGCCCGCCTGCCGCAGCCGGATCTCGACCTGGGGATGCCGCTGGTGGAAGCGCGCCAGCAGCCCCGGGACGTGCACCCCGGCGATGCACTGCTCGGTGCCGACGGTGAGCGTGCCGCGCAGCAGGCCCTGGACCGCGGCCACCGCGTCCTTGGCGGCGCGGGCCGCCGCGAGGGTGCGGCGGGCCTCGGACAGCAGGGCGCGCCCCGCGTCCGTCAGGCCGACCGACCGGGTGGTGCGGGCGAACAGCGCGGTGCCGAGTTCCCGCTCCAGTTCCCGCACGGACGCCGAAAGACCGGACTGCGACACCATGAGCCGTTGCGCGGCCCGGGTGAAGTGGCATTCCTCGGCCACGGTGACGAAGTACTCCAGGTGTCTCAGCTCCATATTCAGAAGCCTAGCTTCTCAAAGTGTTCGCATTCTTCTGTTGGACGGGATGGCCGGTGGCCCGGCAGGCTGGGAGGGCGCACGCGCGCCGCGCGGCGTTCCCCCGCCGAAACCGCACTCCTCGGAGGAGACCCTTCGTGTACTCCGCACACTCCGGCCGCTACGACACCATGCCGTACCGCCGGGTCGGCCGCAGCGGCCTGAAGCTGCCGGCGCTGTCGCTCGGCCTGTGGCACAACTTCGGCAGCGACCGCACCCTGGACACCCAGCGCGAGATCCTGCGGTGCGCCTTCGATCTCGGAGTCACCCACTTCGACCTCGCCAACAACTACGGGCCGCCGCCCGGTGAGGCCGAGCGGGTCTTCGGCCGGCTCTTCGCGGAGGACTTCGCGCGCCACCGGGACGAGGTCGTCGTCTCCACGAAGGCCGGGTACCTGATGTGGCCCGGCCCGTACGGCGAGTGGGGGTCTCGCAAGTACCTGCTCGCGTCCCTCGACCAGAGCCTGCGCCGGACGGGGCTCGACCACGTGGACATCTTCTACTCGCACCGGTACGACCCCGACACCCCGCTCGAAGAGACCATGGGCGCACTGCACTCCGCCGTCCAGCAGGGCAAGGCGCTGTACGCGGGCATCTCCAACTACCCGGCCGAGCAGACCCGTACGGCCGCGACGATCCTGCGGGAACTGGGCACGCCCCTGCTGATCCACCAGCCCCGCTACTCGATGCTGGACCGCGCCCCGGAGGACGGCGTGCTCGACGCGCTGCGGGAGGTGGGGGCCGGCGCCGTGGCGTACTCGCCCCTCGCCCAGGGCCTGCTCACCGACCGCTACCTGAACGGAGTCCCCGAGGGCTCCCGCGCCGCCGGTACGAGCCCGTTCCTGACGGCGGACGCGGTGACCGCTCCGCTGGTGGCGCGCCTGCGCTCGCTGAACGAACTCGCCGCGGAGCGGGGCCAGTCGCTGGCCCAGCTCGCGCTCGCCTGGACGCTGCGCGACGAGACGGTGGCGTCCGCGATCGTCGGGGCGAGCAGCGCCCGGCAGTTGCGCGACAGTGTCGAGGCCGCCGGCCGGCTGAAGTTCGGCGAGGACGAACTCCTGCGGATCGAGGCGATTCTCGCCGAGGACTGATACCGCCGCGGGCGACGAGGGCGCGGGTCAGCTCCGTCAGCCGCTTCCGGGCGCCGGGGTCGTACACCTGCTCGTGCGCCCGGGCGTCCGTGAACCGGGGTGACCCGGTCGGCGCGACTTCGTAACGCTCACCGGGTGTGTTCGTTGACCGTCGGGAACGTTCCTGCAACAGAGGTGGGCACATGAAACTCCGGTCAGCCGCCGCGGCGGCGGCACTCAATCTCCTGGTACTCGGCAGCGCCGCCTCGTCGGCCCAGGCCGCCGGCCCCGAGCAGGCCGCCCTGGGGACTTCGGAGGCGCTCACCAAGACCTCGCTCGACCTCGGGTTCTGGGCGGACCGGCAGACGTCGGCGGTGCTGGGCCCGGGGCCGATCGTCGACGAGAAGACGTCCAGGAACACCGCGTCGGTCCTCGGCCTGGACCGGCGGAAGGTGGAGTAGGAGCGGGGCCCCGGCGGTCGCGGGGACGGGACTACCCTGGGTAGAGGGATCCTGCGGCACGGGAGCAGCCGATGCGCCAGAACACACCGGACCGGGACGAACGGCAGCGTCCCGGTGCCGCCCCTCCCCCGCCGCAGGCGCGGCGCCGCGCGTACCGGCTGAGGCATCTGCTGGCGTCGGTCCGCATGCCGCTGTATCTGGCCCTCGCCGTGCTGTTCGGCGTCTGGGCGTGGCGCTCCCAGGCGGGCTTCGCCCCGAGCCCGTGGGGGCTTGGCGTCGTCGCACTGTTGTTCGCCGTGCTGGCCCTGCTGGCGCTCGCCGACGCCGCTGTCATCAGGGACCACCGCCGTCGCCGGGGCGTGCGCCGCTGACGCGGCCGGTGCGCCCGCGAGGCGCCATGACCCGAGCGGTCGACGGGGCTCGGCCATGGAATGTTCAAGACCGCGCCAACAGATCACAAGCATGAATCTCGGGCCAGAGGTTGACCGCTACGTTCCTCCCTCGTGACCTTCAATCGACACGCACCCTCCGCGCCGGTGAGCACCGGGCGCCGCTCACTCCTGCGAGCCGCCGCGGCCACAACCGCCCTCGTCGGCACGGGACTCGGGGCGGGCGCCTCGTCCGCCGCCGGCAGGTCCCCGGCCAGGACGGCGAGCACGCCGCGCACGCCCGACGAGGCGCTGCGCGCGCTGGCCGCCGGCAACCGCCGGTGGCGGGCGTTCCAGCAGCGGCATCCGCACGAGACACCCGCCGTGCGCCGGTCACTCGTGGCGGGGCAGAACCCGTTCGCCGTGGTCCTGGGGTGCATCGACAGCCGGGTGCCGCCGGAACTCGTCTTCGACCAGGGGCTCGGCGACCTCATGACGGTGCGCTCGGCCGGCGAGGTCCTCGACGAGGCCGTCCTGGGCAGCATCGCGTACGGCGCCCTGGAACTGGACATCCCGCTGGTCCTGGTCCTCGGCCACCAGTCGTGCGGCGCGGTGTCCGCGGCCGTGCACGCCGACGAGACGGGTGAGGAACTGCCCGCGCACATCCAGTACGTGGCCGATCAGATACGTCCGGCCATAGACCACGGGCAGCAGGGCGCCGCCCGTATCGACTCCACCATCACGCGCAACGTCGGCATGGTCCGCTCGCGTCTCGCGGCCGACCGCGATCTCGCGGAGCGGGTGGCCACCGGCAGGCTCGCCATAGCCGGGGCGCGGTACGAACTCACCACGCAGCGCGTCCACGTCCTCACCTGACAGCGGTCGCCCGCGTGCTCGCCGGTACGGTGAGGTCTTCCCCGAGGGAGGTTCACGCCGTGTCCCCCGACAGAGTGTTGAGCATCGGCGAGCTGGCCGAGCGCGCGGGCGTCACCGTCAAGACGGTCCGCTTCTACTCCGATCGCGGTCTGCTGCCCGAAGCCGCCCGCAGCTCCGGCGGGCACCGCCGTTACGGCCCGGAAGCACTCGACCGGCTGCACCTGATCCGCTCGCTGCGCTCCCTGGACCTGCCGGTCACGGACGTGGCCCGGGTCCTCGACCAGGAGGACGCCCTGGAGGACGTCATCGCGGGGCGGCTCAGCGAAGTCGGCTCGCAGCTGACCGCGCTGCGCTGGCGGGAAGCCGCGCTCCAGCTGCTCCGGGACTGCGCCGCCGAGGAACGCGCCGACCGGCTGCGCCTCGTCGGCTCCCTGGCCTCGCCGCCCAGCACGGCCGCCCTGGTGCGGTTCTGGCGGCGCTGGCTGCCGCCGCGCCTCCCGGCGCGCCTGGTCTCCGTCGTCCTCGAACAGGCCGTCCCGCAGCCGCCGGCCGACCCGGCCCCGGCCCAGGTGCTCGCCTTCGCCCGGCTGCACGCCCTCGCCACCGGCGTCCATCCCGGCGCCGACCACTGCCAGCCGGCGGCGCACCGGCCCGGCCCGGGCTTCCGCCCCGCGGTGCTCTACGACGGCCTCGGTGAGGCGTACGCGCTGGCGGCGCCGTACGTGCGGGCGGGGCGCCCGGCGCGGGAGGGCGAGGCGCTCGACTGCTTCGTGGCCTCCCACGCCCGGTCGAGCGGTGCGCGGGACACCCCGGCGTTCCGTCGCGGCCTCGCCCGGCAGCTCGCCGCCGAGGCCCGCATCGACCGATACTGGCAGCTCACCGCCGAAGTGTCCGGCTCGCCGGAACCGACCCCTGGCGCCGCCGACGACTGGCTGCGTACCGCCCTGTACGCCGAAGTCTCCCGTACGGCCCGCTGATCGGGCGTCCGGGCGACCGTGCCGGGCGGGCCCCTCACGCGTCCGCCCCGGGCCGGTCGGTCACGGCGTTCGGCCGCCCCGTATCTTCGCCCTACCACAACTGGCGCACCGAGCGGCGAGAGCGACCTGCAACGGCTGGAACTGGGCACCCAAGGGCTGTTTTCGGACAACGATGTGCGTCTCACGCGTCCCGAGACAACCCGTGCGGCCCTCCACCGACTCTCATCGACCGGAGCCAGTTCGCAGCACGCACGCGGAAAACGAGGGACGATGACCAGATTCCACCAAGCCCGCCCGTGGCGCTCACTGATCGCCGCAGCGGCGGCGATCACCGTGACCGCCGGCGCCGTGGCGGCCGCACCCGAGGACGAGAAGGCCGAGAGCACGCCGAAGCTCAGCCTGATCGCCGCCTCGAAGTCGGTGACGCTCGACTCGTACAAGGAGAACCCGGGTGTCTACCTGGATCTCGGTACGTACCTCACGGCCGAGAACGGGCCGCTCGAACTCAGGGTGTCCCGCAAGTCCTACAAGGACCCGGTCGTGGCCACGCAGGTCATCCGCGAGGGCGCGCAGACGCGGAGCAAGACCCTTCCCGCGGGCTTGGTGAAGGACTTCTCGGGGCTGCCGGGCTTCGCCCACGTGACTCTCACCGACGCGAACGGCAGGAAGGTGATGGACAAGACGGAGTCGTTCTGTCCGAACAACGCCTCCGGCCGGATACGTCCCGACGCGCCGGCGAAGTCGAAGTACCCGGAGAGCTGCCCCGTCAACCCGTTCACGCTCGGGTCGGTCTGGGGCGTGGAGGACGGCTGGGCCTCCAACACCTACGCGGGCTACTACTCCGAGCCGGTCCGCGTGCCGGCCGGCAAGTACACCGCCAAGGTGTCCGTCGCCAAGCGCTACCGCCTGGCCTTCGGCATCGAGAACAAGCCGCAGACCATCAAGGTGACCATCCGCGAGCGCAGTTACGACGACATGGGCGCGGGCGCGGCGAGCGCCATGAAGCACGGGTCGCACGCGGCCGGTCACGCCGGTCACGGCGCGATGCGCGCACCCGCGCCGGCCGCTCCGACGAGCGGGGCCGGCCCCTCGTACAACGTGGGTCACGGGCCGCACACGCCCGCACCTCCCGCCCTCCCGTGGGCGCTCAAGAGGGCCGCGCTGAAGGCGGGCGCGGCCGGTGACGAGCCCGGGCAGACCGACGGTTCGCGCAAGGCTCCCGCCGTGGATCCCGCCGCCGAGCGGCCGACCGGCGCGCCGAACGTCCCGGACGTGCCGAAGCCGGACCTGCGTTCCCTCCCGGCCTACGGCATCCAGGCCACCAAGGGGCAGGGCAGCACGCGGGGCAAGGACTACCTGGCCTTCAGCGCCAACGTGTGGAACGCGGGCCCCGCGCAGCTGGTGGTCGACGGCTTCCGCTCGCCCGGCAAGAAGCTGATGGACGCCTACCAGTACTTCTACGACGCCGACGGCAAGCAGGTCGGGTACACCCCGACGGGCACCATGGAGTGGGACCCGCGCGCGGGCCACGAGCACTGGCACTTCACGGACTTCGCCAGCTACCGGCTGCTGAAGGCCGACAAGAAGGAGACGGTCCGCAGCGGCAAGGAGGCGTTCTGCCTGGCCAACACCGACGCGGTCGACTACACGGTGGAGAACGCCAACTGGCACCCCGACAACACCGACCTGTCCACCGCGTGCGGCCAGGAGAACTCGATCTCCGTCCGCGAGGTGCTCGACGTCGGCTCCGGCGACACGTACACCCAGGACCTTCCCGGGCAGTCGTTCGACATCACCAACCTGCCGAACGGCACGTACTACATCCAGGTGCTGGCCAACCCCGAGAAGCGCCTCAAGGAGACCAGCCTGACGAACAACAGCGCCCTGCGGAAGGTCGTGCTCGGCGGCCGGGCCGGCGCCCGTACGGTGAGCGTCCCGGCGCACGACCTGGTCGACGCCAACTGACGCCCCTCGTGTGACCACGGCATCCGATGCCGCTCGCTGTGCCCCGGGACGGGTTCCCGGGGCACAGTGCTGTGCGGACCCGCCCGCCGGGGCCCTCGGTCGGCGC
Organism: Streptomyces albidochromogenes; assembly: GCF_005981925.1. Taxonomy (GTDB): domain Bacteria; phylum Actinomycetota; class Actinomycetes; order Streptomycetales; family Streptomycetaceae; genus Streptomyces; species Streptomyces albidochromogenes. Next base: position 15,224 of record NZ_VBVX01000015.1, read on the forward strand.
GGGCGGGATCGTCCGCGCGTACCTGCCCCGGACGCGGGAGCGCGGCCGGGACCGGATCCAGAACATCGCGAGCGACTCCCGGGCGCACCGGCCCCCGCCCGTGGCCGTGCTACGACGGCGTGAGACGCAGCAGGAACAGCGCCGTGTCGTCCGTGCGGTCGGGAGACCGGCGCGACGCGCGCCGCGTGAGCGCGTCGGCGAGGCTTTCCAGGTGCTGGGCGCCCTCGCTCAGGGCGGCGGCGAGGCCGGCGGTCTGCTCCTCGATGTCGGTGCCCGGGCTCTCCACCAGGCCGTCGGTGAATAGCGCCAGGACGGCGCCGGGCGGCAGGTCGACGTCGATCGCCTCGTACGACGCCGAGGGGTCGATGCCGAGCAGGAGGCCCGGCGGCACGGCGACGCTCTCGGTGCGCCCGTCGGGATGCCGCAGCAGCGGCGGGAGGTGACCGGCCGTCGCCATGCACGTCCGTCGGCGGGCGAGGTCGATCTGGACGTACAGGCAGCTGGTGAAGAGCCCCGGGTTCAGGTCGGTGAGCAGCCGGTTGGTCCGGGCGAGGACGTCGTCGGGCGCCGCCCCGCCGATGGCGTGCGCCCGGACGGCCGTACGGACCTGCCCCATCAGGGCGGCGGCGGTCACGCTGTGCCCCTGGACGTCGCCGATGACGGCGGCGGCGGTGGTGTCGTCGAGGCGCACCAGGTCGTAGAAGTCGCCGCCGACGTCCATGCCGCGCGTGGCCGGCAGATAGCGGGCCGTGGTTTCCAGGCCCGTCAGCTCCGGCAGGGCCTGGGGCAGCAGGCTGGCCTGGAGGCTGCGGGCGAGTCCGCTCTTGGTGTCGTACAGATGCGCGCGGTCCAGTGCCTGCGCGGCGAGACCGCCGAACGCGGTCAGCAGGGCGCGTTCGTCGTGCCCGAAGGTGTGCGGCCGGTCGTAGGCCAGGACGCAGCAGCCGATGGGGCGGCCCGCGGCGACGAGCGGCAGGAACGCCCACGCGTGGTTGCCGTCGTCGTCCGCGGCGCGGGGGAACGCGTCCTGGAGTTCGCGGCGGGAGGCGAAGAAGGCGGGTTCGGCCGTGGTCACCGCGCGGCCGCTCGGGTGGTCCGGCGACAGCGGCACGCCGTCGAGCCGCTCCATCTCGCGGGCCGCGTAGCCGTGCCGGCCCCGCAGCCGCAGCTTGCCCGCCTGTACGGCGAACAGGGCGACCGCGTGCGCGCCGAAGCTCGGAGCGATCTGGTCGACCACCAGCTTGATCACGTCGGGCACGCTGAGGGCTTCGGTGAGCGCGGCCGCCAGATGGGCCAGCTGGTAGAGCACGCCCGCCCGCATCGGCGCGGCTCCCGCCTCCGGGATCACGGCGGAGTCCGGAGGCGGCGGCGTCGGGGCGGCGACGACCGCGCCCGGTGCGCCGGCTCCGGCCCCCGCCCCGGCCAGGGAGGACCGGGCGATGCGCACGCTGATCCCCCGGGCGTCGGGATACAGCTCGAACGACAGCCGCAGGTCGTCCGGTCGCCGGGCCGTGAAGGACGTGGCGTGGCGGCTCATCACGGCCGACCGGTAGCGGTCCTCGAACACGGGGTCGTCCAGCCAGGGCAGGACCTCCCAGGGCCTGGCCCCCAGCAGCTCCGGAACGGTGCTGCCGACCAGGCCCGCCCCGGTGGGGGTGATGAAGGTGATCCGGCCGTCGAGGTCGAGCGCGCAGCAGCCCTCGGGGAGCCTCTCGGTGAAGTCGACCGCCGCCAGCGACTCGGCCTGCGTGACCATCCGGCGCCGCGGCACCGGCACGATGCGCGGTTCGGGGGTGGCCGCGATCGGACGGCCGTTCTCCTCCGCCCGGCGCAGGGCCGCGCCGACGTATCCGGACGCCTTCTCGATCGCCCGTTGCCGCTGCGGCTCGATCACCAGCGGATGGGAGCCCGGCCACAGCAGCAGCAGCCCGCCCCAGGTCTGCTGGGCGCTGACCACCGGGGCCGCCGCGAGGGCGAACGAGTACGGCAGCGCGAGACCGATCCGGGGGTAGCGGCGGGCGAGCTCCCCCTCGGCTCCGACCCACACCAGGCGGCCTTCGCGCACCGCCTCCGCCAGGGGGCCCGAGGCGGAGATCCCCACCCTGGCCCACGGCATCGCGAGGTTGGACGGCACCCCGGCGAGCACCACGGCGGACAGCACCTGGCCGCCCGCCGTCAGAACGTAGATCCCGCCGCCGTACGCGTCGGACTCGCGCAGCACGCGGGAGAGCAGCCGGTCCAGTACCTCCGGCTGCCCGGACTCCTCCGTCGGCGGGACCATGGCTAACGGCTTCTCGTCCGACGCGTCGCACGGCACATCATCTCTGGACGTTACGCCCGGAACGGGCGGGCGCGCACCCGCAGGGCGGGGCGCTAGATCCCGGCCAGCAGCATCCCGCCCATGGTGACCATGGTGGCGGCGACCAGGCCGTCGAGGACCCGCCAGGCGGCCGGGCGGGCCAGCAGACCGCTGAGCAGGCGGGCGCCGTACCCGAGGGTGGTGAACCAGGTCAGGCTGGCGAGTACGGCGCCGGCTCCGAAGGCCCAGCGCTGGGAGCCGTGGTCGGCTGCGACGGAGCCGATCAGCAGGACGGTGTCCAGGTAGACGTGCGGGTTGAGCCAGGTCATGGCGAGGCAGGTCAGCACCGCCTTGCGGGCGGACCCGGCGGTGGCGCCCTGCGCGCTGAGGGCCGCGCCGGGCTCGGGCCGCAGGACGCGCCGGGCGGCGAGGACGCCATAGCAGATGAGGAATCCGCCGCCGGCCAGACCGACCACGGTCAGGGCGGCGGGCCACGCGGTGACCACGGCTCCCACGCCCGAGACGCCGAGCGCGATGAGGACGGCGTCCGACACGGCGCAGATGGCTACCACCGCGAGGACGGCGTGCCGCCGGACCCCCTGGCGCAGGACGAACGCGTTCTGCGCGCCGATGGCGACGATGAGGGAGAGTCCGGTGCCGAAGCCGACGAGGGCCGCCGTGGTGATTCCGTGGTTCATGCCACTGACGTTATGGATCACCGAGCCTTCAGTACAGCTAAAGGTTCTAACGTACCCTTAGCGCTCGTGATGGACGAGCTACCCTTGGACCAGGTACGGACCCTGCTCGCGGCGGTGGACGAGGGCACCTTCGACGCCGCGGCGGCCGCCCTGCACGTGACGCCGTCGGCCGTCAGCCAGCGCATCAAGGCGCTGGAGCAGCGCACCGGCCGGGTGCTGCTGACCCGTACGAAGCCGGTGCGCCCCACCGAGTCCGGGCAGGTGGTGGTGCGCTTCGCGCGCCAGCTCGCCCGGCTGGAACTCGACGCCCGGGCCGAGCTGGGCATCGCCGACGGGCGGGGGCCGGCCCGGCTGCCCGTCGCCGTCAACGCGGACTCGCTCGCCACCTGGTTCCTGCCGGCGCTGACCAGAGTGCCGCAGGACCCGCCGGTCTGCTTCGAGCTGCGCCGCGAGGACGAGGCCCACACCACGGCGCTGCTGCGCGAGGGCCAGGTGATGGCCGCCGTCACCTCGTCGCCCGATCCGGTCGCCGGCTGCACGGTACGCCGCCTGGGCCTGGCCCGCTACCTGCCGGTGGCCACCGCCGCCTTCGCCGCCCGCCACCTGACCGGGAGCCTGGCGGAGGACCTGCGGGCCGCCCCAGTGATCATCTTCGACCGCAGGGACGACCACCAGGACGCCTTCGTACGGTCGCTGACGAACGACGGGACGGGCGCGGGCCCGGTGCGCCACTACGTGCCCACCTCGGAGGGGTTCTGCGACGCGGTGGCCGCCGGGCTCGGGTGGGGCCTGGTGCCGGAACCGCAGGCCGAACCGCTGCTGCGGGCCGGTGTCTTCACCCTGCTCGCGCCCGGCCGGCCCGTGGACGTACCGCTGTTCTGGCAGCAGTGGAAGCTGGACTCGCCCGCGCTGTCGGCCCTGGCGGAGGCGGTCGCCGCCACGGCCGCCGAGGCGCTTCGGGCCCCGGCCTGAGGCGACCGGGCCCCTGGCGGCCGCCCGGACGCGTACCGGATGGACGACCGCGCGGGCGAACTTCGGGCGGTGACCTGATGCTGAGTCATGGGCGCCCGGCACCGACGGGCCCCAGGTCCACGTCACCAGGAGGTACCCGCCATGCTGCCCACACGTCCCGCACCGTCCCGCTCCCGCCGGCTCCGGCTGTCCACCGTCGCGCTCGTGGCCGGCGCGTGTGTCGCCGGGCTGGTGTCGGCGCCCGCACAGGCGAAGGAGCCGAGCCCCGGCGAGCGGGAACTGCGGCAGCGGCTGTGGGGGCTGGTGCGCGCGGAGGGCGGGCCGCCCGGAGCCATCGCCGTGCTGCGGCGCGGCGACGACGTGCGGGTCGTGCGCGCGGGGGTCGCCGAGCTGGGGACCGACCGGGCGCCGCAGCCCACCGACCACATGCGGATCGCCAGTACGGCCAAGGCGTTCAGCGGGGCCGTCGCGCTCCAGCTCGTCGACAAGAAGAAGCTCGGGCTCGACGACACCATCGGCAAGCGGCTGCCCTCGCTGCCCGCCGCGTGGCGCCGGGTGACGCTGCGCCAGCTGCTCCAGCACACCAGCGGGCTGCCGGACTACACCGCCGATCCGCGGTTCGCGCGTCTGCTGTCCGAGGACCCGCGCCGCCGGTTCGACTCGCGCCGCCTGCTGGACTTCGTCGCGGGCGAACCGCTCGCCTTCCGTCCCGGCTCGCGGTACCACTACTCGAACTCCGACAACATCGCGGTGGCCCTCATGGCGGAGGCGGTGACGGGCCGGCCGTACGAGGAGCTGCTGCGGACGACCGTCTACCGTCCGCTGAATCTGCGCGACACCAGCCTCCCCCAGGGCTTCCGGCTGCCGCAGCCCTATCTGCACGGCTATGAGGTCACTCCGCAGGAGCCCCCGGAGGACGTCAGCACCGTACTGGGCGCGTCGGGTGTGTGGGCGTCCGGTGGGATCGTCTCCACGCCGAAGGACCTGACGTCGTTCATCCGCGCGTACGCCGGCGGCCGCCTGATCTCCAAGGAGACCCGCCGGCAGCAGCTGAAGTGGGTCACCGGCGGTTCGGAACCGGCGGGACCGGGCCGCAACGCCGCCGGGCTGGCCATCTTCCGCTACACCACCCGCTGCGGTGTCGTGTACGGGCACACGGGCAACTTCCCCGGCTACACGCAGCTCGCGGCCGCCACGGCGGACGGCAGGCGTTCGCTGACCTTCTCCCTCACGACCCAGGTGAACAAGGACAACAAGCCGGAACTCCTGGAGCGGGTGCGCGACGTGCAGGAGGACTTCGTCTGCGACCTGCTCAAGCGCTGAGCGCTCGGCGGCCGGCCGGCGGACGGAACCTTTGGGGTGATCCCGCGCAACCGGCGGGGGCGGCCCGCGTTGATCAGCCCGCGTTGATCAGCCTCCGCCCCCAGTCAGGAGCCCACCCCATGCTGTACGGCAACGCCCTGCGCGACGAGATCGCCTCGGCCGGGACCACCCCGCTCATCGGTGTGTACGACATGTACTCCGCGTCGCTCGCCGCCAAGCACTACGACGGTCTGTTCGTGTCCGGGTTCGGCTTCGCCGCCTCGTACTACGGGCTTCCCGACATCGGGTTCATCGCCTGGCCGGACATGGTGGCCTTCGCGGAGCGCCTGCGCGGCGCGTTTCCCCGCCACCACCTGCTCGTGGACATCGACGACGGCTACGTGGACACGGAGCTGGCCTGCCACGTGGTGCGGCGCCTGGAGCGGTCGGGCATCTCGGGAGTGGTCCTGGAGGACCAGCGGCGGCCGCGCCGCTGCGGCCACGCCGACGGGAAACAGGTCCTGCCGCTGGAGGACTACCTGGCGAAGCTCGACCGGGTGCTCGCGAGCCGCACCGACCTGCTGGTCGTCGCCCGGACCGACGCCACCGACGACGAGGACATCATGATCCGCGCGAAGGCCCTGGCGGCGACCGACGCGGACGTGGTGCTCGTCGACGGGGTGCGCGACGTCGGGGCGATCCGGCGGATCCGGGAGGCCGCCGGAACCAAGCCGCTGCTGTTCAACCAGATCGCCGGCGGCAAGTCACCTCGGCTGTCGCTGACCGAACTCGCCGCCCTCGGCGTCGATGTGGCGGTCTACAGCACGCCCTGCCTGTTCGCCGCGCACCGGGCCGTGGAGGACGCCATGACCCGGCTCAAGGACGCGGACGGGCTCCTGCCGGACACCGGCGCCACGGGCGGCGCCGGTGTCGGCGAAGCGACCGGCCTGCTCATGGACAACCTGCGCCGCCACGGCACGCGCTGACCCCGTGACACCGGCGGCGGCCCGTCGGCGGCCGGGGCGCCGGGGGCGTACGGTCAACCCGGCTCCCCCGCGACGGAATCCAGCCTGCGCCGTACCTGCCCCTCGTGGACGAGCCGCCCCACCAGCGCGCCGCCGTACACCACGAACCCCACGCCCACCAGCCAGGACTGCAGCACCAGTACGGTGCCGAACGGCCCGTACGTCACCGCGTTCGACGCGATCAGCGGCGAGAAGACGAACTGCGAGAAGATCCGCAGCCCGAGCAGGCCGACCGCCGTCAGGGCGGCCCCGGGGGCCAGCGCCCGCCAGCGGATCCGGCCACAGAGCAGCACCCGCTGCGACCACCAGAAGAAGAAGAACAGGCCGATGACGTCACCGGCGGCGACGAGCACCGTCACGAGCGCCGGGGACTCCGCGGGAGTGGGCGTCTTGACGAAGAGCAGGAGGGCGGCGATCAGCATGGCGAGCCACACGACGTGCCGCCACATCGTGTGCCAGCGCGCGGTCGGCAGGTCCCACACGCGCTCGTAGCCGGTCTGCACCGCGGAACCGAAGGTCACACCGAACGTGGCGAGCGCGGCGAGACCGAACGCGGTCGTCCGCTGCAGTGCCTGGCCCGGCCGGCCGAACAGCTCCTCGACCTCCGCCTGCGACACCTCGGAGACCCCGAGCCCCGCCACCAGCCACCGGGCGAAGCCCTGGCCGCTCGCGAGGTCGGCCGCGGCGACGACGACGAGCAGCGGCACCAGGGTGAGGAAGCTGAGCGCCGCGAAGCCCATGGCGCGGTGCATCAGCTCGATCGCGCGACCGCGTTCCCAGGTCAGTACGACGGCCGAACTCCGCAGCCGGTGCAGCCGGTGCAGCCGGTGTCCGTCCTGTGGGCGGCCTTCGTGCGGCGCACCGGATTTCAGGGGCATGTCCCGTCGAGTACCCGCAAGCGCCCCACTCCCCCCGGCCGTGGGGCCGAACGGGTGCGCCGGGCGTCACGCGCCCGGCGCACCCGTCCAGTGGCGCTCCTCAGTAGTAATGCTTGCGCCCACCCACCGCGCGCCCCATCGATCCCAGGATCCAGAGGACGGCGCCAATGGCGACCAAGATGATCCCAATGGTCCACAGGATGGAGATGCCGGCCACGAAACCGATGATGAGCAGAATGATTCCGAGGACGATCATGGTGTCCTCCGATCTGGCTGAGAACGATCCTTCACTCAGCCTGTCCCCACCCGTCACCATGTCAAACCTGCGGACGCCGGCACGCCGCCACGCGGGCGCCAGGGCTCTTCGCGGACCGCCTACCGCATCCACCACGCGGCGGAGGCGTCGCGCAGGGTGTTGGTGCCGCAGTGCACCTCGCCGGCCCCGAGGTGGTACGTGTACCAGTCGTCGAGGTACGACACCTTCATGCCGGCCCCGGCGTACGCGGCGTCGACGGCGGCGGTGAAGACGTCCTTGCCGCCGATGACCGGCCCCCACTGCCGCGGGGCCAGGTAGCGGTTCCCGCCGAGGACGATCCCGTTCACCGCGCCCGGGACATAGGCGCTGGTCATGACAGTTTCCGGCGGCGCCCCCGCGCGGTCGGCGTGTCGGGCGAGCTCCTTGTGCTGTCCGTACTCGCGGACCACGTCGGGCACCTGGCCGGCGCCCATCCGCGACAGCCGGGGCACGCGCTCGCCACTCTCGCCCTGTTCCGTACCCCGCGTGTAGAGCGCGGGCACCCGTACCACCTCGGCGTCGGTCGCGCCCGTCTCGCGCTTGAGGACCTCCAGGTTGGCCTCGATCCGCTGCGCGGCCATGGTGTTGTCGGCCACCAGCCACTTCGAGGCGAGCGCCTGGTCGATGGTCTCCTTGGGCGCCGGCATGCCCGGGGCGCCCGGCACCGAGAACATCCGGGTGCCGCCGTGGCCCGCGTCCCGCGCCTCGCGCAGCAGCCGCAGGCCCGCCTCCGGATCGGCGATGGCGATCTTCCACCCGCGCGGTGTGCCGGCGGGGAGGAACTGCACGAACTCGTCCACGTGGCCGACGTGCAGCCACGAGGTGTCGAGGAGCAGCGGGTCCTGGAGGCCCTGGGACTTCAGCAGCGTCCGCATCGCCCTGGCGGGCTTCGACCCGTTGTCCTTGCGCTCGCCCATGATGATGCGTCCGGCCGGGAAGGACCGGCCGCCGTGGGTGTACGGAGGGATGGTCTCCAGGTTGCCCATGGAGTTGAGCGTCCACTCCTCCGAGTCGCGGACGCCGGAGACCTGCACGACGCCCACGCCGTTGCCGCGCAGCTTCTCGAACAGTTCCCGCCCGGCCTCGCGGTCGGCCTGCGCCGACCGCAGCATCACGCGCATGGTCCGGCGGCTTCCGGCGGGCCCCGCCATGCTCACGTAGCCGGGTTCGACGAAGTCCTGCGCCCAGATGTCGCCGTACTTGTCGAAGGTGACCAGCGGCTTGTCGATCCCGGCCGTCTTGACCTCGGTCGCGAGACCCTTGACGAACGCCTGCTGCCGACGGGCGTAGTCGTCCCCGCCCGGCACCTTGCTGACCATCAACTGCTGTGCCTTCTGCAGGTGGTGGTGGGTGAGCAGCGGTGCGACGCGCAGGGTGACGTCGTCGGAGGTGCTCCTCCCGCCGGAGGTCACCGTCAGGCGGACCACGGCGCGGCCGTCCCAGACCGCGCTGTTCCGTATGACGTCGGTGCCCTCGACGCCGAACTCCGCACCGGCACGCAGTTCCGCGGCGGTCAGGCGCGTTCCGGCCGTGACCGCGGCCCAGCCGGAGGAGCGCTTGACGAAGACGCGCGCCTTCTTGCCGCCGGTGACGACCTGCAGGGTGCCGGTCGCCGCGGCGGGCAGGTGCGTCATCGGTACGGACCGCACCCGGGCCAGGTCGGCCGCGTCACCGGCGCCGTTGACCTTGGTGTCGGACGCGTCGTTGCAGGCGGCGAGCTTGGCGTCCGACAGGCGCCGGCCGTCGGGTCCCTTGACGGGACAACGCCGGGTGTCGTCGTCGATGTTGGGGAGGAACACCGCTCCCCGGCGGGCGGACCAGGTGTCCTCGCCCTCGGTGTCCGTGGCTCCGGTGACGTCCGCCCGCCCGTCCCGGTTCACGTCCGCCCGCAGGTCGGCCCGCGGCGGATCGGCGGCGAACGCCGGTGACACGGGCGCCAGTACGGCACCTATGACGGTCAGGGCCACTGCCCCGTGTCTCGCATGGCTCGTACCCAAGATACGTCGTCCCTTCCTGATGATCGGCTCTCAGGGCGGAAGAGGACGGGAGCGGGCGGTGCGTTGCCTGGCGGCGCCGGGATCATCCCGCGGGCGTGGCGGCGTGCTACCGGTGGAGGAGGCGATGTCGGTCCGGGGCATGACGAAACGCGGGGCGTGCTCGGGTACGGGAGGCCGGTGGCCGCCCCCCTCCGTGGGGGGGGCGGCCCCTCGCTGCCGGTCCGCGGGGGTCACACGGCTTCGGCCTCCCGCGCCGCGGGGGCGGTGTGACGGGGCCTCAGGACGCCGGCCGTGCAGGCGGCGACGACGCAGAAGGCCACGGGCAGGAAGAACGTGAGGTTGAGCGGGACGAGGTGGGTGAGGGGTCCGATGACGGCGGGTCCGGCGAGCATGCCGAGGTAGCCGAGGCCGGCGACCCGGGAAACGTTGGCCCCGGCGGCGTCCGGGTCGGCGTGTCCGGCGGCGCTGAAGAGCTGCGGAACGCAACCCGAGAGACCGGCTCCGAACAGGGTCCAGCCGAACAGCGCCAGCGGGATCCAGGGGGAGAGCGCGGCCGTGGTGAGGCCGAGAGCGGCCAGGGACGCGCCGTACCGGACGATCGCGACCGGACCCGTGCGCGCGGCCACCCGGTCGGCGAGCAGACGCCCGACGGTCATGGCGGTGGCGAAGGCGCCGTACGCGAGGGCGGCGGTGGCGGCCGGTGCGTCCAGGACGTCTTCGAGGTGGAGCACGCTCCAGTCGTTGGCCACCCCTTCGCAGAGCATGAGCATCAGCGCGAGCGCGGCCAGGAGCCAGATGCGCCGGGGCGCCCCGTGACCGGTCCGCGCGGCGGCGGCGGGGTCGTCGGTGGTGCGCGGCGGCTCGGCCCGCAGCAGCGCCGGGGCGGCCGCCACGGCGACGACGAGGCCGAGGAGCGCCACCACGCCGAGGGTCGCGGCCGGGCTCAGGCCCCAGCTCAGCGTGCGGGCGCCGACGAGTGCGGCGAGCACGCCGCCGATGGAGAACGTGGCGTGGAAGGCGGACATGACGGGCCGTCCGTAACCGCGCTCCACCTGTACGGCATGGGCGTTCATCGCGACGTCGAGGCAGCCGTTGCCGAAGCCGAGGGCCAGCAGCGCGGCGCCGAGCGTCCAGGTGCTGTTGGCCAGGCCGGGCAGCACCAGGGCCGCGCTGCACAGCGCCGCGCCCATCGGCACGACGGTACGGGCGCCGGCCCGGTCGGTGAGCGGCCCGGCGAGCCGCATGCCCGCGAAGGCCCCCGCACCGAGCAGCAGCAGGAGCCAGCCGAGCACGGCATGGCTCGTCCCGGCCCGGTGCTCGACGGAGGGGATGTGGACGATCCACATCCCCATGAGGAAGCCGTTCAGGGCGAAGTACGCGAAGGTGGCCGACCGGCCGGCCCGCAGTGATCTTTCCATGCCTACGAACATAACGAACACTTCTCATGTTCGGAAGATTGCACTTCGCACGCCGTTAGTGTTCACTTGCGCGCATGGGAAGCACAGACCGCTGGCGGCAGATCACCGACGCCGTACGCGAGGCGGGCCGCATGGGCGTCGCGGAACTGGCAGCACTCACCGGCGCCTCGGAGATGACCGTCCGCCGCGACCTGGAGGTCCTGGCCGAACAGGGCGTTCTGGAGCGCTACCGGGGCGGAGCGAGAAGCCTGCTGCTCCAGGGCGATGAGCCGCCGTTCGCCCTGCGCGCGCAGGAGGGGCATGAAACCAAGCGGCGGCTCGCCGCCGAGGTCGCCGCCCTGATCGCCGACGGCGAGTCCGTCGTCGTCGACAGCGGCACCACCTGCCTGGAAGTGGCCCGCGCCCTGGAACACCGCCGCCTGACCGTGATGCCGCTGTCCCTTCACGCCGTGAACACGCTGAGCGCGGCAGCGGGCCTGACGCTGCTCGTGCCCGGCGGACGGCCGCGCCCGGGCGAGCTGGCGCTGACCGGCCCGCTGACCGCGGCCTCGCTGGCCGCAGTGCGCTTCGACACCGCTGTGATCGGCTGCTGCGGGCTCACCCCCGCCGACGGCCTGACGGCGTACGACCTCGAAGACGCCGCCGTCAAACGCGCCGCGATCGCCTCGGCCCGCCGCGTCGTCGCCGTCGCGGAGTCCGCCAAGCTGTCCCGTACCGCCCTCGCTTTCGTCGCGCCCGCCTCCGCGCTGCACGTCGTCGTCACCGACGACGGCGCGTCCGAGGAGGAGACCGCGGCGCTGGTCGCGGCGGGTGTCACCGTACGCGCGGTCTGAGCGCGTCGCCGGGGGTCCCTCGCCGCGCCGAGCATCGTCGGCCGGACGGGCCTAACGTGGAAGGACGGTGGCAACCTCCTCTTCTTGGGAAGGAACGACCGGCCATGACCGAGACCGGACAGAATCTCAGCGGGAAGCACGGCGACCCCGGCGGCCGCGGACGAACCACCATCTCCGACAGCGTGGTCGAGAAGATCGTCGGAATGGCGGCCCGGGACGTGTCGGGCGTCCACGCCATGGGCAGCGGGATCTCCCGGGCCTTCGGGGCGGCACGCGAGCGCGTGCCCGGCGCCGCGAAGTCCGTTTCGCGGGGTGTCAGTGTCGAAGTGGGCGAGAAGCAGACGGCGGTCGACCTGGAGATCGTCGTCGACTACGGCGTCTCGATCACGGAGGTCGCGGGCTCCGTGCGCGAGAGCGTGATCTCGGCCGTCGAGTGGATGACAGGGCTCGAAGTCGTCGAGGTCAACGTCACGGTCAGCGACGTGAAGCTGCCGGACGAAGAGGACGAGGAGCCGGAGGAGCTGCCACGGCTCCGTTAGTCCGGCCCTCGCGGGCCGGACCCGGGGCGGAAGGCCGATGACGGACCAATCCGCCCGGTGACCGGCTGCGAATAGGGGACGTGAGGATCTCCCGTACGACCCTGGTCCGCGGCGGGCTCGCCGCCCTGTCCGGCCTGCTCTCCGGTTACGCCGCGCTGGCGGTGGCCGAACTCGTGTCGGCCGCCGTCCGGCCCGAGGCCGGGCCCGTGACCGCCGTGGGCGGCGCGGCCGTCGACCGCACCCCCGCGCCCGTCAAGGACTGGGCGATCCGCACTTTCGGCGAGAACGACAAGCTCGTCCTGCAAGTGGGCATCGTGGCGACGCTCGCCGCCCTGGCGCTCGCCCTGGGCGTACTGGCCCTGCGCCACCGGCGCGCCGGTGCGGCCGGTGTGCTGGTCTTCGGCGCGGTGGGCGCCGCCGCGGCGGTGAGCCGCCCGGACGCGACCGGCCCGGCGGACGGGCTGCCGTCGCTGGCCGGCGCGGTGGCCGGGGCGATCGTCCTGTACGTGCTGATCGGCATGCTGGACCGGCCGCGCCCCCGGGCCGCCGAGGGCCGGGAAAGCGGCTGGGACCGGCGCGGGTTCCTGATCGCGGCGACGGCGGCGGGGGTCGCCGCGACCGGCACGGGCGCTCTCGGCCGGACCCTCGGCAGCCGGCGCGGCCGCAGCGCGGTCGCCTCGCGCGCCGCGGTGCGGCTGCCCCGGCCGGCCTCTCCCGCGGCCCCGATTCCGCCCGGCGCCCGGTTGCGCGTCCCGGGCATCAGTGCCTTCACCACGCCGAGCGAGACGTTCTACCGGGTCGACACCGCCCTGGTGGTGCCCAGGGTCGACGCCGGCGCGTGGCGCATGCGCATCCACGGCAAGGGCGTGAGGCGACCGCTGACCGTCACCTTCCAGGACCTGCTGGGCCGGGAGCTGATCGAGCGGGACATCACGCTGACGTGCGTATCCAACGAGGTCGGCGGCCCGTACGTGGGCAACGCGCGCTGGATCGGCGTACCGCTGGCGGAGCTCCTGAGGGAGGCCGGTGTGCGGCCGCCGTCACGCGGCGGCCCCGCCGACCAGCTGGTGGCCCGCTCGGTGGACGGCATGACGCTCGGCACACCGGTCGAGGACGTGATGGACGGCCGCGACGCGATGCTCGCCGTCGGCATGAACGGCGAACCGCTCACCTTCGTGCACGGATTCCCCGTCCGCATGCTCGTCCCGGGGCTGTACGGCTATGTCTCCGCGTGCAAGTGGATCGAGGACATCGAGCTGACGACGTTCGCCGACTACGACCCGTACTGGGTGAAGCGGAAGTGGGCGCGCAGGGCCCCGGTCAAGACGCAGTCCCGTATCGACACGCCCAAGCCCTTCGCCCGGCCCAAGGCCGGCACCGTCATGGTCGCCGGCGTCGCGTGGGCCCAGCACCGGGGCATCGAACGCGTCGAGGTCCGCGTCGACGACGGGCCGTGGCGGCCGGCGGACCTCGCCGACCAGGACACCGTCGACACCTGGCGGCAGTGGTCGTTCCCCTGGAAGGCCACGCCCGGCGGCCACACCCTCACGGTGCGCGCCACCGACCGTACGGGAACCGTCCAGACCGGGAAGCGGACGCACACCGCTCCCGACGGGGCGAGCGGACGGCACTCGGTGGTGGTCACCGTGGACTGACGGCCCCCGACCCTGTGGAGAGACCTGCGCCCGGAATGCGGTGACGAGTGATGAGTACGAGAGCCGTCGTGTCCCTCGCGCCCGGCTGCGCCGCCGGGGCGCGGGAGGCGGTCCGCCGGCATCTGACGTGGTGGCGCCTGGAGGACCTCGGCGACGACGCCACGCTCATCGTGAGCGAGCTGCTGTCGAACGCCGTCCGCCACGGGCGGCCGCCGTGGCGGGTCCGCATGTGGCTCAAGGGCGGGGAGAGCGGGCGCCGTGGGGTCCGGCTCGAAGTGCACGACGGGGGGACGGGCGTGGACATCGAGCGGATACGCGCCCGCTGGCGTCACCCTTCGGGGGCCCTGCTGGGCGGCGGGCGTGGCCTGTTCATCGTCGACACACTCGCCCGCGCGTGGGGCAACGAGCGGTCCGGTCACGGGCACACGGTCTGGGCGGAACTGGAGTCCTCGCACACGGCGGCGGAGCCGGGCCCGGACGGAGCATGACGTGCGCGGGCGCCGTCGCCCACCCGCACGGGCGTGGACGCGGACTGCGGACACCGGGCCCGCGGACGCACCGGACGCCGGGGAGCGGGCCCCCGGCGTCCGGTGCGCGGTGCCTGCCGTCGGGGAAGGCGCTAGCCCATCTCGGGAACCAGACCGGTGAGGGGCGCCGCCAGGCCGGTGACCTGCTGGAGCTCGCCGAGCTTGTGCAGCTGGCCGAGCCCCTTGAGCTGATTGGTCACGGTGGGCACCTCACTTCGGCGGTCGACCGGGACGGCGCTCGAACCGAGCTTGTCGAGCTCGTCGGGAACGGACAGCAGGTAGCCGGAGGAGTCGGCGGCACTCGCGGTCGGCGCCGCGAGGGCTGAGACGCCGGCGGCGAGGGCCGCGACGGCGAGGACACGCTTAGTTTTGATCATGACTTGAGCAACGGCCGGACCGCCCGCGCGGACACGGCCGCACGGCGCCCGTCACCCGCAAGCCACATCGCGTGCGCCGGTGTTCGACCGCGACCGCGTAGGGGCGGCGGGGCGCTACTCGCTCGGCGCGGCCCGGGTCGAGACCAGCACGCCGACCTTGTCGATGCGGTGCTCGGGGTTGCCCTTGGCGTCGCGCCAGAAGTTCCCGGCCGCGTCGTCCTCGGGTGTCGCGCAGGTGGAGAGCGTGATCATCGCCTTGGTGGGCTTCTCCCCCGGCGATCCCGGAACGGCGGCCCGCTGTTCGGCCAGCGACCGCTCCGAGCGGAACGACGTCCGGCGGGTCTCGGTGATCTCGTACTCGTACACCTTGCCGCCCGCGGTGACGAAGACGGAGTCGCCCTTGTCGACGGACGGAAGCGCCCGCAGGGGGCCGCCGGCGGAGAGGCGGTGCGCCGTGACGAGGTAGTTGCCCACCTCGCCGGGACCGACACCGCCCTCGTCGCCGTACGGGCTGGCAGCCACACCGCGGTCTTGGATCCGGGTGCCGGCCCAGTCGTCCGTCGTCCCTTCGTAGGGCACGACGCGCAGGTCCGTCACGCCGATCGACGGGATGGCCAGCAGCGCGGTCTGCTGCCGCGTACCGCTCTCGCGCACCGCCGGCTCGGCGGACGGTGAGGCGGACACGGGGCCCGCCGGGGCGGTGTCCGAGGCGGCCACCGAGACGGGAGCGGCCGCCGGCTTCGCGTCCGGTCCGGCGGCACCGGCGCCCGCGCAGCCCACCAGCGCGACGACGAGCGCGCCCGCGGGGGCGAGGGAGACGACACGGGGACTGATCATGGTCATGTCCGGATCGGTGAGAGGCCGGGCGGCCCGCCGGGAGGACGGCGTGCCGCCTTTCTCAGCAGAACACGGCGGGCCTGCGCCGTGTTCCCGAATCCGGGCACGGGGTCAGGGACTGGTGATCCAGCGCAGGACGGACCGGACCGTGGAGTCGTCGAGCCGGCTGAGGACGTCGATGGCCTCCAGATCGCCGGGGAGGGGCGCCACACCGGTCGTGGTCAGGGCCGCGTGCAGGTCCAGCCGGCGCCGGTCCGTGGCCGCCAGGGCGAAGGACGGCCGCCGCTCGGGCCGCGGGGCGAGCAGCGCGTAGTCGTCGTCGACCGGCGCCGCGCTCCGCGGGGCGAGGTCGTCGTCCACGCCGTGGAAGCGGTACGGGTCGAGCGCCCATCGGGGCGTCCTCGGGGAGAACGCGGGAATCGGTGTGCCGGTCATCAGGGCCTCCAGGGGTCGGGTCGTCACTGACTCACAGGAGTCCTGAGGGCGAGGTCCAGTTGCACGCCGGGCCGGCAACCACCCGAACGCCCCCAACAACATCTCGTCACACCACAGGGAAATCGGGCGGGCGGCCGGACGGGGAGTGCGGGCGGGCGGCGTCAGTACAGGACGGACGGCAGGTACGCCCCGGCGGGTTCGCTGTAGAGCCCCGTGGTCATCAGGCTCATCAGCTGCTGCACCTTGAGCCCGTTGCGCAGACACCACCGCAGCAGCAGGCTGTTGGACGCCGGGACGAGGATGCCCGGCCCGCCGAAGGCCGGCGCGCCCGCGATGAGCGCCCTGATGTCCTCGGTGCTCTCGCCCACCGCGTGCGCGAAGAAGGAGAGGTCGGTGGCGTAACCCGTGATCCGCCCGCCGTGCTCGCTCACCCGGGCGGTGCCCGCCCTCAGCGCGTCGGCCAGTTCGCCGGCGCGGTCGGTGCCGTGCACCCTGCGGCACACCGCGTTGCAGGCGGCGAGGTCGGCGTCGGTCGCGGGCCGCACCTCGTACCCGTCCACCGTCCCGCCGATCGGCGGTCCCTGCACGCAGGCCACCGTCTCGCGGAACTCGAACCCGAGGCCGGCGTAGAGGGCGAACGACCGCGAGTGGTACCCGCTCTGCAGCAGGCGGACGCCGGGCGCCCGCCGCTCGGCCGCCCGGCGCATGACGTCGTCCATGAGCCGCCGCCCCACACCGCCGTTCTGCACGACGGGGTCCACGGTGATCGGTCCGACGCCGACGACGGGCGACCGCTCGTCCAGGAAGTTGCTGCCGACGAGCCGGCCGTCGAGCTCGGCGACGACGCAGTAGAAGCCGGGGTGGTCCAGGAGCGTGGCGAACATGCCGGCGGCGACCTCCGCCCCCGGAACGTCGGAGGCGAAACCGTGTTCCAGGGCGATGCCGGAGAAGGCGGCGTAACAGATCCGGCCGCACTCGGCGGCGTCCTCCGGCCTTCCGGTGCGCAGTACGAGCTCCACGATCCGTTCCTCTCCGGTGCCGGTCCCGCCTCGTCGTCGGGGCGTCGGGCCGTCCGGGCGAGGTGTCCGCCGGGGCCCCGCCTCCATCAAAAGCGCGGGCCGCGCACGCGGCAACCGGCGGCAGGTCCCGCTAGGCCGGGCGCACCTGGACGGCGACCGCCGGGTTCTGGTGACCGCCGCTGGCGAGCATCCGTACCTCCTCGCGGTCGCTTATCTCGGCCAGGACGATGCCGGTGTCGTCCGCGTACACCGGGTGGCCGCCGGGCCCGCTGCGGTCCGTGCGGTGCACCTGCACGACGTCCGCCGCGTCCGGTACGGCCGCCGGTTCGCCCGGACGTACGAAGACCAGTTCGTAACGATCAGACCTGCCCATGTCGCCTCCTCGAGGAGAAGCCGTTGCGCCGCGCCCCTGAGTCCATGCGTCCATACTCCCGCACTACCGGTTCCGGGGCCGCCGGGTCGCCCGCCGGCCCCCTCGGTTTCAGACGCGCAGTTCCGGCGGGAAACCGGTCCAGCGCAGTTCCGGCGGGAGGTGGCGGGTGTCGTTGTGGCAGAGCACCGCGGACGGTCTGCCGGGCGCGTACCGGATCACCGTCAGCGCGGCGTTGCCGTGGTTGAGGCCCATCCAGCGCCACTCGGGTGCGTCGAGGGCGGCCCGGACCAGCCAGCCGACGAGGAAGTTGTGGGTGACGAGCAGTTCGTGCCGGGGCACACCGCCCTCGGCCGGCCCGGTGAAGCGCGCGAGAGCCTCCTCGGCGAGTGCGGGACCGCGCTCGCGCTCCTCGGCCGGGAACCGGGCGAGGAAGGCCAGCAGGGCGTCGGCCGAGTCCGGGGGAAGCTCCTCGCGGCGCGGCAGGTGGGGCAGGTAGTCGCCGGCCGGCTCCGACTCGCGCAGTGGTACGCCGTCGAGCTGGCCGGCGATCAGCGTCGCGGTCCGGGCGGCGCGGGGCAGCGGGCCGTGGTGGACGACGGACAGCGGCGTCCCGCGCAGTCGCTCCCCGAGCAGAACCGCTTGACGGCGTCCGCGCTCGGTCAGGTCGGTCTCGTCCGCCGACGCCTCGCCGTGACGGGCGAGGTAGAGGTACCGCGTGGCCGTGTCCGTCATGCCGCCGCCCCCGGTGAAGGTAGGAATCCCGTGTGTCGATCTTGTGCGTCGGACCGGGGGACGCCCCGGGCGGCGCCCGCGGTTCCGCCCGGCGTCCGGTCCGGCGGCGCGCGGTCCGGCGCGGGGTAATCCCGTCGACGGGGCACCGGCCGCCGCCTACGCTCGCCGGTATGAGCGACAACGGCACCGCACGGCGTCCGCTGGTCGCCGTCCTCAGCGGAGCGGGGATCTCCACCGACTCCGGCATCCCCGACTACCGGGGGCCGAACGGCCTGTGGCGGCGCGATCCGGAGGCCGAGAAGCTCGTCACGTACGACTTCTACATGGCCGACCCGGACATCCGGCGCCGCGCCTGGCGCATGCGGCTGGAGAGCCCCGCGCGGCGGGCCCGGCCGAACGAAGCCCACCGGGCGATCGCGGAGCTGGAGCGGTCCGGGGTGCCGGTGCGGGTCCTCACCCAGAACGTCGACGGGCTGCACCAGAGGGCCGGGCTGCCCGCCCGCAAGGTGCTCGAACTGCACGGGACGGCGCGCTCGACGGTGTGCACCGGCTGCCGTGCCCGCGCTCCGATGGAGGAGGCGCTGGCGCGGGTGGGGGCGGGCGAGGAGGACCCGCCGTGCCGTGCGTGCGGCGGCATCCTCAAGTCGGCCACGGTGATGTTCGGACAGCGGCTCGACCCCGAGGTGGTGGCCGCGGCGCTGGCGATCTCCAAGGCGAGCGACGTGTTCGTGGCGGTGGGCACCAGCCTCAAGGTGCAGCCGGCCGCCTCACTCGCGGGGATCGCGGCGGAGCACGGCGCACGCCTGGTCGTCGTCAACGCCGAGCCGACGCCCTACGACGCGCTGGCCGACGAGGTCGTGCGCGAGCCGATCGGGACGGCGCTGCCCGCCCTCCTGCGGCGCCTGGCGGCCTGAGGGGGCGCGCCCGACGGCCGGCGGGGGTGTGCGGGCCGGGCGCCTACCAGCGCGCGCCCGCCGCCCGTACGGCGCTGAAGTCCATGGCCTGCTCGACCTCCCGCAGAGTCTCCTCTGCGATCTGGCGCACCTCGGCAGGTACGTCGCCCCGCTCCTCCACGAGGCCTGCATAGATCGGTGCCTCGGCACGGTTCGCGGAACTCACGTCGGAGAGGGCCCTTCAAGTCGGGAACGTGCGGATTCCGGCGTCAGCCGGAACGGAGGACGAGTGTAGGTGGTCCGTACGACGGGACTCAGGCCGCCCCCGTGCCCGCTCCCCTGCCCCGGCCCGCAGCGCTCCCCGGGTGTCCGACCCGTGGACACCTCTCCCCACCGCTTCCAAGATACGGAATAGACTTTCCATTATCAGCGTCCGGTGCGGGGGAGGACCAGCATGGGCATCGACAGGGCACTGCCGCGCCGAGCGGCCGCCGAACTGCTGGGCACCGCCGCCCTGGTGTGCGTCGTCGTCGGCTCCGGCATCCAGGCCGCCGGCCTGAGCCAGGACACCGGGGTGCAGCTGCTGGCCAACACCCTGGCCTCGGCGATCGGACTCGGCCTGCTCATCCTGCTGCTCGGCCCTGTCTCGGGGGCCCACCTGAATCCGGTGATCACGCTCTTCGCCTGGTGGTCCCAGCGGCGCGCGGCGGCGCGCTTCAGCGGCCGGGAGGCCGCCCTCTACATCACGGCGCAGCTCGCGGGGGCGGTCGCCGGGGGCCTGCTGGCCGAGGCGATGTTCGGCCGGCCGCCCGGTGTCTGGTCCACGCGGGTACGGTCCGACGGGCATCTGCTGCTCGGCGAGGCGGTCGCCACGGCGGGGCTCGTGCTCGTGGTCCACGGACTGGAGCGCATCGGCCGCGCGCGGCTGATGCCGGTCGCCGTCGCCTCGTACATCGCCGCGGCGATCTGGTTCACTTCGTCGGGCTCCTTCGCGAACCCGGCGGCGACGGCCGGCCGGGCCCTCACCGACTCCCTCACCGGCATCGCGCCCGCGTCGCTCCCGGGTTTCGTCACCGCCCAGCTCCTCGGCGGGCTCCTGGGCGCCGTGCTCGCGACCGTCCTCTACGGGCCGCGGGCGGCGCCCGCTCACCCCTCGGGGCCGGCGGCGGGCGCCCGCGCGCGGTGGCGGCCCCTCTCCCGTCGGGTGTAACAGGCCCTGGCAGACTGCTCGTTCATGAGCGAGGTGCGCATGAGCGAACGCGGGGGCGGCCGGGCGCGTGGCGGCGTCGGAGCCGGAGTCACCTTCGGCCTGCTGGTGGCCTGGGCGGTGCACGACGCGGAGGAAGTGGCCACGGTGCCCCGGTGGGCCCGTACACACGTACCGGAGCTGCGCGAGCGCTTCCCCCAGGTGCCGGAGCCGGTGTGGCGGCGGCTGGAGTCCATCGACGGGCGGGAGTTCGCGGCCGCCGTCGGCGCGATGGCCCTGGTGGTCGCCGCCGCCGCCGTCCAGGGGCACCGCACGGGCGGGCGCTCCGCCTTCTACCAGCATGCCGTCGACGGTTTCGGGCTGCACGGGCTCGTCCACCTCGCCCAGGCCGCCGCCGCCGGCCGGTACACGCCGGGGTCGGTCACGTCCGCGCTCACCGTCGTCCCCTACACGCTGTGGGCCCGCAGGCGGCTGCGCGGGGCCGGCGTCCTGCTCCCCGCGCGCCCCGGCGACGCCGCGCGGAGCCTGGCGTTCGCCGCCGTGGCCACGGCCGGGGCGCACGCCGTGGCCCGCCGGGTCGTGGGCCGGTCCGGGGGCGCCCGCCGGCCCCGACCGCTCCGCTTCCGGCGGTGAGCACCGGCCCGGGAAGCCAGGGCGCGTCAGGCGTCAACTCTCCTGGCCGGTACGCGCCGAGAGCCCTCGGGCCAGGCACTCGGTCAGGCGGAGTGCGAGCGTCCCGTCGGGATCGAGGCGGGGGTTGAAGATGGTGACGTCGAACCCCCGGGCCCGTTCGCCTGCGAGCGCCGTCCGCAGGACGGTCTCCAGCTCCGCCCAGGTCAAACCGCCGGGAAGGCGGTAGTCGACGGCCGGCATGAGGGCGTCGTCGAGGACGTCCACGTCGAGGTGCACCCAGTACCCGGCGCTCGCGCCGGAGCCGAGCCGCCCGACCGCCCGGCGCGCGGCCGTCGCCGCGCCGTCCGCGCGCACGGCGTCGAGGCCGACCGCGTGCAGCAGCGGTGGCAGGGGCTGCATCCCCGCTTCGGCGGACTCGGCGCCGTCGCGGAAGCCGAGGGCGACGACGTCCTCGTCCCGTACGAGCGGGCCCAGGCCCTCCAGGTCGGCCAGCGGCAGCGGGCCCCGCCCCGTGGCCAGGGCGAGTTCCATCGACGCCACCTCGCCCGTCGGCTCCGCCGCCGGCTGGTAGAAGTCGGTGTGACCGTCGAGGAACAACAGCCCGTAGCGGCCGCGGCGGCGCAGGGCCAGGAGGTTGCCCAGCAGGATGCTGCAGTCGCCGCCGAGGACCACGGGGAAGAGGCCGCGGCCGAGGACACCGCCGACCCGGTCGGCCAGGAGCGCCGAGTACCGCGCGATGCCGGCCGGGTTGAGGACACCGGTCCCGGGGTCCCGCACGGGGTCGTACGCCGGCGCCTCGACCCGGCCCGCCCACACCGCCCCCAGCCGGGCCGGCAGCCCGGCGCCGAGGAGAGCGGCCGGCAGGTCCTGTACGCCGGAGGGCCGCAGCCCGAGCACCGACGGCGCCTCGACGACGGCTGGTCGCTGCACGTCCGGCCCCTTCCGCCGACCGCTGCCGTCCCGCGCCCCGGCCGCCGCACGGCCGCGAGCCCCGGGTGACCGCGGGTCAGTACTGCTCGGCCGGCTCGATGTTCTGGTTGACGTGGAAGAAGTTGTGCGGGTCGTACGTCCGCTTGACGTCCGCCAGCTTGTCGTAGTGGTCGCGGTACGCCGCCCTGACCCGGTCCTGCCGCTCGCCGGCGCCCATGAAGTTGACGTAACCGCCGCCCATGGACTGCGGATGCAGTTCCTGCCAGTAGTCCACGCACCACTGCTTCAGCATCTCGGCGTTGGCGGGATCCGGGTCGATGCCGCCGATGATGCCGGACCACACGGCGTCCCGGTACGCCCACGCGGTGGCGTCCGGGCCGACGCGGCTCGCGGCCCCGTCCACCGGGTAGAGGTGCATGGTCGACAGGGGGGTGGGGAGGTTCTGGGCGTACTTGGCGTGCACGTCGACGGCGTCGTCCGTGATCCGGTCGAAGAAGTGCCCGCGCCAGTACCACTGGAGTCCGGCGGGGATCAGCTCGTCGAACATGCTCTGCAGCGCCGGGTAGGGCATCGGCGCCGCGAAGTGGAAGGCCGGCGGGCCGGGTTCGCCGACGACGGCGAGGGCGTCGTCGAGGCGGTCCAGGTCCCCTGTCCAGCACCACACGACGCCGCACATCTTCTGCCCGTGGATCTCTTCCGGGAACGGCGGGCCGGGCGGCACGGTGAGCGACGCGAAGAAGCCGTTCAGGTCCTCGGGCGCCTGCGGCAGGAACTCGCGGTACCAGCGCAGCACCTCGCGGGTGGTGTCGACCGGCCATACGGTGATGCCGGCGCCCACGGTGCTCACCGGGTGCAGCCGGAAGCTGAACGAGGTGACGATGCCGAAGTTGCCGCCGCCGCCGCGCAACGCCCAGAAGAGGTCCGGGTGCTCGGTCTCGCTCGCGGTGACGAAGCCGCCGTCGGCGAGCACGACGTCCGCCGCCAGCAGGTTGTCGGCCGTCAGCCCGTACTTGCGGGTGAGATGGCCGTGCCCGCCGCCGAGGGTGAGGCCGCCGACGCCCGTGGTGGACATGATGCCGGCGGGGGTGGCGAGGCCGAAGCCGTGGGCGGCGTGGTCGAGGTCGCCGAGCTGGCTGCCGCCGCCGACGCGCGCGGTCCGCGCGGCCGGGTCGACGTGCACCCAGCGCATGGGAGACAGGTCGACGGTGACGCCGTCCTCCGCCAGGGCCAGGCCGGGACCGCTGTGCCCGCCGCCCCTGACGGCGACTTCGCACCCGCTGTCGCGCAGGAAGTCGACCGCCGCCATGACATCGGCGGCGTCCGCGCACCGCGCGACGGCGGCCGGGCGCCGGTCGATCATGGCGTTGTAGATCGTGCGGCTCTCGTCGTACTCCGGGTCCTGCGGGCCGATGACCGGGCCGCGCAGCGCGGTCCGCATCGCTTCCAGAGTTCTGCCGTCCATGACCATCTCCTTGCCGAGACGCGGGACCGCTGCTTCCCCCGGCGACCCCGCCCCGTGCCGGGGCCGCAGGTGTGCGGTGGTACGCCGACGCCCCGGGCGCCCCCCGTTCGGCCACACGGGCGGCGGACAGCACACCGGAGGGCTGATGTGTCCAGCATCCCGCCGGCCGGGAACCCGCGCAATTCCGTCGCGAGGTGCCCGGGATCCGGGAGAAGCGCACCATGGGGGCATGGACGGACGCAGGGGCGCGACGTCCGGCGGGCCCGGTGCACGGCTGGAGGACATCAGCCCGCCGGGGCGCGTCGCCGGACCGGACGAGGGCATCGGCGTCGACGAACTCGCGCTCGCGGCCCGCAACCACGGCCTGCCGCTGGAGGCGCTGCGCTACGACGTCACCCCGCCCGGACTGCACTACGTACTCGTCCACTACGACATCCCCGTGACCGCGTCCGAGGACTGGCTGCTCACGGTGGGCGGCCGGGTCCGCGAGCCGCTGACGCTCGATCTGCGGACCCTGCGGTCCCTCCCGGCCGTCACCCTGCGCGTGACCATGGAGTGCGCGGGCAACGGCCGGGCACGGCTCACACCCCGGCCGGTGAGCCAGCCCTGGCTCGTGGAGGCGGTCGGAACGGCCGAGTGGACCGGGGTGCCGTTGCGCCTGCTGCTCGACGAGGCGGGAGTCGGCGCGGACGCCGTCGAGGCGGTCTTCGGCGGGGCCGATCACGGCGTCGAGCGCGGAGTCGAGCAGGACTACCGGCGGAGTCTGCCGCTGGCGGTGGCCATGGGCGGCGATCCGCCGGTCCTGGTGGCGTACGGCATGAACGGCCGCCCCCTGCCGCCGCAGCACGGCCGTCCGCTGCGTCTCGTCGTGCCCGGCTGGTACGGCATGGCGCACGTGAAGTGGCTGCGCGACATCACCCTCACCGACACCCCGTTCACCGGCTTCCAGCAGTCCGTGGCGTACCGCTACCGGCAGGAGGCCGACGATCCCGGCGAGCCGGTCACGCGTATCGAGCCGAGGGCGCTGATGGTCCCGCCGGGCTTCCCGGACTTCATGTCACGGATCCGCGTCGTACGGCCCGGCCCGGTGCCGCTGGAGGGCCGGGCCTGGTCCGGGTACGGCGAGGTCGCGCGGGTCGAGGTGAGCACGGACGACGGCCGCTCGTGGGGCGAGGCCGAACTCGCCCCGCCGGACGGAAACGTCTGGGCCTGGCGGCGGTGGCGGACGTCCTGGGCCGCCGGGCCGGGCCGCCATGTGCTGAGCGTCCGCGCCACGGACGCGACGGGCCGCACCCAGCCCGGGGAACAGCCGTGGAACCGGGGCGGCTTCGGCAACAACCTCGTGCAGCGGGTCCCCGTCCTGTGCGTGCCCGAGCGCTGACGCGGGCCGCCGAGGCTCAGTGGGGCAGCCGGCCCGTCGTCTTCTCCAGGCGCAGCAGGTCGTGCGGGGTGAGCCCGGACGCCGCGCAGACGTCCTCGACCGCCGCGCCCTCGCGGACGGCGCCGACGGCTTCCGTCTCCACGTCGGCGCGGGCGGCGTCCAGGGCGGCTTCGGCTTCCCGCAGGCGGTTGACGGCCAGTTCGAGGGGGGCGAGATCCATGGCCGGATCGTCGCACACCGCGCCCGCCCGGCGTGAGCCGCCCCCGGCCGGACGGGTGGCGGCCGGGATGCGGCCCGTCGCCGGGCACCCGACGATGGGAGGCCGGGGCGCCGCCAGGGCGCCACAGCGCCCGAGTGGACGGACGTCGTCAATGGAAGACCTCGGTTACGGCACCACGACCGGTGCCGCCCCCGACCCGGTCCGCGCCGCCTCCGTCGAGGCCGCCCGCCGGGCCCTGACCTCGACCGGCGTACACCTGATGCCGCCTGACGCCCTGACGGCGTGCACCGGCACGGACAGCGGGGCCTGGGACCGCTTCCGCGCGCACTGGGAGAACCTGTCGCCGGACCGGTACGCCGCCGAGAGCGGCACCTGCCGGCTGCGGCGCTTCGGGCAGTTCTCGCTCGCGGCGGAGACCGGGGAGCTGACCCCGCTGCCGCATGTGCCGTTCGTGCAGCCGCAGGACACCAACCCGCTGTACGTCCAGGTGGACCGCCACTTCGACCCGCTGACCGACGCCTTCGCGGCCGATCCGGTGCTAGTGGCCGTGGTCCGGCTTCTCGGCGAGCTCGCGGGCGGCCTCGAACGGGCGGCGCGGTGGAACGTGAAGGTTCATCCGTTCCGGGTCGTGGCCGCGGCCGACGGTCGGGGCGAGCCCACCCCCGAGGGGCTGCACCGGGACGGTGTCACCCTCGTCTCCTCGCTCCTGGTCGACCGGCGCAACGCCGACGGCGGCGAGAGCGCGGTCTTCGACCCGGACGGGAAGCGGGTCCTGGCGACGACGCTGGACCGGCCGGGCACGCTGCTCCTCGGCGACGACCGCCGCACCCTGCACCAGGTCTCGCCGATCCGGCCGCTCGACCCCGGCCGTCTCGCCTGCCGCGACGTCCTGGTGACGACCCTCACCGCCCGCTGAGGCGGGCGCCTCCCGGGGCGCGGCGCCCCCTCACCGGGGCAGCGCCCACTGTCCGCCGGCGGTGGCCGCGATCAGCTCGTCCACGGCCGCACCGGGTCCCGCCCCCATGGCGGCGGCGGCACGCTGGAGCCGGGCGCCGCAGCCGCGTTCCGTCAGGCGCCGCAGGAACGCCGCCACCTCGTCCAGGTCGCCGTACTCCTCCAGGGCGGGGCGTACGTACGCGACGAGCCGCTCCGCCTGCACCGGGGCGGGCAGGATCCGGCCGCTCAGCGCGTCGACGCCCGCGCCGGACCAGCCGTCCCGCGCCGCGCGCCAGTACGCGGCGCGCAGCAGCTCACCGCCCGTCCGGGGGCCCGGGTCGCCGTCGCGCAGCACCTTCGCCTCCGCCGTCACCACGAGCGCCCTGATGAGGGCGGTGAGCGCAACCGTGTCGTCGATGTCCGGCAGGACGTCCATGGTGCGGATCTCCAGCGTCGGCAGCCGGGGGTTGAGCCGGACGTCCCAGAACGGCATGTCCGCCCCGAGCATGGCCTCGGAGGCCGCCATCTCCTCGGCGATCCGCCGGTGCTCCGCGGGCGACGCGGCGTACGGGGGCGGTCCGAGGCAGGGGAAGCCGCTGCGCATGACGGCTCGCCAGCTCGCGTAACCGGTGTCGCGCCCCTGGTGGAAGGGCGAGTTGGCGCTCATCGCGACGAGAAGCGGCAGCCACGGCCTGAGGTGGTTGGTGACCAGGACGGCCACGTCCCGGTCCGGCAGGTGCACATGGGCGTGGAACGCGCTGATCGCGAAGTCGTCGAGGAGGGCGCGGTACTGGTCCGCGCCCGCCCGGTAGCGGGGGTGGTCGCCGATGTCGTCCGGTACGCCGCCTCCGACGGGCGGTGTGCCGGAGGCGCACAGGCGCAGCCCCTCGTCGCGTGCGGCCGCCACGGTCGCGGCCCGCACCCGGGTCAGTTCCGCGCGCAGTTCGCCGGACGTGGCGCAGACGGGCGTCTTGCCCTCGATCTGGTACTGGGTGAACTCGCCGGAGACGAGGTCGCCCAGGACCGTGCCGGCCCGTGCGACGACCTCGGCCGCCGCCGGCTCCATCCGCCGGGTGGCGGGGTGGACGAGGAAGTACTCCTCCTCGACGCCCACCGTGGGCGCGCGGGCGGGCACAGGGGTCGCCGGGCCGGGGTGTGCCGGGTCCTGGATGTTCACGGCATCAGCATCACGCGGCCGCGCGGTTTCGTCGCCGCGCACCGCCGCCGTACCGGCGAACCGGCCCGATCGCCGGCCCACGGTGCGCCGGTGGGACGGCCGGGTTCGCGGGTCCGGACCGTTCGCGGTCGGGCGGATGACCGGCCGGTGGCCTCGCGCGCGCCTGGGGCGCGGGGGCAGCCACCGGCCGGTGTCGCGGGCACGGGCTACTGCGGGGGGTAGATGTCCCCGCCGCCCATGCTGCTTGCCTGCTCGCTCTGTTCCCTGAGGCGGCGCGCCTTGTCCTCCAGCCGCTTGCGCTGTTCCGGGTCGGCGGCGCGTTCCGCGGCCTGGTCCATCTCCCTCGCCATCTGGCGCAACTCCTGGGCACGGCCGCCGGACTCACCTGCAGCGCTCATGATCACTCCTCGGGTGACGGGACAGAGCGGGCGCAACCAGCGAAGCAGCGCGGGCGCGTCCGCGCATGCCGAACGGTCACCCACCGCTATCGGGCCAGGCCGAAGGCGCGCCTCCGGGCGCCCGGCCGAGTCGTCGAGGGG
>NZ_VBVX01000160.1 GCF_005981925.1 Streptomyces albidochromogenes
GTCATCCCCCGGTCCGATGTTCCGCCACTCGACGGGTCGATCGGCACATCCGGTCGTACCGTCGAAACCATGACGCAGCGGGCAGAGATCGACGCGGACGGGACCGTAGCGGGACGGCCCACCGGGCTCACCACGGCCCAGGTGGCCGAACGGGTCGCCCGGGGCGAGGTCAACGACGTACCGGTGCGCAGTTCGCGCTCGGCCGTCGAGATCGTCCGGTCCAACGTCTTCACCCGCTTCAACGCGATCATCGGCGTGCTGTGGGTGATCATGCTCTTCGTCGCGCCGATCCAGGACAGCCTCTTCGGCTTCGTGATCGTCGCCAACACCGCGATCGGCATCATCCAGGAACTGCGCGCCAAGAAGACCCTCGACAGCCTCGCCGTCATCGGCGAGGCGAGACCCAAGGTCCGTCGTGACGGGGTGTCCGCCGAGGTGACCACCGCCGAGATCGTCCTCGGCGACCTGGTGGAGCTCGGGCCCGGGGACAAGGCCGTCGTCGACGGCGAGGTCGTCGAGGCGGACGGCCTGGAGGTCGACGAGTCCCTGCTGACCGGCGAGGCCGACCCGGTCCTCAAGCAGCCCGGCGACCAGGTGATGTCCGGCAGCTTCGTCGTCGCGGGTGGCGGCGCCTTCACCGCCACCAAGGTGGGCCGGGAGGCGTACGCCACCCAGCTCGCGGAGGAGGCCTCCCGCTTCACGCTCGTCCACTCGGAGCTGCGCAACGGCATCAACCAGATCCTCAAGTTCGTGACGTGGCTGATGATCCCGACCTCGATCGGCCTCGTCGTCAGCCAGCTGGTCGTCAAGGAGAACGAGCTCAGGAACTCGATCGCGCGCACGGTCGGCGGCATCGTCCCGATGATCCCCGAGGGTCTGGTGCTGCTCACCTCGGTCGCCTTCGCGGTCGGTGTGATCAGGCTCGGCCGCAAGCAGTGCCTCGTGCAGGAGCTGCCCGCGATCGAGGGTCTCGCACGCGTCGACGTGGTCTGCCTCGACAAGACGGGCACGCTCACCGAGGGCGGCATGGACGTCACCGAGGTCCGGACACTGGACGGTTCCGGCTCCGACGAGGCGTACGTGCGCACCGTGCTCGGTGCCCTGGGCCAGTCCGATCCCCGCCCGAACGCCAGCCTCCTGGCGATCAGGAACGCCTACCCGGACACCGACTCCTGGCGCTGTACCGAGGCCCTGCCCTTCTCGTCGGCCCGCAAGTACAGCGGAGCGAGCTTCACCCACGGCGACGGCGGCAGCAGCTCGTGGCTGCTCGGCGCCCCCGACGTGCTGCTGCCTCAGGGGGACCCGTACCTCGACGAGATCGACCTGCTCAACCAGCGGGGCCTGCGGGTGCTGCTGCTGACCCGCGTCACCGGGGCGCTCGACGACCCCGGGGCCACGGACGGCTCGCGCGCGACCGCCCTGGTCGTCCTGGAGCAGCGGTTGCGCCCCGACGCCGCCGACACCCTGAGGTACTTCGCCGACCAGGACGTCGCCACGAAGGTCATCTCCGGGGACAACGCGGTGTCGGTGGGCGCGGTGGCGGGCAAGCTCGACATGCCGGGCGCGGCGAACGCCGTCGACGCCCGTACGCTGCCCGCCGAGCGGCCCCGGATGGCACAGGCGCTGGACGAGAACGCGGTCTTCGGCCGGGTCACCCCGCGGCAGAAGCGAGAGATGGTGGCCGCGCTCCAGTCGAAGGGGCACACGGTCGCGATGACGGGCGACGGCGTCAACGACGTACTGGCGCTCAAGGACGCCGACATCGGGGTCGCGATGGGCTCCGGCTCGGAGGCGACGCGCGCGGTCGCGCAGATCGTGCTGCTGAACAACAGCTTCGCGACGCTGCCGTCGGTGGTCGCGGAGGGGCGTCGGGTCATCGGCAACATCACCCGGGTCGCGACGCTCTTCCTGACGAAGACGGTCTACTCGGTGCTGCTGGCCATCCTGGTGGTCTGTTCCCAGGTCGAGTACCCGTTCCTGCCCCGCCACCTGACGCTGCTGTCGACGCTCACCATCGGCGTCCCGGCGTTCTTCCTGGCGCTGGCGCCGAACAAGGAGCGGGCCCAGCCGCACTTCGTCCGCCGGGTGATGCGGTACTCGATCCCCGGCGGCATCATCGCCGCGTCCGCGACCTTCTGTACGTATCTGCTCGCCCGCACCCACTACTCCGGGCCCGACGCCCTGTCCGCCGAGACGAGCGTGGCGACGCTGACGCTCTTCCTGGTGTCGATCTGGGTGCTGGCGATCATCGCCCGCCCGTACACCTGGTGGCGGGTCGGTCTGGTGGCCGCGATGAGCCTCGGCTTCGTCCTCGTGCTGCTGGTGCCGTGGCTCCAGGAGTTCTTCGCGCTGCGCCTGGTCGGCACGACGATGCCGTGGCTGGCGGTGGGGGTCTCGGCGGTGGCGGCGGCCGCCCTGGAGCTGGTGTGGCGCTGGGTCGGCCGCCGCTTTCCCGCCTAGCGGGAGGTGTTGCCTACTCCGGTGGTCAGCGCACGTCGATGTAGTCGCCGGCCGCGGTGACCGCCGCGGTGGTGGACGAGCCCTCGAACGTGTAGCGGAAGTAGCCGTCGACCGTGGCCGTGGTGGTGGCCGACAGGTTGCCGGTGCTGTTCGACGTCACCGTCTTGACGGTGGTGTACGTCGTGCTGGTCTTCTTGCGGAACTGGAGCTTGACCTTCTGGCCCGAGTAGCCGGCGTAGTTCAGCGTGTCCCAGTTGGCGCGCGACAGCTTGCCCTTGACGGTGACGGTCTTGCCCTTGCGGACCGGCTCCGGGGAGGCGTCCGTCGTCAGCTTGCCGGCGCGCAGGATCTTGAAGGTGGCGGCGGTGGCGTTGGTGACGGAGTCGCCGTCGGCGCCGATGCCCACGGACCAGAGCTTCCAGGTGCCGGCGATGTCGTTCGCCAGGAGCAGCGGGTCGACCTCGAAGGTGTACTTGCACTTGGTGGTGGTCGCGTCGACCTCGGTGCAGGTACCCGTCTGGCTGTTGGCGCCGATGAAGCCCTTGGCGTTCTCGAAGTCGCTGCCCGCGCCGTTCCACAGGGCGGCGTGGATCTCGTAGATGCCCTCGGGGTCGGTCGCGGTGACCTCGGCGGTGACGGTCTTCACCGCGGTGGTGCCGACGGCCAGGCTCTTGCCGCCGTTGACGACCGCCTTGGTGATCTTGGTGTCGCCTTCCGCCGCCTTCACGTCCGGCGCGGCGGCGAGGGCCGCTGCCAGGCCGGTCGGGCGCGGGGCGTGGTCGGCCTGGGCGGCCGGCACGGCGAGGGCGGACAGGACCAGGGCGCCCGAAACGGCGGCCACAGTGGCACGGATACGCATGTGTGTTGTCCCCATTTTGATAGTCGATACGTGCCCCGCCGCGTTTTCCCCCCGGCGGGGCCCGCGATGTGGTGGTGCGGGTGGAGCGGGCGGCGCCTAGCGCACGTCGACGTAGTCACCGGCCGCGGTGGCCGCGGGGGTGGTCGTCGTACCGGCGAAGGCGTAGCGCCAGTAACCGTCGGAGGCCGCCGTGGCGGTCGCCTTCAGCTGGCCGGTGCCGTTGGAGGTCACCGTCCTGACGGTGGTGTACGTGGTGGTGCCGGCCTTGCGGAACTGGAGCTTCACGGGCTGGCTGGTGTAGCCGGCGTACGTGTAGGTCTCCCAGTTGGCGCGGGCCAGCTTGCCCGTGACCGTGATGGTCTTGCCCTTCACGACGGGCTCGGGCGCGGCGTTGACGGACACGGTGGACTGGCGCTGGAGCTTGAAGGAGGCCGACTTCTGCCTCCAGACGTAGTCGCCGTCCGCCGCGTCCACCCAGGCGTCGACGTACCAGGTGCCGGCCCTCTCGTTGGAGTACGCCAGGTCGACACGGGGGTCGACCGAGAAGGTGCCGGTGCAGGTGTTGTCGAGGCAGTCGACGTCGGTGGGCTCCAGCGAGCCGAAACCCGGGCCGTTCAGCGTGAGATCGGCTCCGATGATGCCGGAGTCGTCCGCGGCGGTGACCGCCACGGTGAACGTCCTGACCTCGGTGGTGCCGACCACGACGTTCTTGCCGCCGTTGACGACCACCTCGGTGAGGGCGGTGTCGCCGTGGCCGCCGTCCGCCTGGGCGGCCGGGACGGCGAGGGCGGACAGGGCCAGGGCACCGGAAACGGCGGCCACAGTGGCACGAAGGCGCATGTATTTCCCCATGGTTGTCACGATTCCCGCCGCGTTTTCCCCCCGGCCGGGAGCGTGAGATGTCGAGCGAAGCGCTGCGATGTGGTGCTGGGTACCGCGATGCCACCGCCGCCCCGGAACCGGTGCGGCTCCGGGGCGACGGTCAGTGGATCAGGTGCCCGGGCCGCTCAGTGCCCGGTGGTGTGTGCGTGTACTCAGCGCACGTCGACGTAGTCACCGGCCGCGGAGACCGCGGGGGTGGTCGACGTACCCGCGAACGAGTAGCGGAAGTAACCGTCGGAGGCCGCCGTGACGGTCGCCTTCAGGGTGCCGGTGCTGCTGGACGTCACCGTCTTGACGGTGGTGTACGTGCTGGTGCCGGCCTTGCGGAACTGGAGCTTCACCGGCTGGGCGGTGTAGCCCGCGTAGGTGTAGGTCTCCCAGTTGGCGCGGGACAGCTTGCCCGTGACCGTGATGGTCTTGCCCTTGACGACCGGCTCCGGCGAGGCGTTGACCGTCAGCTTGGAGAAGCGCTGGACGCGGTGCGTCTTGTACGCGTCGTGCCAGACGAAGTCCTCGTCCTTGCCCTGCGCGGCGGCCTCGACCTTCCAGGTGCCGGCGAGGGAGTTCATGTACAGGTCGAGCTGGGGGTCGATCGTGATCGTGAGCTTGCACGTCGCGGTCGTGGCGTTGGTCGCGGTGCAGGTGGCCGCTTCCTCGTTCGGGATGACGTAGCCGTCGACGTCGTCGGCGGACGCGCCGTGCCAGAGCGCGACGTACGCGTCCTGGATGCCGGACGGGTCGGTCGCCGTCACGGAGACGGTGATCGTCTTGGGGTTCGTGGTGCCCAGGACGATGTCCTTGCCGCCGTTGACGACGACGTTGGTGATCTTGGTGTCGCCGACGAGGATGTCGTCAGCGGGGGCCTGTCCGGCGAAGGCCGACAGAGCGCCCGCCTTGGGGGCGTCCTCGGCCTGAGCGACCGGGACAGCGAAGGCGGACAGGGCCAGGGCGCCGGAAACGGCGGCCACAGTGGCACGAATGCGCATGTATGTGAGTCCCCACAGGTATGCGACCCCGCCGCGTTTCCCCCCGGCGGGATCTTTGAGTGTCGAACGAAGTGTAGGGAACTCGCACAGAGTTCGTAAACAAGAAATCAGTCGAA
Organism: Streptomyces albidochromogenes; assembly: GCF_005981925.1. Lineage (GTDB taxonomy): Bacteria > Actinomycetota > Actinomycetes > Streptomycetales > Streptomycetaceae > Streptomyces > Streptomyces albidochromogenes. The sequence continues at coordinate 5,304 of NZ_VBVX01000160.1, forward strand.
CCAGCGGTCGCGCTCAAGTTCTTCCGTCCGTGACGCGTCCTCGATCAGCGCCGCCACCTCGAAGCGGCGCGGCCACTGACCGGCTGACCAGGCAAGACCCGCCGCGACGCCCTCCAGTGTGGCGGCGTGGACGACTCCGTCCGGGGTACGGCGCCAATCCAGTTCGGCCCCGCCCGCGAGCAGTTCGTCATGTTCGATATACGTCCGCGGGGTGCCGGCGCCGAGCAGGACCCGTACCGCTTCCGGCACCTCCCGCTCCACGCCCTCCGACGTCACCTCGGCCTGTGCCGACTCGCTGAGGCGGCGCACCTGGAGGAGCTCGGCCAGGTCGGCGGCACGGGACGGCGCCACCGGCAGCAGGGCCAGCCCCGAGGTGAGCGGCAGCAGGTCGGGGGCGTCCGCGACGACCGCGTCCGCCGCGTCGACCACCCGCAGTGCGCCGTCGACGACCGCGCGCAGCTCGTCCGGCAGCGTCACCTGTTCGGGGTCGAGGTCGGCCAGGGCGCCGTACAGGGCGTGGAGTTGGCGCGCGGTCACGGTGCGGTCCGGGTCCGCGAGGCGGCCGAGGAGTTCGGCCGCGCCGCCGGGCTCGTCCAGCAGCGCCGTCACGGAGGTCCGTACGCCGAGGGCCCGCAGCACCTGCTCGTCGTCGAAGCCGGTGGCGTCCGCCGGGGTGTAGAGCCCGTCGAGGAGCGGGTCGCCGCCCGCGGACCGCAGGCCGGCCGGGCGGCGCCCGTCGAGCACCGGGTGGTCGCGCAGCCACCACGCGGTGTACGGGCGTACGGACTGCGTCGTCCCGTCCGGCAGCAGCACCCGCACCGGCTGGGTCAGGGCGTCCCGCAAAGGCGGCTGGGCGAGCAGCGCGAGAGCCTGCGGCCACTTGTCGTCGTCCACCAGGTCCAGGTCCCGTACGGCGACGATCTCGGTGGCGACCGGCGGCACGGAGGTATCCGGCAGCTGGTCGAGGATGTCCTCGCACCACACGTCCACGGCGTCGAGCAGCCCCGCGTCGTCCGGTTCGGCGTAGTCGCCGTCGCGCGGCTCGAACTCGTCCGGGTCGAGCACGATGTCGGTGGTGCGCACGAGCGCGAAGGTCGCCAGGACGCCGCAGGCGGTCAGCGGCTGCTCGCCCCAGCGGGCGGCCAGTTCGCCGTCGCACAGGGCCAGTTCGTCCTCGCGCATGATCTGTGCGAACGGGCTTCCCGGCAGCACGAGTTCACCGGCGGGCGACAGTTCGCCGTCCTCGTCGGGCAGCGCCAGCGCGCCGAGCCACGGCTCGTCGCCGGGCGAGAGGTCGGCGTCCCGTACGAGGGCCAGGACGGTCTCCGCGAGCTCCTCGGCGTCCGGGGCGTCCTCGTCCCAGATCTGGCCGCCCTCGTCGAGGGAGGCGGCGACGGCGGCCCGCACCTGCGGGGTGGTCAGGACGGCGCGGGGCGTCGCGGGCAGCGCGCCGAGCTTTTCGAGCAGGGGGTGGGCGGCGTCGGGGTGCGCGACCTTCAGGCCGAGGCGCCCGAGTTGCGCGGGAGCGGCGGTCTCGGAGTCGGCGCCGGGCAGCGGGAGCAGGACCTGGCGCGGGCCGATGACGGTGCGGCCGCCGGCCAGGGGCACCGGCAGCCCGGACAGACGGTCCGGGTCGATGCCGGCCAGCGACTCGTACAGCCGCCGCCACCACGACGGTTCGCGCTCGACGCCCGCGAGGCGCTCGATGGCGTCGCCCAGCGGCAGCCGGCCGACGCCCAGGGTGCGCAGCTCGGCCCGGCGTTCGAGACCGGCGGGCAGCAGGGTCGGCAGGACGTCGGCCATGACCCGTACGGTGTCGGCGCCCGCGCCCTCGACGACTTCCGCCTCGAACGGGCGCAGCGCGGTCAGTTCCTCGGACGGGGCGGCCGGCGCGAGGAACGCGACGCGGGGCAGCCGCCCGATGACGGCGGCGCGCAGGGCGCCGTCCAGCTCGCCCTTGCCGAGCGGGCCCGGGACGAGGTCGACCGTGCCGGTGGACACCGGCTCCCAGTCACCGAGCAGTTCGGCGTACGCGTCGGCCGCGCGCTCCACCAGGAAGTCGGTGAGCGGGCCCGGCGCGGGGTGGCGGCGGGTCGTGTCCAGCGGCAGCGACGCGATGAGAAGCGCCGGTACGCCGAGCGGTTCGTCGGTCGGGGTCGGGGCGTGCACGACGGGCGCGGTTCCGGGCCGCTGCGGAGCGCCCTCGCTGTCCACCGGAACGGCCCAGGTGACGGCCCAGTGGGGGCGCAGCCGCTCTTCGACGGGCCGGTCGGCGAGCAGGGCGGGGGCCAGGGCGCCGGAGCGGGTGACGGTGCGCCAGCGGGTGGTGCGGGTGGTGCCGCGCGCGCTGTCGTCGATGTGCACGTACGCGTCCTGTTCGGCGCGCGTGAGCGTTCGGGTGGTGCCGTCCGGGGTCTCGACGACGACCTCGGCCAGGCCGGGAAGCGACAGCAGCAGCGCGTCGTCGATGGCCGCGAGGAGGTGCTGGGCGAGGTCGACGGCGCCGCCGTCGCGCAGCGGGAGGACCACGACGGTGTCGTAACCGGCGGGGGCCGAGCCCTCGGCGGGCAGCGGCAGGCGCAGCAGCGGTACGTGGCCGTCGCGGCGCCGCAGCTCCTCGCCGAGCCCGGGGGCGGTCTGGGCGGCGTCCACGGCCAGTTCCCTGGCCTCGGCCAGGGACCAGCGGACGCCGCCGTGCCGGCCGAGGACGGCCGGCTCGTCGCTGACGGCGAGGACGGCGGCGAACCCGACGCCGAAGCGGCCGACGGCGCCGCCGGGACCCTCGGCGTACTCCCGCTTGGCGGAGGCGCGCAGCGTACTGAGCGATTCGGCACCGGCGGCGTCGAGGGGGGCGCCGGTGTTGGCGGCGGCGAGGATCGCGGGGGAGTCGGCGGTGGCGGCGTGCAGGGTGAGGCGCAGGCGGCCGGTCACGCCGGCGCGGGCGGCGGCGTCGGCGGCGTTCTGGGCCAGCTCGACCACGAGGCGGTCGCGGTAGCCGCCGAGGGCGAGGTCCTCCTCGGCGTTGGCGTCCTCGCGGAAGCGGGCGGGACTCGCGCTCCAGGCGTCGAGCACCCCACGCCGCAGGCGCGCCGTGCCGAAGGGGTCGGCCTCGTCGGTGGCCCTGACGCTCACGCTGGTCTCCGCTCGTCCTGGGGTGCGGGTGGCTGTTGCTGGACGCCTACCCGTGTCTACGGGGCGCAAGTATCCCGCGCCGAAGGCCCGCCGTCGGCCACCTGCCCGTCGGTGCGGTGCGGACGGGGGTACGGCGGCGGACGGCCGCGCGCGTGGCTTGCCCCACCCGCGCGTGCCGAGGCCCCCGCCGGTGCCCGGCGGACGACGGGCCGGGGCCCGGGGTCAGGAGTGGCCCAGGTCCTCGGTGGGGTCCGGAGTGGCCGGGACCGAGCCGCCCTCGGGGTCCGGGCGCAGCGGGAACGCGTCCGTGGCCATCGAGTCGAGCACCGGCGGCGCGGGCCGCATCGGCTTCGGCATGACTGCCGCCTCCGAGTGCCCCCCGCAGCCGTAGGCGAGCGAGACGACCCGCCCGTCCGCCGGCGCGTACTCGTTCGCGCAGACACCGAACGCCTGCCGCAACGACCCTGCCAGCGGCACCAGGAAGGCGCACGACACACACGTCGCGGGCGCCGCCTGCGCCATCGGGGTCTTCGCGCCGTACGCCTCGTCCCAGCGGTCCGCCGCGATGTGCAGCCCGTACCGGGACAGGACCCGCGCCCGCCGCATGCCCAGTTCTTCGGCGACCGCCGCGATCGACCCGCGCGAGGGAACCAGCGGCAGCGTCGCCGGCGCTCCGCCCGTGACCTCCGCGTCCTCCGCCTCGACGAGCTCCGCCATCTCCTGCGAGACCGCCGAGTCCGGCGGCGGCCCGTCCTCGCCGGAGTACCCCGGCTCCAGACGCAAATCCTCCGCCTCGGTGGGCAGCAGGTCGCCGGGGCCCATGTCCCCCGGCCGCAGCCGCTCGCTCCACGGCACCCACTCCGGCGCGAGCAGCGAGTCGGGGCCCGGCAGGAGCACCGTCTCGTCGAGGGTGACGAGCTTCGCCCGCGAGGCGCGGGTGACCGTCACCGCCCAGCGCCAGCCCCGGTAACCGGGTTCCTTGCATTCGAAGAGGTGGGTGACGACCCGGTCACCCTCGGCGAAGAGGGAGACATGCTCGCCGACCACCCCGGGGAAGGCGGCCTCCTCGGCCGCCGCCCGGGCAAGGTCTACCGCCTCGGCGCACAGGCGGTCAGGGGTTCGGCTTCGCGTCGTCGCAGCACTCACAGGTCTCGCTTCTCTCCTACGCCGTCTCACGGGTGCGCCAACGGATGCCCGTACGAGGTACGAGATACGAGGTGCGAGCTGCGGGCGGAGCGGACCGAAGGGCCGCGTCGACGTCCGCGCCTCGCCCGACCCGTCTCGGTCTCGGGCGCACTTTCCACCACCCATTCTGCGGGATGACGGAGAGGCGCGCGGCCGAGGACAACCGCCGGTGGCGCGCTACGCACGCTACCCCCTTCACCGCCCCCGGCCCACCTGCACGCCCGTCTTTGCGGCGGGAAGGACGGAGAGATCCGGCGAAGACGACGCACAAACACGCCACGGCCCGGGCACGGAACGGCGATGCGTCCGCAAATGCCCGGAGTGGTGGTTCGCCTGCGCCGCCCGCCATGTTTCACGTTCGACCCGGGGAGGGTTGGGGCACTATGGCGGGGTGGCTGCCGCACAGTCGTCCGACACATCCGGTCCACTCAGCAGGAGGGGCCGGGCGGTCGGCCGCGCCCTCCACCTGCCCTTCACCGGTACGGCGAAGGGAATTCGCCGCGCCACGCACGCGCACGGCGCGGGCGAGTCGGGCCTGGGCAAGCTGATCGAGCTGCATGCCGTGAACGGTGCGGGCGACGTCATGGTCACGGTCGCGCTCGCGTCGACCGTCTTCTTCTCCGTCCCCACCGACGAGGCACGCGGCCGGGTGGCCCTGTACCTCGCCGTCACCATGGCGCCCTTCACCCTCCTCGCCCCGGTGATCGGTCCCCTCCTGGACCGGATCCCGCACGGCCGCCGGGCCGCGATGGCCGGCGCGATGCTGGCCCGCGCGGTGCTCGCGCTCGCGATGTCGGGCGCGGTGGCCACGGGCGGTCTGGAGCTCTATCCGGCGGCACTCGGCGTACTGGTGTCCTCGAAGGCGTACGGCGTCGTACGGAGCGCCGTCGTCCCGCGTCTCCTGCCACCGCGCTTCTCCCTCGTGAAGGCCAATTCGCGGGTGACCCTGGCCGGGCTGCTCGCGACGGGCGTCGCCGCGCCCATCGGGGTGGGGCTCCAGCAGCTCGGCCCCGCCTGGCCGCTGTACGGGGCGTTCACGCTGTTCGTCGCCGGTACGGCGCTGGCCCTGTCCATGCCGCACAAGGTGGACTCCGCGAAGGGCGAGCGGAAGGCCATGCTGCTGGAGCACGGCCACGGCCTCGGGCACGGCGGGCACGGAACCGGGACCGGCACCGACCGCGACCGCGACCGCGAAAGTGGACGCGGGCGGTGGCGCGGGCGCGGACGGGCGGAGGGAAGGGCGGCGCCGCGCCGCCCCGGCCTGCGGACCGTCGGCCCGTCCGTACTGCACGGCCTCCAGGCCAACGCCGCGCACCGCGCCCTCTCCGGCTTCCTGATCTTCTTCCTGGCGTTCCTGATCCGCGAGCACCCGCTCTCCGGGCAGAGCGCCGCCGTGTCGCTCGCGGTCGTCGGCGTCTCGGCCGGTGTGGGCAACGCCTGCGGTACGGCCATCGGGGCGCTGCTCAAGTCGCGCGGACCCGAGATGATCATCGCGACGGTGCTGCTGCTGACGCTCGGCGTGGCCGTCACCGCCGCGGTGTTCTTCGGCGGACTGATGGTGGCGGTGCTGGGCGCGACGGCCGGACTGTGCCAGGCCCTGGCCAAGCTGTCGCTGGACGCGCTGATCCAGCGGGACGTGCCCGAGGAGGTACGGACGTCGGCGTTCGCGCGGTCGGAGACGCTGCTCCAGATGGCCTGGGTGGTGGGCGGCGCGATCGGGATCGCCCTGCCGCTGAACGGCACGCTCGGCATGGGGGTCGCCGCGGGACTTCTCGCGACGGGCGCGGCCCTGTCAGTACGGGGTCTGCTGGGGGCGGCCCGGCGCGGCACGCCGCACCCCCGCGTGGCGTGAGGTGGAGCGGGCGATAGCCTTCGCCCCATGACCGTTGCGCTCCTCTCTGGTAAGGCCCGCCGCACCGCCACCGTGATCGGTGCCGTGTCGGCCGGACTCCTCGTCCTGTCCGCCTGCGACAAGCCGACGCCGCTCGCGACCGTGACGGTCGGCACGGACTCGGTGCACACCGAGGCCTCGTGCTACAACGACGGCGCCGCGATCAAGGAATCCCTGCTCCAGGGCTGCCTGAACAAGAAGGCCGAGAAGACCGTCAAGGTCTCCATGGACGACAAGGTCCGCTTCGGCGTCGACCCCGAGATCGCGGACAAGGGCTGGACGCTGTTCATCAACGGCCAGCAGGCCGAGCAGGAGCCGTTCAAGAAGACGTACCGGACCATCCCGGGCAGCGCCTTCTTCGCCCAGCAGCAGCAACAGCAGCCGGGCGCGCCGAGCCCCGACGAGGCGCAGGTCAGCGTCGTCGAGACCAAGGGCAAGAAGCTCACCGGCATCTGGCACTTCAAGCTGGAGAAGACCTCCTGACGATGCGTGTCCTGGTCGTGACCGCGGTTCCCGCAGAGCGGGACGCGGTCACGCGCGCGTTCGGGCCCGATGTGCGGGACGTCGACGTCGTCGCCGCCGGGGTCGGACCCGCCGCCGCGGCCGCCGGGACGGCCACCGCGCTGGCGCTCGCGTCCGCGACACGCCCGTACGGGCTGGTGATCTCCACCGGTATCGGCGGCGGCTTCGCCCAGGTCGCCCCGCTCGCCTCGCTCGTCGTGGCGGACGCGATCGTCGCCGCCGATCTGGGCGCCGAGACCCCGGACGGCTACCTCCCGGTGACCGCCCTCGGCTTCGGCACCGTGGAGCACGTGCCGCCCGCCGCTCTCGTACGGGCCGTGGCCGACGCGACCGGCGCGGTGGCCGGCACCGTGCTGACCGTCTCCACCGTGACCGGCTCCGCCGCCCGCGCCGCCGAGCTGCGCGCCCGGCACGTGTACGCCGCCGCCGAGGCGATGGAGGGGTTCGGCGTCGCCGAGGCCGCCGCCCGGCACGGGGTGCCGGTGCTGGAGATCCGTGCGGTGTCGAACGCCGTCGGACCGCGCGACCGGGCGGCCTGGCGCATCGGGGAGGCGCTGGAGGCGCTCACCGGGGCGTTCGGGAAGCTCGTGCCCGTACTGAGAGGCTGGGACGGAAATGACCACTGAGACGCTGAAGATCGCATACTCGCCCTGCCCCAACGACACCTTCGTCTTCGACGCCTGGGCGCACGGCCGGGTGCCGGGGGCGCCCGCGCTCGACGTGACGTTCGCGGACATTGACCTCACCAACGGGATGGCCGAGCGCGGCGAGTTCGACGTCCTCAAGGTCTCGTACGCCGTACTGCCGTGGGTTCTGGAGGAGTACGCGCTGCTGCCGTGCGGCGGCGCCCTCGGGCGGGGCTGCGGGCCGCTGGTGCTCACGCGCGAGGCGGGGGTGGACCTCACCGGGAAGCGGGTGGCCGTGCCCGGCGAGCGCTCGACGGCGTACCTGCTGTTCCGGCTGTGGGCGGCGGACGTCGTACCGGCGGGGGTCGGCGAGATCGTCGTCATGCCGTTCCACGAGATCATGCCGGCGGTGCGCGACGGGAAGGTCGACGCGGGGCTCGTCATCCACGAGGCGCGCTTCACGTACCAGGACTACGGGCTGCACTCCCTCGCCGACATGGGCGAGCACTGGGAGGACACCACGGGCCTGCCGATCCCGCTGGGCGCGATCATCGCCAAGCGCTCGCTGGGCGCGGAGCGGCTGCGGCAGCTCGCGGACGCGGCCCGGACCTCGGTGCGGATGGCCTGGGACGACCCGCTGGTGTCGCGGCCGTACGTGCTGGAGCACGCCCAGGAGATGGACCCGGCGGTGGCGGACCAGCACATCGGGCTGTACGTGAACGAGTTCACCGCCGACCTCGGCGAGAGCGGCTACGCGGCGGTGCGGGGGCTGCTCACACGCGCCGCCGCCGAGGGGCTGGTTCCGCCCCTCGGCAGCCGCGCGCTGGACTTCGTCTAGCCGGCGCTCACACGTCCAGCTGGTCGGCCACCGCGCGCAGCAGGCCGGCGATCTTCGCGCCCGCCGCCTTGTCGGGGTAGCGGCCGCGCTCCAGGGCCGGGGTGATGTTCTCCAGGAGCGTCGTCAGGTCCTGCACGATGGACGCCAGTTCGTCGGGCTTGCGGCGCTGCGCGGCGGCGACGGACGGGGTCGGGTCGAGGATCGTCACGGAGAGCGCCTGGTCGCCGCGCTGGCCGGCCACGACGCCGAATTCGACGCGCTGGCCGGGCTTCAGGGCGTCGACTCCGGCAGGGAGCACCGACGAGTGAACGAAGACGTCGCCGCCGTCGTCGCGGGAGAGGAAGCCGAAGCCCTTCTCACTGTTGAACCACTTGACCTTGCCGGTAGGCACCGTCTGTCCTCGTCCTCGTACTCGTCGGATCCCCGGCATGTCCCGCTCATGCGTTCGGCCGGGGAAAACGGCTCTGGATAGCACTACAGCGGGTCGTTGGACCCGCCACCACCAAGGCTAATGGTCCAGGGCCCGGTGACAAGACGTCGCCGGGCGGTTCCTCCGGGCAGGGAACTACCCTGGCCCGGTGATGACTGAAACCCAATCGGCCGAGGCCGGCGCAGGTGACCGGCTGGTACGTGCCGGCGCGATCGTCTTCTTCGTCGGAGCACTGGCCACTCTGGTCACCGTGGCCCCGCTCTTCCTCGGCACGGAGCCCTTCCCTCCGGTCGCCTACGCGGTGTGCATGCTGATGGGCGCGGGCTTCGTGATCGCCGCCGCCGGCGTGCTCAGGTCGATCGCCGCACAGCGCCGTCAGGCGCGCGGCGCGGCCGCCTCGCGGTAGGACGCCAGCCAGGCCGGGAAGGCGGTGAGGTCGTCCAGGACGACGTCCGCGCCGGCTTCCCGCAGCTCAGCGGCGTCGCAGGGGCCTGTCGGCACGGCCACGGACAGGGCGTTCGCCGCGCGGGCTCCGCGTACGTCGCCGAGGTGGTCGCCGACGTACACCGACGCGTCGTACTCGCGCAGCGCCTCCGCCTTGGCCTCCGCCCACAGCCAGCCGATGACCGCGTCCGGCTCGATGCCGAGGTGCGCGAGGTGCAGCTTGGCGTTCGGCTCGTGCTTGGCCGTGACGACGATCGCCCGCCCGCCCGCCGCCCGTACCGCCGCGACCGCCTCGCGGGCGCCGGGCATCGCGGGAGTTGGCGTGATCGCGTACGTCGGGTAGAGCGCGCGGTAGCGGTCGCCCATCTCCTCGATGCGGTCCGCGGGGAACCAGTACGCCAGTTCCTGCTCCAGCGGGGGCCCGAGCCGGGTGACGGCCAGGTCCGCGTCGATGTACGCGCCGGTCTCGGCGGAGAGCGCCTCGTAGGCCGCCTTGATCCCGGGCCGGGAGTCGATGAGCGTCATGTCGAGGTCGAAGCCGACCGTCAGCGTCTCGGAGTGCGAAGGCATACGGCCCATTGTGCCCGCAGGGCCTTCGGCCCCACCCGGCACCAGCGATGCCCCGCGCCCCGAACCCGAAGTGGCGGGAGGGGACGCGCCGGGGCGCTCCCCGCAGGGTGTCGAACGCAACCACCCCACACACACCACAGCACTGCCCGAACGTTCGACACC
>NZ_VBVX01000161.1 GCF_005981925.1 Streptomyces albidochromogenes
GGTGGTGGGCGGGGGCGTGGGCGTCATGGGTCCAGCGTACCGCTCGCCCCCGATTCAGTTGTGCACAACTTGATTGTGTGCAACTCTTAGGGCCTCCAGTCGAGAGAGAGGCACCCCCATGAACGCGCTGTACACCGCTGTCGCCACCGCCAACGGCCGCGAGGGCCGCACCGTCAGCTCCGACGGCCAGATCGACCTCGCCCTCGCCATGCCCCCGGCCCTCGGCGGCAACGGTCAGGGCACCAACCCCGAGCAGCTGTTCGCCGCCGGGTACGCCGCCTGCTTCGCCAGCGCCATGGGCCAGGTCGCCCGCCAGATGAAGGTCGACACCAAGGACGTGTCGGTCACCGCCGAGGTCTCCATCGGCAAGGACGACACCGGCTTCGGCCTCGCGGTCGTCATGCGTGTCGAGCTGCCGGACACCCTGGCGGGCGAGACGGGCCGCCGGCTGGTCGAGGCCACCCACGCCTTCTGCCCGTACTCCAAGGCCACCAAGGGCAACATCGAGGTCGAGCTCGTCGTCGAGTGACACCCCCACCCGATCACCCCGTGCGCGTACGCTGCGTCAGCGTACGCGCACGTGGCGTGTTCACGGCTCGTGACCGGCTGTAATCCTGGGCAGGCTGGAGGGCGGTACGGGCGGGTGCGTGAGAGGTGGGCGAACGTGGTGGACGGCACGGGCGTTGGCGAGGGTACGGGCGGCGGGGAGCCGGAGTGCTCGGACAGCATGAAGACGTTCGGGGCGGTGGTGCAGGCACTGCGTGAGCACGCGGGGCTCAGCCGGGACGAGTTCGCTCCGCTGGTGCGGTTCTCCAAGCACACGGTGGCGTCGATCGAACTCGGGCGTCGGATGCCGGACCAGGCGTTCGTGGAGCGCGCGGAGGAGGCCCTGGGGAACACCGGTGCGCTCCGAAGGTCCGCGCGGCATCTGTCGCGGCAGCCGGGGCTGGCGGCCTGGTTCCGGCAGTGGGCGCGGCTGGAGGCGGAGGCGATCAGCCTCCACACGTACGAATGCCGGTTGATCCCTGGGCTGCTCCAGACGGAGGCGTACGCGCGGCGGTTGTTCGCAGACCGGCTTCCGCCTCTGGACGACGATCAGATCGAGGCCCGGCTCGCGGCACGTACGGAGCGCCAGCAGTTGCTGCCGGATCGGCCGAACACCGCGTACAGCTTCATCCTCGAAGAGCATCTGTTTCTACGCCGCACGGGCGGCAGGACGGTCACCCTTGAGCTGATCGACCACATCCTCGACCTCGCGGACTTGCGGAATATCGAGATCCAGGTCATGCCGCAGGTGCGGGAGAGTCATGCCGGAATGGATGGCCCCATGCGGTTGGTGGAGACCCATGAGAACCGGTGGTTCGGATACTCGGAAGGGCAGGAAAGCGGCCAGCTCATCTCTGACCCGAAAGTGGTCAGCATGCTCAAGATGCGGTATGCCAGGATGCGTTCACAGGCTCTCTCCCCGGAGGACTCCTTGAGCCTGTTGCGGCGGATGCGAGGAGCAGCAGCATGAGCACCACGGAACTGGCCTGGTTCAAGAGCAGCTACAGCGGCAGCTCCGGCGACGACTGCGTCGAAGTCGCCGCCTGCCCCGGCACCGTCCACGTCCGGGACTCCAAGGACAAGCAGGGCCCCCGGCTCGCCCTCTCCCCCGCCGCCTGGGCCGGTTTCGTCTCGTACGCCGCCCAGGACGCCTGACCCGCTACGCCGCCGCGCCCCGCCCGCCGGGAGGATCAGTCCGCGTCGGGGGTCAGCCTCAGCGAGATCGAGTTGATGCAGTAGCGCTGGTCCGTCGGGGTCGGGTACCCCTCGCCCTCGAAGACGTGGCCGAGGTGCGAGCCGCAGCGGGCGCAGCGGACCTCCGTGCGGACCATGCCGTGGGAGGTGTCCGCGATCAGCTCGACGGCGTCCGTGTCCTTCGGGTCGTAGAACGACGGCCAGCCGCAGTGCGACTCGAACTTCGTGTCGGAGCGGAACAGCTCCGCCCCGCAGGCACGACAGGAGTAGACCCCGGTCGTTTTGGTGTCCGTGTACTCACCGACGAAGGCCGGTTCCGTGCCGGCCTGGCGCAGGACGGCGTACTCCGCGGGGGTCAGTTCCGCGCGCCACTGCTCGTCGGGCTTCTCGACGTCGTACGACATGGGGGCTCCCTCAGTTCGACAGGCGGGCCAGGATCTGCGGACCGAGGTCCGTCACGTCGCCCGCGCCCATCGTGAGAACCAGATCGCCCCGCTTGGCCATTCCCGCGATCACCTCGGGAACCGTCGCCTTGTCGGCGACCGGCGTCACGTCGGCGCCGGCCGTGCGGGCCGCGTCGATGATCAGGGCGCTGGTGATGCCGGGGATCGGGTCCTCGCGGGCCGGGTAGATGTCGAGCACCACCGAGGCGTCCGCGAGAGCCAGGGCCTGGCCCATCTCGGTGCCAAGCTCCTGCGTGCGGGAGAAGAGGTGCGGCTGGAAGACGACGAGCAGGCGCGCGTCCGCGGCCGCGCCCCTCATCGCTTCGAGGTCGGCGGTCATCTCGGTCGGGTGGTGGGCGTACGAGTCGATGACCTGGACGCCGTTCACCTCGCCCTTGAGCTGGAGGCGGCGCTTGACGCCGGTGTACTTGCCGAGGGCCGAGGCCAGGTTGTGGGCCGGGATGCCGAGGGCCACGCCCGCGGCCAGCGCCGCGACGGCGTTGTGGGCGTAGTGGCTGCCGGGGACGGAGACCGTGAAGGTCAGGTAGCGGCCGTCGAGGAGGACCGTGACCTCGCTGGTCAGGCCGCGCGGGGTGATCTTGTGGACGCGTACGTCGGCCGTCGGGGAGTCGCCGTACGTGACGATCTTCAGGGTGGAGAGGTCGCGCAGGCGGGACGTCAGTTCTACGGCGCCGGCCTGGTCCGCGGAGATGACGAGGGTGCCGCCGGGGACGACCTTGCCGACGAACGTCTCGAAGGAGTCGTAGATCTCGTCCATCGAGGCGTAGTTCGCGTGGTGGTCCAGCTCGACGTTGAGGACGATGGCGACCTCGGGGTCGTACTTCTGGAAGCTGCGGTCGCTCTCGTCCGCCTCGGCGACGAAGATGTCCCCCTCGCCGTGGCGGGCGTTCGTGCCCGGGCCCTCCAGGTCGCCGCCGATGGCGTACGACGGGTCGAGGCCGAGCTCGGTCAGGGCCACGGCCAGCATCGAGGTGGTGGTCGTCTTGCCGTGCGTGCCGGCGACGGCGATGGCCCGCAGGCCACCCATCAGCGAGGCGAGGGCGTCGGAGCGGTGCACGACGGGGACGCCGAGCTCGGCGGCGCGGACCAGCTCGGGGTTGTCGTCGCGGATGGCGCTGGAGACGACGACGCAGGTCGAGTCGTCGGCCAGGTGCGCGGCGGCGTGGCCGATGTGGACCGTGGCGCCCAGCGCGCGCAGGGACTCGGCGGTCGCGGACTCGCGCGAGTCGCTGCCCGCGACCCGTGCGCCGCGCTGGGCGAGGATCTTCGCGATCCCCGACATTCCGGCTCCGCCGATGCCGATGAAGTGCGGTCGGTCCATGGCGGTGGGAAGGCCGGGTGCCATGCGTTGTCTCCCAAGGTGTGACGTCTGAGCGGTGCCCCAGCCTATTCGTTGTGGGCGAAGAGCTTGAGCACCGGTACGCCGACCTTGTGACGGGCCCGGGACGCCCAGTCCCGGTGGAAGAACTCCTCGACGTAGTGCGGGGCGGTCAGGACGATCACTTCGTCGGCGCCGGTCTCGGACACGACGGACTTGAGGAGATCCAGCGGGTGGTCCTCGACGACCTGGCCCACGGCCTCGCTGCCGCGCGCCCGCAGCGCCTCCAGGGTCACCTCCAGGCCGCGCTGCGCGAGCGGCTTCGCCTCCTCGCCGCGGGGCTCCTCGCCCTCCCGTACGGCTTCGTCGACCTGGCCGAGCGCTACGTCGTCGATGGCGCGCAGGAGGACGTCCGCCTGGTCGCCGCGGGGCTGCATCAGGACGACGAAGGAGACGCCCTCGTCACCGTGAAGGGTGCTGACGAACTCCACGTCGACGGACGACAGGGGCTTCTCGATCATCAATACGCTCGTGAACACGACGGGCGCCCTTCTCTTCTTCCGTGGGCCGGCGCTTCTGAGTGACGCCGCCGGCCCCCTGCGGAAACCATCCTTCCCCGTGCCCGCACGGGGTCTGCGTGAGATAAGTGTGCCCAGCGAAAGCTAAGCGGAACGGCGAATTCCGCTGCCGGTCAGATCCGACGGTACTGGGTGAAAAGGAACCCGGCCTCCTCCAGTACGGACGCCAGTGCGAATTTTTCCGGGACCGTCACGCCGGGCCCGTCGGCGATCCGCTGGGCGCGGCCCGCGGTGAGCATCGGCGACACGGTCAGGCACAGCTCGTCCAGCGCGCCGGCCGTGATGAACTGCGCGAGCAGCCGCGGCCCGCCCTCGGTCAGCAACCGGGTGAGCCCCCGCTCCGCCAGCGCCGCCACCGCCCGCGCCGGCTCCACCGAGGCCCCGTCCCCGGCCACCAGTACCTGCGCCCCGGCCTCCCGGGCCGCCCGGACGCGCTCGACGGGCGCCGTGGCGCCGGTCAGGACGAGGGTGGGGACGAGGGGCGACGCGAAGAGCGGAAGAGAGAAGTCCAGGTTCAGGCTCGCGCTGACCACCGCGATCGCCGGCGCCGGGCCCTGGCCCGCCGCCGCCCTGCGCTCCGCGAAGACCTCGCGGGCGCGGGCCGGGCGGTAGCCCTCCAGACGGACCGTTTCCGCGCCGACGATCACCACGTCGGCCAGGGCCCGCAGCGTGCCGAAGATCCGCATGTCGGTGTCGGACGAGATCGGCTGCGAGCGGCCCTCGTGCTGGGCGGCCCCGTCGAGGGAGGAGACCATGTTGGCCCGCAGCCACGCACCCGACGCCCCGCGCTCCTCGGGGTACGCGTAGGCGTCGGCCAGCTCGTCGAGCTCCCACTCGCCGTCGGCGGCGGAGAGTGTTTCTTCGGTCACAGGGAACAGGCGTCGCATGTCGAGCAGTGTGGCACGGCGCCTAGACTTGAGCCCCGTGTCGTCCTCCACCGCCGCTCATGGGTCCGCGCCCATAACCGAAGCGGCCCCCCTGTCCCTGTGCGCACGCGAGCCGCACGTTCCCGCCGACCGCCTGGTCGCCGAGATGGTGCCGCCGCCGCGCTTCGACGCGGTGCGCTTCGATACGTACGTACCGGACCCGAACCAGCCGAGCCAGAGCGAGGCGGTCCGCGTGCTGAGCACCTTCGCGGCCGGACTCGGCGGGGCGTCGGCGGCCGGCGGGGGCAAGCGGCGCTGGTTCGACTTCGTGAAGAAGCCGGCCGCGCCCACCGCGCCGCTCGGCGTGTACCTCGACGGCGGGTACGGCGTCGGCAAGACGCACCTGCTCGCGTCCCTCTGGCACGCCACCCCGGCACCCCGTGAGCTCAAGGCGTTCGGCACCTTCGTGGAGCTGACGAACCTGGTCGGCGCGCTGGGCTTCCAGCAGACCGTGCAGACGCTGAGCGGACACCGTCTGCTGTGCATCGACGAGTTCGAGCTCGACGACCCGGGCGACACCGTGCTGGTGTCGTCGCTGCTGCGCAGGCTCGTCGAGGCGGGCGTCGCGCTCGCCGCCACCTCCAACACGCTGCCCGGCAAGCTCGGCGAGGGCCGATTCGCCGCCGTCGACTTCCTGCGCGAGATCCAGGGCCTGTCGGCCCACTTCCGGCCGCTGCGCATCGACGGCGAGGACTACCGCCACCGCGGGCTGCCCGAGGCGCCCGCGCCGTACTCCGGCGAGGAGGTCACCAAGGCGGCGTACGCCACCGAGGGCGCCAGCCTCGACGACTTCCCCCACCTGCTCGACCACCTCGCCAGGGTCCACCCCAGCCGCTACGGCGCGCTCACGGACGGGGTCCGGGCCGTCTGCCTCACCGATGTGGGTCCGGTGCCCGACCAGTCGACGGCGCTGCGGCTCGTCGTCCTCGCCGACCGGCTGTACGACCGGGAGGTGCCGGTGCTGGCCTCCGGGCTGCCGTTCGACCGGCTGTTCAGTGACGACATGCTGAACGGCGGCTACCGGAAGAAGTACTTCCGGGCGATCTCCCGGCTGACGGCGCTGGCGCGCGACGCGAAGGGGCTCGTCGCCCAGTAGGTTGGCCCTGGATCACCGTCCGCGAGAAGGGCTTTAGACATGGCTGCAACGCGTCAGGCACACACCGTCTGGGAAGGCGACCTCTTCAAGGGCACGGGCACCGTGACCTTCGACTCGTCCGGCATCGGCGAGTACGCCGTCTCCTGGCCGGCCCGTACGGAGGAGCCGAACGGCAAGACCAGCCCCGAGGAGCTGATCGCCGCCGCCCAGTCCAGCTGCTACAACATGGCGTTCTCCAACGTCCTCGCCAAGGCCGGCACCCCGCCGACCCGCCTGAACACCAAGGCCGAGGTCACCTTCGTGCCGGGCGAGGGGATCACCCGGATCCACCTCACCGTGCAGGGCGAGGTGGAGGGCATGGACGAGGCGGCGTTCGTCAAGGCGGCCGAGGAAGGCAAGGCGAACTGCCCGGTCAGCCAGGCGCTGGCGGGTACGACGATCACGCTGAGCGCGTCCCTCGTCTGACCTGGGGTGCACGCGTCGGGCTGACGCGCCGCACGAGGCGGTGTGGCCCGCATGGTTCACGTGAGATCACTTGCGTGCTACACACGTGCGGGTCACGTTTCCTGTCCGCCAGCAGGGAGATACCCCATGTCTGAAACAGCCTCGTCGTCCGCGTCGCGCCGTCAGGTCCTGGCCCGCGCGGGCGCCCTGGGCATCGGTGTCGCGTTCGCCGGCTCGGTGTCGGAGATCTTCGCCGGAACGGCCGCCGCCCAGGGACTGGGCCGCCGCGGTTACGGCCCGCTCGTGCCCGACCCGGACGGCCTCCTCGATCTGCCCGAGGGCTTCCGCTACCGGGTCCTCTCCCGGGAGGGCGCCCCCTTGCGCTCGGGCGAGGGAAACGTTCCCTCCAACCCCGACGGCATGGGCGCCTTCAGGGGCCGGCACGGCCGCGTCCACCTCGTCCGCAACCACGAGAACCGCCACAGCGCGAAGCGCGGCGTGCCGACGGTCGCGGGCCTGACGTACGACCCGGCCGCGAAGGGCGGTTGTACGGCCCTCGCCCTGGACGGCCGCGACAACGTCCTCGGCGAGCGCGTCGCCATCGCCGGTACGGCCGTCAACTGCGCGGGCGGGCCCACCCCGTGGAAAACCTGGCTCACCTGCGAGGAGAACGAGGACAAGGCCGGCACCAACGGCTACACCAAGGACCACGGCTTCATCTTCGAGGTCGACCCCGTCGACCCGCGCCGCACCGGCGCCGTCCCGCTCACGGCGATGGGCCGCTTCCAGCACGAGGCGATCGCCGTGGACCCGCGCAGCGGCATCGTGTACGAGACGGAGGACGCGTTCGACAAGCCCTTCGGCCTCTTCTACCGCTTCCTCCCCGAGAAGCCGCTGGGCGGCACCGGCTCGCTGCGCGCCGGCGGCGCGCTGGAGGCGATGCGGGTGCCGGGCCTGCCCGACCTCTCGGCGGTCCAGGAGACCGGGGCCAGCTTCGGCGGCGTCGAGTGGGTTCCGGTGCCCGACCCGCTGGCCGAGGAGACCCCCATTCGGCTTCAGGACTTCGGCCCCAGGGGCATCACGCACGCGCAGAAGCTGGAGGGCTGCTACTGGGGCGACCGGGCCGTGTACTTCGTCTCCAGCTTCGCCCGCAGCGCGGAGGGCTCGGCGGCCGACCACTTCGGGCAGGTGTGGAAGTACGAGCCGCACCGGCGGCGTCTGACGCTGGTCGTCGTCTTCGGCCCGAGCACGGACATCCAGCTGCCGGGTGAGTCGCCCGACAACATCTGCCTGGCCCCGCGCGGCGGCCTGATGGTGTGCGAGGACGGCAACGGCGCGCAGCACGTGTACGGGCTGACGAAGCACGGCGAGGTGTACGCGATGGCGCGCGGCCGGCAGAACATCGGCACACCGGACGCGCCGGAGTGGGGCGAGTTCGCCGGTGTCACCTTCTCCCCCGACTGCGGGACGATGTACGTGAACTGCTACACGCCGGGCACGACGTTCGCCGTGAGCGGCCCGTTCCACCACTGATCCGGGCGCCCGGGGGGGGGCGGGCCGCACGGGTCCGCCCCCAGCCCGTCCCGGGCTACCGGGCGACCGCCTCCGGTCCCAGGATCTGCCGCGTGAAGCCGGAGTCGAGGGCCGAGGTCACCTCGTCGCAGACCAGCACGTCGGGGTCGGCCGCCGGAGAGTTCGTGCCGGTAGCGGTCCGCGAAGGCGGCGGGCAGGCCGACGTGTTCGAGGAGTTCCAGGACGCGCGCCGGGGCCTCGCGGCGGCCGGCGCGCCGGTGCAGGCGCAGGGGGCGCCCGAGCGTCTCACCCACAGTGCGGCTGGGGTTGAGCGTGCCCTGCGGGTCCTGCGGGACGAGCTGGAGGCGGCGGCGCTGCTCGCGGGTGCGGCCGTGGGCGGCGGGGGCCAGCCGTACGCCGTCGAGGGTGACACGCTCGGGATCTGGCTCGGGCTGCTCACCGGGCCGGCCACCACCGCCGTACTGCTCCTGCGCCGGTACTCCAGCTCGTCGGCCGCCCGCTCCGGCACCCGTTCGGCAGTAGTGCCCGCGTAGCACACGGACGTTTGACGCATAATCATATAGTTTCGGACGGTGACCACTTTTGTACGAAGACTGATGACAGTGGCGGTGTTCGGCGCGGCTCTCGCCGGGTGCGCCGCCGGCGGTGGCGAGCCCCGGGGCTCGCTCGCCGCCCCACCGCCGGCCTCCGCCTCCGCCTCCGCTGCCGGGCGGCCCGCCGCCGCGCCCACCCTCGCGGCCGGGCCCGGCGGGCTCACCCCGGTCTTCGAACGCGCCTCCGCCACCCGCGCCAAGACCGTCGCGCTGACCTTCGACGCCGACATGACGGCGGACCAGGGCCCGCGCGCCGCGCGCGGCGAGCGCTTCGACAACCCCGCCCTGATCGCCTCGCTGCGCAGGCTGAAGGTCCCCGCGACGGTCTTCATGACGGGCCGCTGGGCCGAGGAGTACCCGGACCAGGCCCGCTCCATCGGCCGGGACCCGCTCTTCGAGATCGCCAACCACTCGTACAGCCACCACGCCTTCACGTCCCCCTGCTACGGCCTGCCGACCGTCGCCCGGCAGGCCATGCGCACCGACGTGGAACGCGCCTTCGCCGCGTTCCGCAAGGCCGGGGCGCGGAACGTCGTGCCGTACTTCCGCTTCCCCGGCGGCTGTTACGACGACGAGGCCCTGCGCGCCCTGGCCCCGGCCAAGGTGACGGCGGTCCAGTGGGACGTGGTGAGCGGGGACGCCTTCGCGCGCGACGGGGACGCGGTGGCCGACCAGGTACTGGCCGGGGTGCGGCCGGGGTCGCTGGTGGTCATGCACTGCACGCGCAGCGCCGCGCCGGTGACCGAGCAGGCGGTCCGGCGGATCGTTCCGGAGCTGCGCGAGCGCGGCTACCGCTTCGTGAAAGTCTCGGAGCTCCTGAAGAGCTGAGTCTCGTAGAGCGTCTCCATGCCGTCCTCCTCGTCCCACAACTCGCCGACCTCGGTGAAGCCGAAGCCGGCGACGGTGGCCAGGGACGCCACGTTGTCGGGGCGGATCGACGCCCGGACGGTGGTCACGGCGGGCTCGGCGGCGGCCCGGCGCAGCAGCTCGACGAGGGTGGCCCGCGCGTAGCCCCGGCGGCGGAAGGCGGGGTCGACGGCGTAACCGAGCTCGACCATGCCCCGGTCGTCGGGCGGGCCGTGGAACCCGCCGTGCCCGACGACCGCGCCGTCCGGCGCGCACACCGCGATCCGGTGGCACCAGCGGGCGCCCGCCGGGTCGTCGGCGATCTGACCGAGGCGGTAGCGCCACAGCCAGAGCGCGCTGTCGGTCAGGAAGAAGTCGCTCAGGGCGACCCCGGCTCTCGCGCTCGCCCCGGCCCGGTCACCGTCCAGCAGGGCGGCCATGACCGCCCCGTCCAGCTCCACGAAGGTGATCGGCTGCTCGTCTCGTGTCGTCACCGTGCGGATGATCCCGAGCGCCCGGCCGACTGTCCACCGGATTTCACCCGGAGCAGGCCGTGCGCTGCGCCTCCTGCCACTCGCAGACGGGGCAGTACACGGCGCCCTCGACCGACTCCGGGTACTCGGTCGGCTTCCGGCACAGCACGCACTCGGCGTACTGCGGGCTCGTCTCGTCCATGCGTACGAGCCTACTCGGGCCCTCCCGGCCCCGAGGGGGCACGGACCGGACGGATCAGCTGCTCGCCGCCTTCTCGGGCTTCAGCTCGCTCGGCCGCACGATGACGAAGCCGTCGCCCTGGAGCATGAGCTGGACCGCCTCGCCCGAGCCGCCGCGGATCATGGAACCGACCGACTGGGAGCGGTGCAGCGTCGTGTTGAGCTGGGCGCTCCAGCCCACCACCGCGTCGGTGTCGACGTACACCGGCTGCTGCTGCGTCACGGGGATCACGATGGGATTGCCCTCGCAGATCACGGCGAGCTTGCCGTATCCGGTGAACAGGCTGTTGAAGAGGCCGCCGCCGGTCATGCCGGCGCCCTTCACCGTCTTGATCTCGTACGAGAGGGTCGCGTCGAAGCACAGCACGTTGCGGCCGTTGACGGTGAGCGCGTCGCCCTGCTCGATGTCGACGATGAAGCAGTTCTGCGCCTCGTGCGCGAACCACGCCTCACCCTGGCCGCGCACGGCCATCAGCGCCAGGCCCTCGCCGGTCACGGCGCGCTTGAGCATGCCTCCTATGCCCTGCCCCTTGCGCTCGAACTGGAGGTTGCCGCGGAAGGCGATCATCGAGCCCTGGCGCGCGTGCATCTCGCCATTGACCGCGTACTTCACCGACTTGGCGTTCTGGAGGGTCATCCCGGGCACAGTGGCCTGCTGCGCCATGTTCTCTGAGGCAAAAAGATCGCTCTTCATGCGGAGCATCCTCGCCCGGAGCCATCGGTTCCGCCAAGCCGGCCGGGGTAGAGATGGGCGGTGACCCGGCTGGCAGACTGGGCCGGGTGAGCGACAACGACATCCCCGAGAGCCCCGGCAGTCCCTTCCGGCACGAGCCGACGGAGCGCGACGAGGCCCCGCAGTTCGTGCTGCCCCTCGTCGTCCACATCGAGAAGGACGATCCGCCGGCCCGTACGGACGCCCTGGAGACGGCGGCCCGCGCGGTCCTCGTGATGCTCACCGACGAGCGGTCGCTGGGCGACGGCGAGTGGGCCGAGGTGATGCGGCTGTGGCAGGACGCCCGGATCCGCAAGGTGGTGCGGCGGGCACGCGGCGGCGAGTGGCGCAGGGCCGCGGCGCTGCCCGGCATCACGGTCACCGGTGACGCCGCCGAGGTACGGGTGTTCCCGCCGGTGCCGCTGGACGGCTGGCCCAAGGAACTGGCCAAGCTCCAGGTCTCGGGCACCGAGCTGGACGATCCCCGGCCGCCGGCCCCGGCCCCCGCCGAAGGCCCGGTGCTGTGGCTGAGTCCGGATCTCGACATGTCGGCCGGCAAGGCGATGGCGCAGGCCGGCCACGGCGCCCAACTCGCCTGGTGGGACCTGCCGGAGGGGGAGCGCAAGGCGTGGCAGGCCGCCGGCTTCCCGCTCTCGGTCCGTACCGCTGGGGCCGCCCGGTGGCGGGAGCTGACCGCGAGCGGACTGCCGACAGTGCGGGACGCGGGCTTCACCGAGATCGCGCCCGGCTCGTGCACGGTGGTCGCGGACCACCCGGCGCTGCGCCGCTGAACCGGATTCGCTCCGCGCGCCGCTGAACGCGTCGGCTGCGTCACACGTACCTCTGAATACTTGCAAGTAGGTTGTCCGGCCGCTCCCCAGGCGGTTGGTTCGACGGTGTAACGCATCGGCTCGGGAGACATCTTGTTGCGACGCATCAACGGAACAGCACTC
Source organism: Streptomyces albidochromogenes (assembly GCF_005981925.1). Classification (GTDB taxonomy): domain Bacteria; phylum Actinomycetota; class Actinomycetes; order Streptomycetales; family Streptomycetaceae; genus Streptomyces; species Streptomyces albidochromogenes. The sequence continues at coordinate 11,917 of NZ_VBVX01000161.1, forward strand.
ATCATCGCGGCACTTGTCGCCACCATCGGCGCGCTCGCCTTCCCCGTGTGGTCCTACGCGGACCGCTCCGGCACCGGCCAGGCCAACCTGAACGCCGCCACGGTCGCCACCCAGTGGGGCCCGCTCTCCGCCACCGACCGGGACTTCCTGGTCAAGGTGCGACTGGCCGGCCTCTGGGAGCTGCCGGCCGGCCAGCAGGCGCTCGAACGCGCCCCCAGCGAGGCGATCAAGGAGGCCGGCGACCACCTGGTCGTCGGCCACACCGACCTCGACAAGCGGGCCCGCAAGGTGGCCGCGCAGCTCAACGTGCCGCTGCCCAACCAGCCCAACGAGCAGCAGCAGGGCTGGCTGCGGGAGCTGTCGGCGGCGAGCGGCCCGGAGTACGAGCGGAAGTTCGCCAACCTGCTGCGCAACGCGCACGGCAAGGTCTTCGCGCTGGTCGCGCAGGTGCGCCACACCACCCGCAACACCCTGATACGCCAGCTCGCCAGCGACGCGAACCAGACCGTGCTCGACCACATCACCATGCTGGAGGCCACCGGCCTGGTCGACTTCGACGCCCTGGCGAACGAGGCGGCGGGCAACGCCACCGCGAGCCCCTCGGGGCCGCCGCCGCCCGACAACTCGGTGACGGTGCCCTCCCCGCCGGCCGCCGTGCCCACCGGTGAGCAGACCTTCACCTCGCAGCCGTCCGCGCAGCCGGAGGGCGAGATCGGCAGTCCGGCGGTGAACACGAACCGCCCGGAGCCCTCGCCGTAACCTCAAATCAACCTCTGAAGGTCCCCTCCTCTGGATTCACCGGCGCGCGCCGGGGCCATCACCCCTGCACGAAGCGGAGGAGGGGGACTCATGGAACGACTCGCGCGTCTCGGTACGGGGATCGGCTGGCGGCCGGAGATCGCCGAAACGGTGGAGGCGCTGCCCGGCGTCGACTGGGTGGAGGCGGTGGCGGAGAACCTCTGCCCCGGCCACCTCCCCGAGTCCCTCCTGCGGCTGCGCGCCCGTGGTGTGCGGGTGATCCCGCACGGCGTCTCGCTGGGTCTGGGCGGCGCGGACCGCCCGGACGCGGGACGCCTCGCGGACCTGGCGGCGACGGCGCAGGCGCTGGGCTCTCCGCTCGTCACGGAGCACATCGCGTTCGTACGGGCGGGCGGCCCCCTCACGGCGAGCCCGCGTCTGGAGGCCGGGCACCTGCTGCCGGTGCCCCGCACCTGGGACGCGCTCGACGTGCTGTGCGAGAACGTCCGCATCGCGCAGGACTCGCTGCCGGTGCCACTGGCGCTGGAGAACATCGCCGCGCTGATCAACTGGCCGGACGAGGACATGACGGAGGGCCAGTTCCTGGCGGAGGTGGTGTCCCGCACCGGCGTCCGGCTCCTGATCGACGTGGCCAACCTGCACACGAACCACGTGAACCGGGGCGAGGACCCCTCGGTGGCGCTCGACGAGCTGCCGGTGGAGGCGATCGCGTACGTCCACGTGGCGGGCGGCATCGAACGGGACGGCGTCTGGCACGACACCCACGCCCACCCCGTGACCCGGCCGGTCCTCGACATCCTGACCGACCTCCGCTCCCGCACGGACCCCCCGGGCGTCCTGCTGGAACGTGACGACGACTTCCCGCCGCCGCGGGCCCTGGCCGCGGAGCTGGACGAGATCCGCGCCGCACTGCACCGGACGCCTGCCGCGGCGCGCGGTGGGGCCCGGCCCCCGCGGCCGGGCGCGGCGGCGTCGCCGAAGGGCCCGTCCCGGGACGGCGCGGGCCCGGGGGGCGACGCCCGTACCCGTGTCGCGCTGGCGCAGACGGCGCTGCTCTCGGCGCTCGTCGCCGGGACGCCCGCCCCCGCCGGCTTCGACTCCGCGCGCCTGCGCGTCCAGAGCCGTGCGCTCGGCGGGAAGCGGGCCGATGTCGTGGCCAAGGTCGCGCCCGAGCTGCCGGAGATCCTGGGGGCCGACTACCGCCGCGCGTTCCTCGCGTACGCCAAGTCCCGGCCCATGACCGCCGGTTACCGGCGGGACGCGCTCGATTTCGCCGAGCACGTGCTGGCGGGCGGTCAGCCCGGGGACGAGGCCGCCCGCAGGCGGCTGACCCACTGGTGGCAGGACCGCGCGGCCGCGCACCCTCCCCGCCGTACGACCCGATTCGTCCGTGCGGCGCGTGCCGCACTCGTCCGGAAGTGACGCGCCATGACCGTTCTCGCTGTGCTGATCACGCTCGCCGTGGCCGCGACCTGCGTCGCTCTGACCCGGGGCGTCTCCGCCCTCCACCGGGGCGCGGGCCCGGGAGACTCCCGGGCCCTGGACCTCATGGAGATCGCCTTCCTGAACGGCGGCCCCTCCCGCGCCGTGGACACCGCGCTCACCACGATGTACTTCGACGGCCGCCTCGCGATCGGCGGCCCCGGCATCGCCTCCGCGCGCAGCGCGGTCGCCCACGACCCGGTGGAGCGAGCCGTGCTCACCGAGCTCGCCGCCGCCCCCAACGGGGCGCTGCACATCCTGCGGTACGCCGTGATGGGCAACGCGGCGGTGCAGGAGATCGGGGACGGTCTGGCGTTCCGCGGCCTGATGGTCCCGCCCGGGGCCGGCCGCGCGTGGCGGGCCGGCGGCACCGTCCTGGCAATGCTCTGCCTCATCGGGCTGCCCGCCGCCTTCGTGGCGGCGGTCACCGCGAGCTTCGCCGGGGCGTCGGTCGGCGTGTTCCTCGCCCTGGTCCTGCCCACCCTGATCACGGGGCTGGTGTTCGGCTGCGTCATCGCGGGCAGGGCGAACGCCCGGGTGACCCCGGCGGGCCGGGCGGCCGCGGCGGCGTACGCCCTCGCGCACGCCGACCGGCCCGCACCGGCTTACCTCGTCGCGGTGCACGGCCTCGGGGCGCTGCCCGACCCCCTGCTCCAGGACCAGCTGCGCACGGCGGCCCGGCTGACTCCGGGCCGGCCGCGCGTCTCGTCGCCGAGCGGGAGCAACGACAGCTCCTACCTGGCCGGGGCGATGGTCTGGTGCGGCTCCTCCTCCGGCCACGCGAGC
>NZ_VBVX01000162.1 GCF_005981925.1 Streptomyces albidochromogenes
GTCCGCCCCCCGGCTGCCCGCGCGGCCGCCCCACCGCGCGCAGGGGGGCTCTCAGCCGCCGCCGGCGGCCGTCCACGCGTACCGGTGCTCCGGGCGGCCCGTCTCGCCGTACTTGAGGCTGAGCCGAACCCGGCCCGACCGCTCCAGCAGCTTCAGATAGCGCTGCGCGGTCTGCCGGCTGATGCCCGCGCGCTCCGCGATCTCCTGCGCGGAGATCGGCCCGTCGGCGGCCAGCAGCACCTGCCGCACCAGCTCGGCGGTGGTCGGCGAGTGGCCCTTCGGGAGGTTTGCCGAGCCGGGCACCGAGAGCGCGCCGAAGATCCGGTCCACCTCGGCCTGTTCCGCCTCGCCGCCGCCGTCGAGGGTCCGGCGCAGCGCGGCGTACGCCTCCAGCTTGGTGCGCAGCCCGGCGAAGTTGAAGGGTTTGACCAGGTACTGGAGAGCCCCCTGGCGCATCGCCGCCTGCACGGTCCCGATGTCGCGCGCCGCCGTCACCATGATCACGTCGGTCTGGAGGCCGAGCGCGCGCAGCTCCTGGACGAGCGCGAGCCCGTTCCCGTCCGGCAGGTAGTGGTCCAGGAGCAGCAGGTCGACGTGGTGCGCGCGGAGTCGGGCCAGGGCGTCGGCCACGGAGTGCGCCCGGCCGACGACACGGAACCCGGCGACCTTGGCCACGTACGCCGCGTTGATCTCCGCGACGCGCACGTCGTCGTCCACCACCAGTACGTCGATCATCGCGCCTCTCCCGCCGAGTCGAGCGCCGCCGCGTCGGCCGGCGCGCCGGGCCGCGCACCGCCGGCCCCGGCAGCACCGGCCTCCCTGCCGTCGCCGCCTGAGCCGTCGCCGCCCGAGCGGTCGCCGTCCGTGCCGTCCAGCCCCGCGTCCGTCAGCGCTTCCGGCAGTACGACGGTGAACTCCGCGCCGCCCTCCGCTCCTTCGCCGACCCGGGCGCTGCCGCCCTGCCGTTCCGCCAGCCGGCGCACCATGGCCAGCCCCAGGCCCCGCTTGCCGTGGGCCGGCGGCTCCTTGGTCGACCACCCCTCCGTGAAGATCAGCTCGCGCCGCTCCGCCGGAACGCCCGGCCCGCCGTCCGTCACGCGCAGTACGGCCGTACGCCCCCGCGCCCGCAGCTCGACCTCGATCACGGCGTCCGGGGACCCGGCCGACGCGTCCAGCGCGTTGTCCACCAGGTTGCCGACGACGGTGACCAGGCCGCGCGGGTCCACCAGCCGGTCGGGCAGCAGCGTCGCGTCGGACAGCCGGAGCGCGACACCGCGCTCGGCGGCGACCGTGGCCTTCCCGACCAGCAGCGCCGCCAGCATCGGGTCGTGGATCTTCTCGGTGATCTGCTCGGCGGTGGCCCGGCGGACCCCCGCCACCTCCGTCACGAACCGCACCGCCTCCTCGTGCATGCCCAGCTCCAGCAGCCCGAGCAACGTATGCATCCGGTTCGCGTGCTCGTGGTCCTGGGCGCGCAGGGCGTCGATCAGGCCGCGCGTCGAGTCCAGCTCGCGGCCGAGCCGCTCCAGCTCGGTACGGTCGCGCAGGGTCGCCACCGCGCCCCCGTCGTCCGTCGGCATCCGGTTGGTGACCAGGACGCGGTGACCGCGCACGGTCAGCAGGTCGTCGCCGGTCACCCGTCCCGCCAGCACGTCCGCCGTACGCCCCTCGCCCAGCACCTCGTCCAGCGGGCGGCCCGTGGCCTGAGCGCCGAGGCCGAGCAGCCGCTGGGCCTCGTCGTTCATCAGCCGGATCCTGCCCCCGGCGTCCAGGGCGACGACGCCCTCGCGAATGCCGTGCAGCATCGCCTCGCGCTCGGCCAGCAGCGCGGAGATGTCGGAGAAGGCCAGGTCGTGGGTCTGCCGCTGGAGTCTTCGGGAGATGAGGTACGCCGCCACCGCGCCGACGGCCAGAGCGCCGCCCGCGTACGCCAGCAGCCCCGGGATCGCGGCGAGCAGCCGGGCGCGGACGCTGTCGTACTCGATGCCGACCGACACCGCGCCGACGATCTCGCCGTCCGTGCCGCGCAGCGGGACCTTGCCCCGGGCGGAGCGGCCGAGCGTCCCCTCGTCGATCTCCATCACCTCGCGGCCGCCGAGCGCCTCGCTCGGGTCGGTGGAGACGATCCGGCCGATCTGACGGGGGTCGGTGTGGGACCAGCGGACGCCCCGGTCGTCCATGACCACGACGTACTCGGCCCCGGTGGAGCGCCGGATGCGGTCCGCCTCGGTCTGCACGGGCCCCGAGGCGGCGGGCCGCGTGCCGGTCACGGCGTCGGCGAGCCGCGGCCGGGCGGCGGTGGTCTGGGCGATCGCGAGGGCGCGCCGCATCGCCTCCTGGTCGAGCTGAGCGCTGAGCGGGGCCAGGAAGAGCCCGGTGGCGAGCACGGTGACGCCGGTGGCGATGGCCAGCTGCATGAGGAGGACCTGCGAGAAGACCCGCTGGGGCCAGCCCAGACGCAGACGTCTGCCGGGGGCGGTCGGTGCGGCGCTCATGTCCCGAACGGTAGAGCGCCGGGCACGGCTTTCCGAAATCTGGGCCTGCGGGCGCGTGCGGCTTCCGTGATCCGCAGGGGACCCGGGCCGCGCCTATCCTGGGGCGGCCCGTTCCGGCGTCATGAGAAAGGTCCCCCGGTGAGCACGAAGCAGATCCCGGTCGTCGTCCTCGCGGGCTTCCTGGGTTCCGGCAAGACCACCTTGCTCAACCACCTGCTCGCCCGCAGCCGGGGCACCAGGATCGGTGCGATCGTCAACGACTTCGGGGCCATCGAGATCGACGCCATGGCGGTCGCCGGGCAGCTCGGGGACTCCACCGTCTCGCTCGGCAACGGGTGCCTGTGCTGTGCCGTGGACGCGAGCGAGCTGGACGAGTACCTGGAGCGGCTGACCCGCCCGGCAGCCCGGCTCGACGTGATCGTCATCGAGGCGAGCGGGCTCGCCGAACCGCAGGAACTGGTGCGGATGATCCTCGCAAGCGAGAACGAGCGGATCGTGTACGGAGGGCTCGCCGAGGTCGTCGACGCGGTCGAGTTCGAGGCCACGCGCGCACGCCATCCCGAGCTGGACCGCCACCTCGCCGTCGCCGACCTCGTCGTGCTGAACAAGACCGACCGGGTGGGGGAGGAGCGGCTCGGCCGCGTCCTCGACACCGTACGCGGCCTCAGCGGGGGCACGGCCGTCGTCCGCGCGGAGTACGGGCGGATCGATCCGGAGCTGCTCTTCGACCCGGCGGCGCGACCCGACGCCGAGGAGAAGGCACGGCAGCTGTCCTTCGACGACCTGCGGGCCGAGGAGGACGCGCACGACGGCCACGGCGATCACCCGCACGCGGCGTACGAGAGCGTCTCCTTCACCTCCGAGGTGCCGATGGACCCGCGCCGCCTCATGGAGTTCCTCGACAGCAGGCCCCAGGGGCTTTACCGGATTAAGGGGTACGTCGACTTCGGCGCGGCCGACCCCCGCAACCGGTACGAGGTGCACGCCGTCGGCCGGTTCCTGCGCTTCTACCCGCGGCCGTGGGGCCGCGACGAGCCGAGGACGACGCAGCTCGTCCTCATCGGCTCCGGGACCGACGGGCGGGCCCTGGGCAAGGAACTGGAGGCCTGCCGGACCGGCGGCCCGGGGGAGGAACCACTCGACGCACCGCAGGACGCCTCCGCCGCTGCCTACGAGCACAGCATGTGGGGCGTCCTGCGGTACGTACAGGGCGAGGGCTAGGCCGGGCCGGCCAGAGCCGCCACCGGCGTCGCCAGCGGAGTACCGGAGCCGTCACGGCGCGGGTCGGGCTCCGGCAGCTCCACCGGTGCGCCGTTCTTCGCCGCCGCGCGCGCCGGGGCGGCGCCAGCCCAGGCCAGGACGAGGACGTCCTCGCCCTTGAGGAACCGCTGGCAGCGCACGCCGCCCGTGGCCCGGCCCTTGCGCGGGTACTGGTCGAACGGCGTCAGCTTGGCGGACGTCTCCGTGTCGCCGAGCAGCGTCCCCGCCGTACCCGCCACCGTGAAGACCGCGGCGTCCGCCGCCGGGTCGACCGCGGTGAAGGAGATCACCTTGGCGCCCTCGGCGAGCTTGATGCCCGCCATGCCGCCCGCGGCCCGGCCCTGCGGCCTGACCTGCCCCGCCGGATAGCGCAGCAGCTGGGCGTCGTCCGTGATGAAGACCAGATCCTCCTCGCCGGTGCGCAGCTCGGCCCCGCCGACGATCCGGTCACCGTCCTTGAGGGTGATGACCTCCAGCTCGTCCTTGTTGGCGGGATAGTCCGGAACCACCCGCTTGACCACGCCCTGCTCGGTGCCGAGCGCGAGCCCGGGGGAGGACTCGTCGAGCGTGGTGAGGCAGATCAGCGACTCGTCCGGCTCCAGGGAGAGGAACTCCGTGACCGGCGCCCCGCCCGAGAGGTTCGGTGCGGAGGCCGTGTCCGGGAGCTGGGGCAGGTCGATCACCGAGAGCCGCAGCAGGCGGCCGGACGACGTCACCGCGCCCACGTCGCCGCGTGCGGTGGCGGGCACGGCCGAGACGATCACATCGTGCTTGGCGCGCCGGGCGTCGTCCATGGCGAGGGGCTCGCCGTTGGCCGTACGGGCCAGCAGGCCGGTCGAGGACAGCAGGACCCGGCACGGGTCGTCCGCGACTTCCAGCGGCACCGCGGCCACCGGCGAACTCCCCGACTCCAGCAGCACCGTGCGCCGGTCGGTGCCGAACTTCTTGGCCACCGCCGCCAGTTCCGCCGAGACGAGCTTGCGCAGCTCGGCGTCCGATTCCAGGATCGCGGTCAGCTCGTCGATCTCGGCGTTCAGCCGGTCGCGCTCGGCCTCCAGCTCGATCTTGTCGAACCTGGTGAGCCGGCGCAGCGGCGTGTCCAGGATGTACTGCGTCTGGATCTCGCTCAGGGAGAAGTGCTCGATGAGCCGCTCCTTGGCCTGCGCCGAGTTGTCGCTGGAACGGATGAGGCGGATGACCTCGTCGATGTCGAGCAGCGCGACCAGCAGGCCGAGGACCAGGTGCAGCCGGTCGCGCCGCTTGGTGCGCCGGAACTCGCTGCGGCGGCGTACGACCTCGAAGCGGTGGTCGAGGTAGACCTCCAGCAGCTCCTTGAGGCCGAGCGTCAGGGGCTGGCCGTCGACGAGCGCCACGTTGTTGATGCCGAAGGTCTCCTCCATCGGCGTCAGCTTGTAGAGCTGCTCCAGGACGGCCTCGGGGACGAACCCGTTCTTGATCTCGATGACCAGACGCAGGCCGTGCGCGCGGTCCGTGAGGTCCTTGACGTCCGCGATGCCCTGGAGCTTCTTCGAGGAGACCAGGTCCTTGATCTTCGCGATCACCTTCTCCGGTCCGACGGTGAAGGGAAGTTCGGTGACGACCAGGCCCTTGCGGCGCGCCGTCACGTTCTCCACGGTGGCCGTCGAGCGGATCTTGAAGGTGCCGCGGCCGTTCTCGTACGCGTCCTTGATCCCGCCGAGGCCGACGATCCGGCCGCCGGTCGGCAGGTCGGGCCCCGGCACGAAGCGCATCAGCGTCTCGAGATCGGCGCCGGGGTGCTTGATCAGGTGCCGGGCGGCGGCGACGACCTCGCCCAGGTTGTGCGGCGGCATGTTCGTCGCCATGCCGACGGCGATCCCGGACGCGCCGTTGACCAGCAGGTTCGGGTACGCCGCGGGCAGCGCGACGGGCTCGCGCTCCTGACCGTCGTAGTTCGGGTTGAAGTCGACCGTGTCCTCGTCGATCGACTCGGTCATCAGCGACGTGGCGTCGGCCATCCGGCATTCCGTGTACCGCATGGCGGCCGGCGGGTCGTCGTTGCCCAGCGAGCCGAAGTTGCCGTGCCCGTCGACGAGCGGCAGGCGCATCGAGAAGGGCTGCGCCATGCGCACGAGCGCGTCGTAGATCGACGCGTCGCCGTGGGGGTGCAGCTTGCCCATCACCTCGCCGACGACGCGGGCGCACTTCACATAGCCGCGGTCGGGCCGCAGCCCCATCTCGTTCATCTGGTAGACGATGCGGCGGTGCACCGGCTTCATGCCGTCGCGGGCGTCGGGCAGCGCTCGCGAGTAGATCACCGAGTACGCGTACTCGAGGAAGGAGCCCTGCATCTCGTCGACGACGTCGACATCGAGGATCTTCTCCTCGAACGCATCGTCCGGCGGCGGGGTCTTCGTGCTGCGGCGGGCCATCGCGGCTGCGGCTCCTTCGCGGTTCTGTAGGGCGAGTTCTTGCGTGTGATGCCGACCATTGTGGACCGGCGCACTGACAACGCCGACCTCGACCCGTCCGTAGCGCCTACTCGGGCGTTCCCTGAGGGCGTACACCGGCCGGGAACTTCGCCAGGTGTCCGTGAGCTTGCATACAGTGGCAGGACTTCTCCATATCGCGATCGAAGGGACGTACATGCCCATGGGTCACACGGCCACAGCGCAGGCCGGTTCCGGCGGCCTGAAAGCGACTGAGCACCGGCTGGCCAACGGCCTGCGCGTGGTGCTCTCCGAGGACCACCTGACCCCGGTCGCCGCGGTCTGCCTCTGGTACGACGTCGGTTCGCGCCACGAGGTCAAGGGCCGTACCGGCCTTGCTCACCTCTTCGAGCACCTGATGTTCCAGGGCTCGGCGCAGGTGAAGGGCAACGGCCACTTCGAACTGGTGCAGGGTGCGGGCGGCTCGCTCAACGGCACGACCAGCTTCGAGCGCACCAACTACTTCGAGACCATGCCGGCCCACCAGCTGGAGCTGGCCCTGTGGCTCGAGGCCGACCGGATGGGCTCCCTGCTCTCCGCGCTCGACGAGGAGTCGATGGAGAACCAGCGCGACGTCGTCAAGAACGAGCGCCGGCAGCGGTACGACAATGTCCCGTACGGCACCGCCTTCGAGCGGCTGACCGCGCTCTCCTACCCCGAGGGCCACCCGTACCACCACACGCCGATCGGCTCGATGGCCGACCTGGACGCGGCGACCCTCGAGGACGCGCGGGCCTTCTTCCGTACGTACTACGCGCCCAACAACGCGGTGATCTCGGTCGTCGGCGACATCGACCCGGAGCAGACGCTCGCCTGGATCGAGAAGTACTTCGGCTCCATCCCGTCCCACGACGGCAAGCAGCCGCCGCGCGACGGCTCGCTGCCCGACATCATCGGCGAGGAGCTGCGCGAGGAGATCCGCGAAGAGGTCCCGGCGCGTGCCCTGATGGCCGCCTACCGGCTGCCGCACGACGGCACCCGCGAGGCCGACGCCGCCGACCTGGCGCTCACCGTCCTCGGCGGCGGCGAGTCCTCCCGGCTGCACAACCGCCTGGTCCGCCGCGACCGTACGGCCGTCGCCGCCGGCTTCGGGCTGCTGCGCCTGTCCGGCGCGCCCTCCCTCGGCTGGCTGGACGTCAAGACGTCGGCCGGCGTCGACGTGCCCGACATCGAGCGCGCCGTCGACGAGGAGCTGGCCCGTTTCGCCGCCGAGGGCCCCACGCCCGAGGAGATGGAGCGCGCGCAGGCCCAGTTGGAGCGCGAGTGGCTCGACCGGCTGGGCACGGTCGCGGGCCGCGCCGACGAACTGTGCCGGTACGCCGTCCTGTTCGGCGACCCGCAGCTCGCCCTGACGGCCGTCCAGCGCGTCCTGGACATCACGGCGGAGGAGGTCAGGGCCGCGGCCGCGGCCCGCCTGCGCCCGGACAACCGCGCCGTCCTGGTGTACGAGCCGACCCACGCGGCCGACGGGGCCGACGACACCACCGCCGCCGGTGGGAACGCGACGCAGGAAGGGGCGGACAAGTGAGCGACACCGCTGCCGTGAGCATGGAGTTCCACCCGCAGCCGCAGGCCGGCACGCCCACACCGTGGGCCTTCCCCGCCCCCGAGCGCGGCAGCCTGCCCAACGGCCTGACCGTGCTGCGCTGCCACCGCCCCGGCCAGCAGGTCGTGGCCGTCGAGGTCTTCCTCGCCGCCCCCCTGGAGGCCGAGCCGGAGGGCCTCGACGGGGTTTCGACGATCATGGCGCGGGCCCTGTCGGAGGGCACCGACAAGCACTCCGCCGAGGAGTTCGCCGCCGAGCTGGAGCGCTGCGGCGCCACGCTCGACGCGTTCGCCGACCATCCGGGCGTCCGGGTCTCCCTGGAGGTCCCCGTCTCCCGGCTGCACAAGGCGCTCGGCCTGCTCGCCGACGCGCTGCGGGCGCCCGCCTTCGCGGACGGCGAGGTCGAGCGCCTGGTCGCCAACCGGCTCGACGAGATCCCGCACGAGACGGCCAACCCGTCCCGGCGCGCCGCGAAGCAGCTCTCCAAGGAGCTCTTCCCGGCCACCTCGCGCATGTCCCGTCCGCGTCAGGGCACCGAGGAGACGGTGGGGCGCATCGACGCCGCCGCCGTGAAGGGCTTCTACGCGGCGCACGTGCGCCCCGCGACCGCCACCGCCGTGGTCGTCGGCGACCTGGAGGGCACCGACCTGGACGCCGTCCTGGCCGACACCCTGGGCGCGTGGAAGGGCGACAGCGCCGAGCCCCGCCCCGTACCGCCGGTCGTCGCCGACGACACCGGCCGCGTCGTCATCGTGGACCGGCCCGGCGCGGTCCAGACGCAGCTGCTCATCGGCCGGATCGGCCCCGACCGGCACGACCGCGTCTGGCCGGCCCAGGTCCTCGGCACGTACTGCCTCGGCGGCACGCTCACCTCCCGCCTGGACCGCGTCCTGCGCGAGGAGAAGGGCTACACGTACGGCGTGCGCGCCTTCGGCCAGGTGCTGCGCTCCGCTCCCGACGGGACGGGCGCGTCGATGCTGGCGATCAGCGGCTCGGTGGACACGGAGTCCACCGGCCCGGCGCTCGAAGACCTCTGGAAGGTCCTGCGCACGCTCGCGGCAGAGGGACTCACCGACGCCGAGCGCGATGTCGCCGTACAGAACCTGGTGGGCGTCGCGCCGCTCAAGTACGAGACGGCGGCGGCCGTCGCCGGCACGCTCGCGGACCAGGTCGAGCAGCACCTGCCGGACGACTTCCAGGCCCAGCTGTACGCCCGCCTCGCCGAGACGGGCACCGTGGAGGCCACCGCCGCGGTCGTCAGCGCCTTCCCCGAGGACCGCCTGGTCACAGTCCTCGTCGGTGACGCCTCGCAGATCGCGGAGCCCGTCAGGGCGCTCGGCATCGGCGAGGTCACGGTGGTGAGCGGCTGACCGAGCCGCTCGCGCAACTCCCTATAAAACGGGAGACAACGGGACCCCGGGAGCCAAGAGGCTGCCGGGGTCCTTCTCGTATGTCCGTTTTGTTGCGGAGGTTGCCTGTCTGGTCTGTGGGGTGCGTTACAAAACGCCGTGTCTGTTTGGTGATTAAAAGATGTCCCGTTTAGCGTCTGTCCGGCTGTCCGTCAGCAGTGAGCCGCATCCGCGGCACCGGACAGTCATCGCCGAGTCCCCGTCAGGCGCGAGCCTGGGGAGCCGGGGACCCACTCAGTCCCTGGGGTGAATCGGATGTCCTCCGCGCGTGAGCACGGAGGGGTCCGTAGGAGACCTTCCTGCTCCGAACCCGTCAGCTAACCCGGTAGGCGAGAAGGAAGGAAAGGATCAGCCACTCCATGGCGTTCACCCGTGCCACCGGGAAGCACCGTCGCCCGAGCCGCCTGACGCGCAAGAGCGCGAGCATGGCCGGCGTCGCCGCCCTCGCGACCACCGGCGTCATCGGAGGCCTGGCCTCTCCGGCCCTCGCCGCCGACACGACCGCCGACGCGGCCCACACCGTCCAGGACACCGGCCTGACCGAGGCCATCGTCATCGGCGACTCCCTCGCCGACGAGATCGCGGCCCAGGCCGACCAGCAGAAGCGCGCCGCCGCCAAGGCGGAGGCAGCCCGCAAGGCCGAGGCCGAGCGGAAGGCGGAGGCCAAGCGCAAGGCGGAGGCCAAGGCCAAGGCCGAGGCCGAGGCGCGGGCCAAGAAGGAGCGCGAAGAGCACGCGGCCAAGGAGCGCGCCGCCCGTGCGGCGGAGCGCAAGCGCCTGAACAGCTACACCCTGCCGGTCGCCGGCTCCGTCGTGACCACCGGCTACAAGACCGGCGGCAACCTCTGGTCCTCCGGCAGCCACTCCGGCGTCGACTTCCGCGCCGCCTCCGGCAGTTCCGTCGTCTCCGTCGGTGCGGGCACCGTCGTCGAGGCCGGCTGGGGCGGGGCGTACGGCAACAACATCGTCATCCGGATGAACGACGGCACGTACACGCAGTACGGCCACCTCTCGTCCATCGGCGTCTCCGTCGGCCAGGCCGTCACCTCCGGCCAGCAGATCGGCGTCTCGGGCTCGACCGGCAACTCGACCGGCCCGCACCTGCACTTCGAGGCCCGTACGTCCCCCGAGTACGGCTCCGACATGGACCCGGTCGCGTACCTGCGCGCCCACGGTGTGAACGTCTGACCGACCGAGCCCGCTCGCTCGTGCGCAAGGCCCCGGCTTCCCGCCGGGGCCTTGCGCATGTCCAAAAGCCGTCCATGGATTCCGGCTTCCGTCGGAAATCGAGGAATGCTGCAATAGAGTCACCGAAAAGGCGTCGGTCGACCGCGTTTCGCGGGGATCAAGGCGGAGGTTCGGTCATGCGCATTCCCGCGCAATCGGTATGCACGGCAATCCGTGACGACATCGTTTCGGGTGTGTTCCCGCGCGGCGGCAGGCTCACCGAAGAGCTCCTCGCGCGGCGCTACGGCGTCTCGCGCGTCCCGGTGCGCGAGGCGCTGCGCACGCTGGAGTCCGAGGGGTTCGTCACCACCCGCCGGCACGCGGGCGCCTGCGTGGCCGAGCCCACCGCGCTGGAGGCGGCCGACCTCCTGGAGGTACGGACGCTCCTTGAACCCCTGGGCGCGGCCCGGGCCGCCCAGCGGCGTACCGAGGCCCACCTCAAGGTGCTGCGCGGCCTGGTCAGGCTCGGCCAGGAGCGGGCGCGGCGGGGCGAGGGCGAGGATCTGCGCTCGCTGGGGAGCTGGTTCCACGAGACGCTCGCCCAGGCGTCGGGCAGTCCGGGCCTGACGGCGCTGCTCACGCAGCTCAGGCACAAGATCGCCTGGATGTACGCCGTGGAGCGGCCCGCCCGTCCCGCCGAGTCCTGGGCCGAACACGGCGCGATCGTAGACGCCGTGGCCCGGGGCGACGCGGAACGCGCCCGCGCGCTGACGGCCCTGCACGCCGAACGCGCGGCGGCCGCGCACCGGTTGCGGCGCACCGGCCCGGAGCGCGGGCCGGACGGCGTGAGGAGTTCGCAACATGCCGTAAACACCCTGAGCGGCCGTCTTTAACAGCCGCGCCGTATACAAAGAGAGCGCGTCGCAGGCGTCTTGTTCTGCTGCCCGAATTCGGCGGGGCGCGACAGCGAAATGGAAAGTGCGCGGGGATCGCGCGCAAAGAAAAGGAGCCGTGGCCCCCGAATTCCGGGATGCCGTGGCTCCTTCTCGGGAATGCGTCCGTCCGAGTGGTCAGACGGTCTCGGGAAGCTCGTCCAGGCCCTCGGAGACCAGCTTCGCCAGGCGGTCGAGGGCGGCATCGGAGCCGTCGGCCTCGGACGCCAGCACGATCTCCTCGCCACCCTGCGCGCCCAGGCCGAGCACCGCGAGCATGGAGGCGGCGTTGACCGGGTTGCCGTCGGCCTTGGCGATCGTCACGGGGACGCCCGACGCGGTCGCCGCGCGAACGAAGATGGAGGCGGGCCGGGCGTGCAGGCCCTCGGCCCAGCCGACGGTGACACGGCGCTCAACCATGGTGTTGCCCTTCATGTTCTTACGGTTGTCTAGACCAGCCTAATGGTTGTCTAGACCAGTCTCTCACGTCGCACGCGGCGGCCGTGCCCCCGTCCCGGGCGGGGCGCGAGTCGCGGCCTCAGCCTGCCTTGCCCCGGGCGGGCCCGCGACCCGTAGGCTTTCGTCATGCAGCCCTCGCCGCAGCAGCCCTCGCAGGACCACGACGTGCACCACGCGTACCCGGCCCACTGGGAAGCCGACGTGGTGCTGCGGGACGGAGGCACGGCGCGGATCCGCCCCATCACCGCCGACGACGCGCAGCGCCTGGTCAGCTTCTACGAGCAGGTGTCGGACGAGTCGAAGTACTACCGCTTTTTCGCGCCGTACCCCCGCCTCTCCGCCAAGGACGTGCACCGCTTCACCCACCACGACTACGTGGACCGGGTGGGTCTGGCCGCCACGGTCGGCGGTGAGTTCATCGCCACCGTCCGGTACGACCGGATCAACGCCCAGGGCCGCCCCTCGTCCGGCCCCGACGCCGATCTCGCCGAGGTCGCCTTCCTCGTCCAGGACGCCCACCAGGGGCGCGGCGTCGCCTCCGCCCTGCTCGAACACATCGGCGCGGTCGCGCGCGAGCGCGGCATCCGGCGCTTCGTGGCGGAGGTGCTGCCCGCCAACACCAAGATGATCAAGGTGTTCACGGACGCGGGCTACACCCAGAAGCGCAGCTTCGAGGACGGCGTGGTCCACCTCGAATTCGATCTGGAGCCGACCGACCGCTCCGTCGCCGTGCAGCGCGCCCGCGAGCACCGCGCGGAGTCCCGCTCCGTCCAGCGCCTGCTCGGCCCCGGCTCGGTCGCGGTCGTCGGCGCGGGGCGCGCGCCGGGCGGGGTCGGGCGCACGGTCCTGCGCAACCTGCTCGCCGCCGGGTTCACCGGGCGCGCGTACGCCGTGAACCGGGCCTTCCCCGACGACCTCGCCGAGCTGGACGGCGTGCCCGCGCACCGCTCGGTCGCCGCGATCGGCGAGGCCGTCGACCTCGCAGTGGTCGCCGTACCGGCCGACCGGGTGCCCGAGGTCGTCGCGGACTGCGGCGAGAGCGGCGTCCAGGGCCTGGTCGTCCTGTCCGCCGGATACGCCGAGAGCGGCGCCGAGGGGCGGGCCCGCCAGCGCGAACTGGTGCGGCAGGCCCGTTCGTACGGCATGCGCATCATCGGCCCGAACGCCTTCGGGATCATCAACACCTCGGACGCGGTACGCCTCAACGCCTCCCTCGCGCCGGAACCGCCCGCGCGCGGCCGCATCGGCCTGTTCACCCAGTCGGGCGCGATCGGCATCGCGCTGCTGTCGGGGCTCTACCGGCGGGGCGCGGGCCTGTCCTCCTTCATCTCGTCCGGCAACCGCGCGGACGTCTCCGGCAACGACTTCCTCCAGTACTGGTACGACGACCCGGACACCGACGTCGTCCTCCTCTACCTGGAGTCGATCGGCAACCCGCGCAAGTTCACGCGCCTCGCCCGGCGCACGGCGGCGGAGAAGCCGGTCGTCGTGGTGAAGGGCGCGCGCCACAGCGGGAGCACGCCGCCGGGGCACGCGGTGCCGGCCGCGCGCATCCCCGACGCGACGGTGTCCGCCCTGCTGCGGCAGGCGGGCGTCATCCGCGTCGACACCGTCACCGAACTCGTCGACGCGGGGCTGCTCCTGGCGGGCCAGCCGCTGCCGGCGGGGCCGCGGGTCGCGATCCTCGGCAACTCGGAGTCCCTGGGCCTCCTCACGTACGACGCCTGCCTGGCGGAGGGCCTTCGCCCGCTTCCCCCGCTCGACCTCACCACGGCGGCGGCACCGGAGGACTTCCGCCGGGCCCTGGCCCGGGCGCTGGCGGACGACGCGTGCGACGCGGTGGTGGTCACGGCCATCCCGTGGGTCGGCGAGAACGGTGCGACGGAGTCCGGCGACGGCGAGGTGCTGGCGGCGGCGCTGCGGGCAGGGGCGGCGACGGGACCGGCGAAGCCGGTGGCGGTCGTCCACGTGGAGATGGGCGCACTGGCCGACGCCCTCGCCGCCGCGACGAGCACGGCACGCCGGCCGCAGGCCCCGGCGGCGGGGGCCGACCCGGCTCCGCCTCCGGGCGCGGGCGCCGCCGCGCCGGGCGCTTCCGCCGCCGGGCCCACGGCTGTGCCGGGTGCGGCCGCTGACGGAGCCCCCGGCGCGCGGACGCCGGACGGGCCGGAAGCGGGCGCGGACGCGCCCGCGCGCCAGGGCCGGCACACCGCGCGCGACGATCAAGCCCGCCCGGCGACCGAGGACACACCCGTGGCGCGTCCGGGGGCGCGGGGGCCGGCTCCCGCACACGGCGGAGCCCCGGAGGCGACGGCCACCACCGGGCCGGGCGGGGGCCACGACGGCGCCCCGCCCGCCGGGGACGCCGGCCGGCGGCGCATCCCCGCCTACCCCGCCGCAGAGCGGGCCGTCCGCGCGCTCGCCGAGGCGGTCAAGTACGCGCAGTGGCGGCGCCAGGCCGCCGATCCGGGGCGGGTGCCCCAGTACGACGACATCGACGAGGCCGGGGCCGCCGCCCAGATCAACGCGCTGCTCGGGCCGGACGCCCCCGCCGGCGCCCCGCGAGCCGTCCCGCTCGCCGACGAGGCCGCCCGCGAGCTCCTCGGGCGGTACGGGATCGACGTACGGCCGACCCTGCCCGCACCCGGGCCCGACGCCGCCGTCGCCGCGGCCGCCCGGCTCGGTTACCCCGTCGCGCTCAAGACCACCGCCCCGCACCTGCGCCACCGCCCCGACCTCGGCGCCGTACGCCTCGACCTGGCCGACGAGCAGGAACTGCGGCGGTCCTACCGCGAGTTGACACAAGCCCTGGGCAAGCCCGAGGAGCTCCAGCTCGTCGTCCAGGCCATGGCCCCGCGCGGTGTGGACACCGTGGTCCGGGCGTCCATCGACGCCGCCGCCGGCGCCGTGCTCTCCTTCGGGCTGGCCGGAGCCGCGTCCGAGCTGCTCGGGGACGTCGCCCACCGGCTGGTTCCGGCTACCGACCGGGACGCCGCCGAGCTCATCCGGTCGATCCGGACCGCACCGCTCCTCTTCGGCTGGCGCGGCTCGGACCCGGTCGACACCGCCGCGCTCGAACAGCTGCTGCTGCGGGTGTCCCGGCTCGTCGACGACCATCCGGAAGTGGTCGGGATCGCGCTGGAACCCGTGGTCGTCGCCCCGCACGGCCTGTCCGTCCTCGGCGCGACCGTACGC
>NZ_VBVX01000163.1 GCF_005981925.1 Streptomyces albidochromogenes
GCGCTAGTCTCGTGGGCTCGGAGATGTGTATAAGAGCCAGGCCCCCGGATCGGGGGCCGGGTCCTTCTCGGTGGCGACCAGGCCGCGTTCGGCCAGGTCGCCGGCGAGCTTCTCGGCGTCCAGCCGTACGTGGTCGTACCGCACTCCGGGGAAGCGTTCGGCGACCGCCTGCACACCGGTGTCGAAGTCACCGGTACGGCGCCACTCCTCCCAGAGGTCGCGCGCGGTGCCGTTCATCGCGTACCACTGCCCGGAACGGGCGTTGAAGAGGACGGTCCCGCCGTGCGGCGCCTCGCCGGCATGGACGTGCGGGGGAATCCGGAGCTCGGTCACGAGCTGCCTCCGTACTGCGAGTCGCCTGGCCATGACGTGTTCCTCAGCCACAACTCGACGCCGAGGAAGCGGTTCAGGGCGGGGAAGGGGGCGCGCAGCCCCATCAGGGCGCGGTCCAGTGAAGCCGCGACCGGGCGCGGGTCGATGACGCCGAGGGCGGCCAGGCGGGACGTGCCGATGATGTCCCGCAGCGTCCCGGCGGCGAGCCGGGCCCCCTGGTAGTCCTCGTCGGAGTAGTCGCCCTTCGTCCGCCGGGCCAGCACGGGTGCGGGCACGGCGCCCGCCAGCGCCGGGCCGAGCAGCGGTTTGAGGGCCGGTGGACGGCTGCGGTGGTGGGCCGGCAGCCGCAGGCAGGCCCGGACGACGTCGTTGTCGAGGAAGGGGGCCTGTGGCCAGATACCCAAGGGGGCCGCCAGGTGCGCCAGTTGGCGTTGCGCCGAGGCCGATGCGCGCAACTCGTGGAGAGTGGTGTGCAGGTCCGGCGGGCCGTCCGTCCGCCGCTCTCGCGCGCGGCGCCCCGAGGCCCGGGTGCGGGCCAGTTCGGCGAGTTCCCCGCGCGCGGAGGGCGTGAGCCAGGCCGTCTCGGGGCCCGGAGGGACCCACCAGTTCAGCGTGTCCAGCCAGTGCGGGTCGCGCTCCCCGGGTGATTCCAGCCGTTCGGCCGTCCGGCGCAGGGCGGTTGCCAGGGGGGTACGCGCCAGGTGGGCGGCCCGTCCGACGACGTGGAGGGGCGAGGAGTGGCGCGCTCGCGCCAGCTGGTGCCCGTCCCGGAGCAGTCTGCGCAGTCCGCCCGTCCGCGCGAGGCCCGCCAGGTAGGAGGGCGGCGGGCTGAGGAGCGCGTCGCCGCCCTCACCGCCGAGGTGGACGTCGCCACCGTGCGCGGCGATGCGCTCCAGGCGCAGCCGCGTACGGGCCGCGCCCACTGCCGCCGGGTTGGGCTCCCCGTCGCATTCCGCGTCGTGCAGGTCTTGGTAGGGCAGGGTGCCGGCGGTCGTCCCGGTGACCACTTCGAGGCGGAGCCGGTCGTCGAGCCGCGCGTAGCCGCGGGCGTACTCGAGGTCGTCGCAGGACGTGTCCGCCCGGTGGTAGGTGAAAACGGGCAGCGGGCCGGTCCGGTGACGCAACGACAGGAAGGCCACCGACGTGGAATCGAGTCCGCCGCTGAAGTCCGCGGTCAGTGTCCGGGCCCGCGCGGCGCGCCGCCCCACGGACTCGTCGAGCGCCGCCCCGAGCGCCTCTGCCACCGTCGCCGCCGACGCGTCGCCCTGGGGTCGGAGGGTCTCGTACTCCCACTGGACGGCCTCGCCGTCGGCGGTGATCCGCAGGGCGTGCCCGCCGCCCAGCCGCTCGACACCGGCGACCACGGACCGGCTCCCGGGCAGCAGGGGTACGCCGGGGCAGAAGATCTGCGCGGCCAAAGCCTGCGGGTCCGGGCGGCAGCCGCCGCCGGCCGCGACCGCTGTGTCCGCCGGCCGCGAGCCGATCCAGGTGCGGCCGGGGCGCCGGCGGTAGTACAGCGGGTACTGCCCGGCCAGGTCGGCGAACGCCGTGAGGTCGTGGGCGCGTACGACGACGCAGAGGTAACTGCCCGGCCACCGGGTCAGGGTGGCGAGCCGGTCCGTGGCGAGCGCCCGCTCGGCGTCCGCCGCGAACTGCCGCTCCCCGGCGAGGCACTGCCCGACGGTGACGACAGTGCCGGCCGCGCACCGGAAGCGGCGCAGTTCGCCTTCCCGCCAGTGACCGGTCACCCGCGTGAAGGGAGCGGATCGGCCGACGGGGAGCGGGAAGCATCCGGTGAAGCCCGGGTGGAGCCGCCGGTCGGTGCTCTGGTCGGCCGCGCTCACGTCCCTCACCAGTAGTAGTGGGAGTTGGCGTCGGCGGTGCCGCTGCTGGAGCTTCCTAGGGTCACCTCCCGTACGTGACCGAGGTCGGCCACCACCGGAGGGGAGTAGGAGTCGTCGCGGTCGGGAGCCTGCGCCGCGCCGTGTTCCTGGGCACCGGTATCGGAAACAGAGGGCCGGACCGCCGACCGGCGAGGGTGTTTTCTCAGCAAGGTCATATATCCACCTGATGTCGACTCAAAAGGCGCATGCAATTGCACGAACGAACACGTTTGGACAGAGTCTGCTATTCGACTTTAGCCGCAAACCGGGTTTTCGCACCCCTGGCGTGGGCCACCATGGCAGGCGCGAGCGGCCGTTGTCCACGCGCGACGACAGGTGCCCGACCAGCGGAGGGGCGCCTCGCGGTGAAGCGTGCTCCACCCGGGCGAGACACGTCGTCGCCAATTCGCAGAAAAGCGAGTCGACGGTACGGACGGGGAGTTCAGCTCGTCGGTGTACGCCGTACGGAACAGGTGCCGAGCTTCGATTCCCGCTCAGTCCTTTTCCACGTCCGTCCTCCGCAAGGAGGTGAGACCGAGCACCAGTGCCCCTTGCGCCTCGGACAGCGGATTCATCGCACTCAGCTTGAGGGCGAATTCACTGTGCGGACCGACCGCGCCCCGCAGCCCGAAACGGGCCAGGGACTCCCGGCAGGGCTCCAGGACCAGGTTCTGCGCGGCGGCGAGCTGCCCGCCCAGGACGATGAGGTCCGGATTCAAGAGGTTGCAGACCAGCGCGAGAGCCTGGCCGAGGACGCGCCCGGCGTCCCGCACCACCCGCTCGCACACCGCGTCGCCCGACTGGGCCCGTTCGATCAGGGAGGCGAGGGAGTACGGCACGTCGGCCACGCTGCCGGCCAGTGCCTCGCGGGCCTGACGGACGAGCGCGTCGGCACCGATGATCGTCTCCAGGCAGCCGCGGCCGCCGCACCGGCAGACCATGCCGTCCGGGTCGAGGACGAGGTGCCCGATCTCGCCGGCCATTCCGTGGCCGCGAATGGGGTTGCTGCTGATGACGAGACCCGCGCCGATTCCGGTGGAGCCCTTGACGTAGACGACGATCTCGCAGTGGCCGTCCGTGCCGTACGTCTGCTCCGCCAGCGCGCCGAGGTTGGCGTCGTTGTCCAGCGCGCCCTGGACGCGCAGCCACTGCCCCAGGTCGTCCGACGGCGCGTCCCCCTCGCTCCACGGGGGCAGGACGGGCGTACGGAACCTGCCGGTCCGGGGGTCGACCATCCTCGGGACCGCCACACCGAGGGACACGACGTCCTCCAGTTCGCGTCCGGTCTTGGCGACCGCCTCCCGTACGGCCTGCTTCAGGGAGGGCATGATCTCGCCCAGCCCCCGGTTCGCGCCGCTGCCCACGTGCTCCCAGTGCGTCTCGGTGACGGGGCGGTCCACCCGACGGGCCACGACGGTCGCCTGGTTGAAGCCGAGGTGGACGCCGACCGCGACATTGCGCGTCGGGGCGAGGCAGACTCTCGTCCCGCGCCCGGGCTCGGAAAGGAAGACCTTGGCCGTCTGCAACTCGCGGACGATGTTCGAAACAGTGGACTGGGCGAGTCCGGTGCGCCGGGCGAGACCGGCCTGGCTGTCACTTTTGATCATGACGGACAGCAGAACGTGCTTGAAGTTGATCGCTTTTGTACCCCGGGCCGCGCTCAGGCGATCACGTAACTGGAGCATCGGACCCCCCGCAATTCAGCGATTCAGTCTTCCGACATTAGCATGGTGATCTTCAAATTGAACGAGGGGTGTTTTCAAATGAATAGGAGTCAATAATTCCGCCACACCTGTGAGAGGCGCGGGGAAGCAGTTGCCGGTGAGGCCCGAATTCGGGCCCGCGCACCCTCACTTGACGAGGACGGCCCGCATGACCTCTCTGGCGATCGGGGAGCCGAGCCTGCCGCCGGAGATGTCGGCGCGTGAGATGTCCATGTCGGTCGGGTCGATGAAGACGGCCACCGCCACGGAGGCCCCGTCGGCGTTCTTCCCGTACGAGACGAACCAGCCGTACGGCACCTCGTCGTCGACGTCCACGCCGCGCTGCGCCGTTCCGGTCTTCCCGCCGACGGTGATCCCGTCGATCAGGGCCCCCTTCGCGCTGCCCTCGCGCGCGGTGAACTCCATCATCTCCCGCACACTCCGCGCGGTGTCCTCGGAGACCGCCCGGCTCTTGAGCTTCGGCTCGTGCTCCTCGACCGGCGAGAGTTCGGGGTCGAGGAGCTTGTCGACGATGTACGGCTGCATCAGCTCGCCGTCGTTGGCGATGGCGGCCGTCACCATCGCCATCTGCATGGGCGTGCTCGTCAGGCTGCCCTGCCCCATTCCGGTCAGCGCGGTCCCCGGCTTGTCGAGCCGGTCGGGGTAGAGGCTCTTGGTCGCCAGCATGTCGCCGAAGTCATCGGAGTAGACATCGGCGTTGAAGCCGAACTTCTCCGCCGTCTCCCGCATCTTGTCCGGGCCCAACCTGGACGCGGCGTCGAGGAAGACGTTGTTGCAGGAGAACTGCATGGCGGTCTTCAGCGAGGCCTTGGCGCACACCGCGTCGCCCGCCTCGCTGCCGATCTTGGAGGTGGAGAGCGGCAGGGGGTACGGGGACGGGGCGCCGGACGCCGCGTCGACATCGGTGACCACGCCGTGCTCCAGCGCCGCGGCCGCCGTGAGGATCTTGAAGGTGGAGCCGGGCGGGAACGCCTCGCGCAGCGCCCGGTTCGCCAGCGGCTTGCTCTTGTCTGCCGCCAGCGCCTTGAACCTGTCACCTTCCTTGAACGTCATCCCGGCGAACACGGAGGGGTCGTACGACGGCGCGGACGCCAGGGCGAGCACCTTGCCGGTGCTCGGTTCGAGGGCGACGACCGCGCCCCTGGCCCCGAGATCCGTCAGCCCCTTGTACGCCGCCTTCTGCGCCTTGGGATCGATGGTGGTGACGACGGACCCTCCGCGCAGCGGCTCCCCGGTCAGGATGTCGCGCGCCCGCTTGAACGCGAACCGGTCGTCCTGGCCGCTGAGGATCGAGTCGTACGTCTTCTCCAGCAGCGACATCCCCTGCGCCTGCGAGGCGAAGCCGGTGACCGGGGCGTACATCGGCCCGTCGGTGAAGGTCCGCTTGTACTTGAAGTCCTGGCCGGCGACTTCCTTCGAGCCGGTCACCGGCCGTCCCGCGACGATGATGTCCCCACGTGGTTCGGCGAACTGGGCTATCTCCACCCGCCGGTTGTGCTCGTGGTTGGCGAGCGTCTCCCCCTGGACGAACTGCACCCAGTTGATCCGCAGGAGCAGGGCCAGTATCAGCAACCCACAGAAGATCGCCACGCGCCTCAGCGGCCTGTTCATACGCTGCCCCACCCCTCCACGCCGCTCCACCGCATGCGTGCCCGACAAGATCCGTCCCCGTAGGGACGGTGTGGAGGGGGCCCTCGGTTGCCCACCGGCCGGGTCGGCTTGGTCACGCCGGGCCGTCCGGGCGCCGCGCGCCGCCCGGTGGGGCCTAGTTCGCCCGCGCCTCTTCCAGATGGGGGCGTTCGAACTGGGTGCGGTGCAGCTCCTCGTAGCGGCCCCCCGCCGCCAGCAGCTCGGAGTGCGTGCCGCGTTCGACGATCCGGCCGTCCTCGACGACCAGGATCAGGTCGGCGGCCCGTACGGTCGACAGGCGGTGGGCGATCACCACGGCGGTACGTCCCTCCAGCGCCTCGGCCAGGGCCTCCTGAACGGCGGCCTCCGACGTGGAGTCGAGGTGTGCGGTGGCCTCGTCGAGGATGACGACGCGCTGGCGCGCCAGCAGCAGGCGGGCGATGGTGAGGCGCTGCCGCTCGCCGCCGGAGAGCCGGTAGCCGCGTTCACCGACGATCGTGTCCAGGCCGTCGGGCAGTGAGGCCACGAGGCCGTCCAGCCGGGAGCGGCGCAGGGCGTCCCAGATGTCGTCCTCGGTGGCGTCGGGCCGGGCGAGGAGCAGGTTGGCGCGTACCGATTCGTGGAAGAGGTGCCCGTCCTGGGTGACCATGCCGAGCGTCTCGCGGATCGAGTCGGCGCTCAGGTCGCGCACATCGACGCCGTTCAGCCGTACGGACCCCGAGTCGGCGTCGTACAACCGCGGCAGGAGCTGCGCGATCGTGGACTTGCCGGCGCCGGAGGAACCGACGAGGGCGACCATGTGGCCGGGTTCGGCGCGGAACGAGATGTCGTGCAGGACCTGCTCACCGCCGCGCGAGTCGAGGGTCGCGACGTCCTCCAGGGAGGCGAGGGAGACCTTGTCCGCGGACGGGTAGCCGAACGCGACCCCGTCGAACTCCACGGACACCGGCCCGTCCGGCACCCGCCGGGCGTCCGGCTTCTCAGCGATCAGCGGGCGCAGGTCCAGGATCTCGAAGACCCGCTCGAAGCTCACCAGGGCGCTCATCACCTCGACGCGGGCGCCGGCGAGTGCGGTGAGCGGTGCGTAGAGCCGGGTG
Organism: Streptomyces albidochromogenes; assembly: GCF_005981925.1. GTDB lineage: Bacteria > Actinomycetota > Actinomycetes > Streptomycetales > Streptomycetaceae > Streptomyces > Streptomyces albidochromogenes. The sequence continues at coordinate 6,667 of NZ_VBVX01000163.1, forward strand.
AGGAGCAGCGCGAGTGCGACGACGGCCCCGGGGTCGAGGCTGCCGCGCAGGGCGTAGAAGCCGCCGAGTCCGTAGACGAGGGCCAGCGCCAGTGCGGAGACCAGGGTGAGCGCGGTGATGAAGGTGGATTGCGCCATGGCGGTACGGATGCCGATGTCGCGCACGCGGCGGGCGCGGGCGGCGAATTCGGCGGACTCGTCGGCCGGACGGCCGAAGAGCTTGACAAGGGTCGCGCCGGGGGCGGAGAAGCGCTCCGTCATCTGGGTGCCCATGGCCGCGTTGTGGGTGGCGGCCTCGCGCTGGAGCGTCGCCATGCGTGCGCCCATCCGGCGGGCGGGCACGACGAACACCGGCAGCAGGACCAGGGCCAGCAGGGTGATCTGCCACGAGATGCTGAGCATGACGGCGAGGGTCAGCAGCAGGGTGACGAGGTTGGACACCACGCCGGAGAGGGTGTTGCTGAAGGCGCGCTGGGCGCCGATGACGTCGTTGTTGAGACGGCTGACGAGCGCACCGGTCCGGGTACGGGTGAAGAAGGCGACCGGCATGCGCTGGACGTGGTCGAAGACCGCCGTGCGCAGGTCGAGGATCAGCCCCTCCCCGAGGGTGGCCGACAGCCGGCGGGTCAGCAGGCCCAGCCCCGCCTCGGCGACGGCGATGACCGCGATGAGCAGGGCGAGCCGGGTGACCGTCGTCTCCTCGCGGCCCCGCACGATCGCGTCGACGACGCGTCCCGCGAGCACCGGCGTGGCCACCGCGAGGAGGGCGGTCACCACGCTGAGCAGCAGGAAGCGGTACAGCTGCCGATGATGCGGCCGGGCGAACCGGGCGATGCGGCGCAGGGTGGTCCGGGAGACGGGCCTGCGGTCCTGACTGGCGTTGATCGCGTTGTGCAGCGATGTCCAAGCGGTGACTTCCATGTCCATGGAGGTGACGCTAGGACCTCAAGCGGACTTGAGGTCAACCCGGCCCCATCGAGCGTCATGTACCGGGTGGTGACGGACCGTCGGCTCAGATCTGCGCCCGCGCGATGAGAACAACACGCGTCTCATGCGTATCAAGAGGCGGACGCGTCCCCCGGGTGCCCATCGGCAACCGGCTCCGTACCCCCAACAGGAGGCGGCGAGTTGAGTCACAGGCGAATAACCAAGCGAAAGGCCGTTCTGGCGGGAGCGGGGGCGGTCGGCATTGCCGCGGCCGCCGTCCTGCTGCCGCAGGCCTACGCCGGGCAGGAAGGGGCCCGGTCCGACGCGTCGGCCCCCCGGAAGATGAGCGCGGCCTCCGCGGCGGATCTGCTCCAGCAACTCGGCAAGCAGCTCGGCGAGTCCTACGGCGGCGCCTACTACGACGCCGGCAAGCAGCAACTCGTCGTGAACGTCGTGGGCGACAACAACGCCATCGACATCCAGGTCAAGAAGGCCGGCGCGGTCCCGAGGAGCGTCGACAACAGCGCGAGCGAGCTGAACACGGCCAAGAGCACACTGGCCCGCAGGGCCACCGTCCCGGGCACCTCCTGGGCCGTCGACCCGAGAAACAACCAGGTCCTCGTCACCGCCGACCGGACCGTCACCGGTGAGCGCTGGGACCGGCTCGAAGCTGCGGTGAAGGACCTCGGGCCGGGCATGGCCCGGATCCAGAAGTCCGAGGGCGAGTTCAAGACGTTCCTCGAAGGCGGCGACGCCATCTTCGGCGGCGGCGCGCGCTGCTCACTCGGCTTCAATGTGACCACGCAGGACGGCAGCCCCGGCTTCCTGACCGCCGGGCACTGCGGGGTGGCGGCCGAGCAGTGGTCGCAGGAGGCCGGCGGAGCGCCGATCGGCACCGTCCAGGAAGCGGTGTTCCCCGGGGCGGGCGACTTCGCACTCGTCACGTACGACGACCCCGCCACCGAGGCCCCGAGCGAGGTCGACACCGGCGACGGGCAGACCGTGGCGATCGCCCGGGCCGCCGACGCGGCGGTGGGCCAGGACGTCATCCGGATGGGCAGTACGACGGGCCTCAGCGACGGCCAGGTCACCGGCCTCGACGCCACGGTGAACTACCCGGAGGGCACGGTGACGGGCCTCGTCCAGACCAACGTGTGCGCGGAGCCCGGCGACAGCGGGGGCGCGCTCTTCACCGCCGACGGCAGCGCGATCGGGCTCACGTCCGGCGGCAGCGGAGACTGCACGGCGGGCGGCGAGACGTTCTTCCAGCCGGTCACCACGGCGCTCGCAGCGGTCGGCGCCCAGATCGGTGACGGCGCGGGCGACGGCGCCGGTGACGACAACGGGGCGAACGGAGCCCAGGAGAACGGCGGCGCCGGAGCCGACGCGGGTGCCGGTGACGGCGCCGGCGCGGAAGACGGCGGCGCGGAGGACGGCGGCGGCGCGGAAGACAACGGCGGCGCGCAGGCCGACGCCGGTGCCGATGCCGGCGCCAACGCCGGTGCCGATGCCGGTGACCAGGGCGGCGCGGACGACGCCGGCGCAGGCGGCGCGGACGAGGCCGGCGGCGACGCGCAGGGCGAAGGGGCCGGCGAAGACGGCGGCGGCCAGCACAACTGAGGCGCTTCCCGCGCGAGGGGAGGCGTCAGCCGGGGCCGGGTACGGTCCGCCGCGACGGCCGGGGGCGTCGCGGCGGACAGCCCGGCGCCCCCGGCAGCGGCGTCATGCGGAGGCCGCGATGACCTTGCGGACGTTCTCCAGGCTTCCGCACCCCTCCTTGAGCAGCCGCTCCCGCTCACGGGCGAACGCCTCTCCCAGCTCCGCGCGCCGCTCGTCCGCGACGAGTTCCCTGGCGTGGTTGAGAAGCGTGCGTTCCTCCTCGTCCAGATGGTGGGTGATGGCCTCGGACAGCTCCTCCAGCTTCTCGTCCCAGTCGTCCGACCCCACCTCGGAGACCTCCAGCAGGGCCGCCAGAGCCTTGTTGCCCTCGGTGTGCTCCTCTTCGCCGTGGTCGACCTCCTCGTTGTCGACCTTCCGGTAGCGACGCAGGGCGGGGTAGACCTCTGCCTCCTCGGCCTCACCGTGTGCGATCAGCAGGTCCGCGAACTCCCTGAGCGCGGCGGCCCGGTCCTCCTCCACGCTGCGCATCGCGCGGAAGAGGTCCTCCATCCGCCGATGGTCCTGCGTGATCAGCTCCACCACGTCGGTCACGTCGCCTCCTGGGTTGTGCGAGTACGTAGACCCATCGCCTTCCCCGCAATCGGCACGTCACCCAGGCCGCGTGCGCCTCTCGCGTCCGTACGGGCTCACGCCTTCGCGGGGACCGGCCTCCGGAGGAGGTAGAGGGCCGCGCCGGAGACCAGGACGGCCATGCAGGCGATGAACACCAGCCCGGCGCCTTCCAGACCGATCGGGTCCGCGAGCACGCCGACACCGATCACCGGTACGGAGATCCCCGTGTACGCGACCACGAAGAGGGTCGAGATCACCGCCGCGCGCCGGTCGGCGGGCGAGGCCCCGGCCACCGCCGACAGCGCCCCCCGGAACGCCAGGCCCTGACCGGCCCCGCCCACCAGGGCGCTGAGCACGACGAGCGCCAGCAGGTCCCACCACAACGCGCCCGCCAGCAGCGCCAGCCCGGCGAGGAGTCCCGCGCAGCCCAGCGGCAGCGACCGGCCCGCGCCGACCCGGTCCACTGCCAGCTGCCCGCCGACCGAGGCGAAGAAGGCCAGCGCGACGACCAGCCCGCTCACGGCGTGGTCGGTGACGTTCAGGGACTGCGCGAGGAACGCCGGGCTGACCGACGTGAACACCCCGAACAGGGCGAACCCGACGAACGAGGCGGTGGCGGCCGGCACGAACACCGCCCGCACCCCGGCGGGCAGGGCCGGCCGCTGGGGCCGTACGGCGCTCAGCGGTCGCCGCTCCCGTACGGTCTCCGGAAGCCGCAGCAGGACGGCGGCGGATACGGCCACCAGGGCGAGGTGCACGGCGAAGGCCAGGTGCAGCGGCCAGGGGGCGTACTGCGCGAGGACACCGGCGAGCAGCGGACCGCAGCCCAGCCCGCCCATGTTGGCGGCCGTCGCCACGAAGGTGGCGCGGGAGGCGCCCCCGTACGGCGCCGACTCCATCACGTACGCCGAGGCGGCCCCGGTGAACAGGCCGGCGGACAGGCCCGACAGCAGCCGCCCCACGTACAGCCATCCCAGCCCGGTGGCGCACAGGAAGCAGACGGCGCTCGCCGCCGCGAAGGCCAGGCCGGCCAGCAGCACCGGTCGCCGGCCCACGGTGTCCGAGGCGTTGCCGGCGAGCAGCAGCACGCCGATGACCCCGAAGGCGTAGACGGCGTAGACGACGGTCACCGTCAGCTCGGAGAACCCGAACTTCTGCTGGTAGAGGCCGTAGAGGGGGGTCGGCAGCGTGGTGCCGGCCATGCACACGGCGAACACCGCCCCGCTGAGCACGCACCGGCGCCACCCTCCGCGATCTTCGTCCATGCCCCGAAGGTAAGCCCCGCCCGCGCCCCGGTACGGCCGCGCGGTGCCCGGCGCGCCGCCGGGCTCCCGCCGCGCCGGTCCCCCGTTCCGGGCCACCGGATCTGCCACCGCGCGGGCCGGCCCGTTCAGGAAGCGCGGGCGAGCGTTCATACGTGGGGGTGAGGGCGACGATCTTTGGGCGTGCGGACGGATCCGGCGCGCTAGCTTGGGCCGACGGCAGGGCCGACACGGGGGCGGCACGTCGTCTCACGCTGGGGGGGGCTCGCATGGCGCCGGAGGCGGCCACCCACCGGCAGCGGTTGCGGTACCGGTTCGACAACCTGGTGGCGCGCGGGACCGCTGCCCTGATCGGCTGGCTCGCCCTCGTCTGCCTGCTCGTCGTGATCCCGGCCAGCGTGGTGCTGGTGTGGGCGGACCGCCATCCGCCCGCCACCCTCTCCGGCCGGCTCGCCGCCGTGTGGGCGAGTGTGGGGCAGACGCTGAAGATCGGCGGCGCGGTCGGTTCTCCCGTCTACGTGCTGGCGTCGGTGTGCCTCGCGCTGGTCGCCCTGCTGTTCGTCTCGACGCTGGTCAGCCTGATCACGACGGGCATCAACCAACGGATCATGGCGCTGCGGCTGGGGCACTCGACCGTCATGGAGGAGGGGCACACCGTCGTACTGGGATGGTCCGACCAGGTCTTCCCCGTGGTCACGGAACTGGTGGCGGCCAACGTCAACCAGCGCGGGGCGGCCATCGCCGTCCTCGCCCCCAAGGACAAGGTGGAGATGGAGGAAGAGATCTCCACCCACCTGCCGCGCACCGGCTCCACCCGGATCATCTGCCGAAACGGCCGCACCACCGACCCCGCGGCCCTGGCGAGGGTCGGCCCGCGGACGGCGAAGGCCGTGCTGGTCCTTCCGCCGAGCGGGGACGACGGTGACTCCCGCGTGGTGAAGACCCTGCTCGCGCTCAGCTCCCCCGCCTGCCGAGCGGGCGGCGCCGTGGTGGTCGCGGCGGTCCGCGACGCCGGCAACCACCTCACGGCCACTCTCGCCGCCCCGCCCGGCGGGCGCGTGCTGAACATCGACGACATCGTCGCCCGGCTGCTCGTGCAGACCTCCCGCCGGCCCGGCCTCTCCCTCGTGTACCAGGAGCTGCTGGACTTCGAGGGCGACGAGTTCTACACCGTCGCCGCTCCCGCGCTCACCGGCCGTACGTTCGGCGAGGCGCTCCTGTCGTTCACGGCGTCCTCGGTGGTCGGCCTCCTGAGTGACGAGGGCACGGTCGCTCTCAACCCGGACCCCGGCACCGTCATCGGCGCCACCGACCGGATCGTCGTCATCTCGCGGGACGACGACACCGCCGAGGTCGCGGCCGGTCTGCCGCCCGTCGACGAGGACGCGATCGTCCCCGCCCGCGCGACGAGGCCCCGCCCCGAGCGCCTGCTGCTCCTGGGCTGGAACCGCCGGGCCGCGCTGATCGTCGACCAGCTGGACCAGTACGTGAGCCCGGGAACGACCCTGGACGTCGTGGCGCTCGGCGACGGGGCGGCGATGCGGGACGCGTACGACCTCGCGGGGACGGGGCGGCACCTCGACGTCACCGTGCACCGCGGTGACATCACCGACCCGCGGACCCTGGCCGCGCTGGACGTGCCGTCGTACGACAGTGTGATCGTCATCGGCGACAAGGGCCCGGGCACGGAGGCCGACGCGGACGACAGGACGCTGGTCGCACTGCTGCACCTGAGAGCCGTCGAGGAGGCCGCACGCCTGGAACTCTCCCTCACCACGGAGCTGGCCGACGACCGGAACCGGCTGCTCGCGCCCGTGCGGGAGGGCGCCGACTTCATCGTGAGCAGCAGGCTCATCAGCCAGCTGATGACGCAGATCTCGGAGAGTCCGCACCTGGCCGACGTCTTCGACGAGCTGTTCAACGCCGGCGGACACGAGATCTGTCTCAGGCCCGCCGCGCAGTACGTGCTGCCCGGCCGCGACATCACATTCGCCACGGTCGTCGCGTCCGCTCGCCGCCGACGGGAGTGCGCCATCGGATACCGGCTGCGGGAGCGTTCGGCGGACGGCCCCGACTACGGCGTACGGATCAACCCGGACAAGCACCAGCGGGTGCGGTTCGCCGCCGCGGACCAGGTGATCGTGCTGGCGCGGTGACCGGCCGCGCGGGCCCGGTGCCCGCCGCGCTCCGGGTGCGCCCGGGGCGACGGCGGACCAGAATCCCGGTATGACCGGCATCAGGAGAGCCCCAGGTCCGGAACGTGCCGGGACGGCGCATCAGTCCCTGGCCCTCGCGGCGATGCTGTTCGCCGTGTCGATGACGTTCATCGACCAGACCATCGTGAGCATCGCCGCGCCCAGCATCGTCGACGAGCTGTCCCTGTCGTCGTCCGGCATGCAATGGGTGATCAACGCCTATCTGCTCTCCCTCGCCGCGTTCTTCGCCCTGGGCGGGCGGCTCGCGGACCTCTTCGGGCACCGCCGGATCATGCTGACCGGCACGCTCGTGTTCGTGGTCTCGTCCGTGCTGTGCGGCTGTGTGCCGTCCGGGGACTTCGCGCAGACGTGGTTGATCATCTTCCGGGCGACCCAGGGCCTCGGAGCGGCGCTCATGTTCCCCGCCGCCCTCGCCGTGGTCGTCGCGGTGTTCCCGGTGGACCGGCGCGGCCGGGCGCTCGCCCTGTTCTTCGGGCTGTCCGGGGCCCTCACCGCCGTCGGCCCGCTGCTCGGTGGCTGGCTGACCGACTGGACCTGGCGGGCGATCTTCTGGATCAACGTGCCGGTGGCCCTCGTGGCCCTCGTCCTGACCGCCCTGGCGCACATCCCCGACAACCGGCGGCACGAGAAACTGGACGTGCCGGGAGCCGTTCTGGTCGCCGTCGGCATGGGGCTGAGCGTGCTCGGCCTGCAGCAGGCGTCGGCCTGGGGGTGGAGCAGCGCCGCCACCTGGGGCTGCGTCGTCGGCGGTCTGCTCGTCCTGGCCCTGTTCTGCCGGTACGAGCTCACGGTGAGCCACCCCCTGGTCCAGCTGCGGGTGTTCCGTGACCGGGCGTTCGCGGTGGACACCCTCGTGCTGTTCTTCGCGATGACGGCCTTCGTCCCGGTCTTCTTCTTCGCCTCGGTGTACGCCCAGGTGTCGCTGAGCGCGTCGCCCAACCAGGCCGCGCTGTTCCTCCTCTACTTCTTCATCGGTTTCGGTCTGGCGTCCCAGTGGGGCGGGCGGATCCTGGACCGGCGCGGGGCCCGTCCGGCCATGAAGATCGGCACGGCGCTGGGCGCCGCCGGGTTCGCCCTGTGGGCGCACAAGATGACGGACCTGTCGATGCACGACCAGTGGCCGTACGCCGCGATGGCGGGCGCGGGCGTCGGGCTGCTGCTGGCGCCCGCCTCCACCGACGCCGTCAACCGGTCCATCGGCGCCTCGTACGGCGAGGTCACCGGCATCACGCAGACCGTCCGCAACTTCGCGGCGAGTGTGGGCCTGGCCGTGTTCGGCACGGTCCTGACCCACGTCACGACCGACCGGGTGGTGGAGACCCTCCGCGCCCGGGGTGTGGCCGAGGACGCCGCGCGGGACGCGGCGCGGGACATCACCCAAGCCGTCTCCGGGAACCCGGACACCCGACAGCCGACCGGGGAAGGGCCGGTGGCCACGGTCATGCGGCAGTCGATGGACGCCGTACGGATGGACTTCGCCGAGGCCAACCAGTGGGTCTTCTACGGCATGGCCATCGCGCTCGGGCTCGCGTTCCTGTGCGCCCTGCGGCACCCCGGTACGCGCGTGACCACCCGGACACCCGAGGCGTCCGGCGGTCCGCCACCCGCCACCACCC
>NZ_VBVX01000164.1 GCF_005981925.1 Streptomyces albidochromogenes
CAGTGACCCCACCCCCTGCGCGCAGGCCCCTCACCACAAGCAACGCCCGGCGCAAACTCGCCTCACCCACCGTCGCCATGCTCCCCCACATCGCCGATTCCCTGTCCTTCCTCTACCTCGACATCGTCCGCATCCACCAGGACGACACAGGAGTCTGCGCGGAAGTCACCAGCGAACAACGAGGACCGGAAACCGTCTACCTGCCGACCGCAGCCCTCAGCTGCGTCCTCCTCGGCCCAGGCACTTCCATCACCGCACGCGCCCTCGCCACCTTCGCCAATAACGGCACCACCGTCGTCACCGCCGGATCAGGAGGCGTCCGCTGCTACTCCGCAGCCGTCCCCGAATCCCTCACCACCCTCTGGCTCGAACGCCAGGCCCGCGCCTGGGCCAACAACACCCACCGCCTCGCCATCGCCCAGGCTATGTACGAACTGCGCTTCGGAGACGGCACCGCCACCGACGGAACCAACCTCGACAAACTCCGTGGCATGGAAGGCCAACGCGTCAAAGCCCACTACCAACTCCTGGCCCGCCAGTACAAAATAGGCCGCTTCCGCCGGGCCTACGACCCTGCCTCGTGGGACAGCCAGGACCCCATCAACCTCGCCCTGTCTTCGGCCAACACATGCCTCTACGGCATCGTGCACGCCGCGATCACCGCCCTCGGCTGCTCACCCGCCCTCGGCTTCGTCCACAACGGCAACCAGCAAGCCTTCGTCTACGACATCGCAGACCTCTACAAGGCCGAGCTCACTATTCCGCTCGCCTTCTCCCTCCACGCGTCTTCCAACCCTGAAGGCGAAGCACGCCGCTCCTTCCGCCACGAACTACGCCTCTTCCAACTGCTCCCCCGCATCGTCACCGACATCCAGCAGCTCCTCGACCCGAACCACACCTACGAATACCCCGATCCCGAAGAACAACTGGTCGACCTGTGGGACCCGGTCGCTGGCTCCGTACCCGCCGGCGTCAACCACGGAGATCAACTGTGACCCGCCCACCGGAAGGGCACGGCCCATGTCCTCGATGATCGTCATCTCGGCCACCGCCGTCCCCGACCACCTGCGCGGCGCCCTCACCCGCTGGCTCCTCGAAGTCACACCAGAGCTCTACGTCGGCACAGTCTCGGCAAAGGTCCGCGACGAACTCTGGTCAGCCGTCGCCGCCTGTACCAACGACGGCATCGCAGTCCTCGCCCACCCGGCCGACAACAAACAAGGCTTCCAACTCCGAACAGCAGGAACCCGCCGGCGAGAGCCCCTCGACTTCGACGGCCTCACACTGATCGCCTTCCAGCGAGAAGGTCAAGAAATGGCAAACCCACTTTAACGTGCCAGGTCAAAGAGGGTCCTCTCCGCGCGAGCGGAGGTGAACCGTCCGTGGAGCAGTCCGCGGTCATGAGCCTTGCGTCCTCTCCGCGCGAGCGGAGGTGAACCGTCGGACAAGCTGCGCGAGGAGATGATGCGGCTGTCCTCTCCGCGCGAGCGGAGGTGAACCGTCGGACAAGCTGCGCGAGGAGATGATGCGGCTGTCCTCTCCGCGCGAGCGGAGGTGAACCGCTGGACCCGCAGCCCGAGGTGTCCTGACGGCCGTCCTCTCCGCGCGAGCGGAGGTGAACCGTGCCCTGGCTCGGCCGGGCGTCCGTCGCCCGCGTCCTCTCCGCGCGAGCGGAGGTGAACCGCGTCCGCGCCCATGGCTGCCTTCCCGGCGCCGGTCCTCTCCGCGCGAGCGGAGGTGAACCGATCAGCGACTGGATGGCGATGAACGGGCCATCGTCCTCTCCGCGCGAGCGGAGGTGAACCGCCGGAAGCCGTCGTCGTCACCGCCCACCACGTGTCCTCTCCGCGCGAGCGGAGGTGAACCGCGGCCCATCAGATCCACCCGCGCAGGTCGTCGGTCCTCTCCGCGCGAGCGGAGGTGAACCGTAGGCGCCGAGACGGGCGATGGCCGCTGACCCGTCCTCTCCGCGCGAGCGGAGGTGAACCGTAGGCGCCGAGACGGGCGATGGCCGCTGACCCGTCCTCTCCGCGCGAGCGGAGGTGAACCGACGGTGGCCCACTGGACGCCGATCACTCGGCAGTCCTCTCCACGCGAGCGGAGGTGAACCGACGGACCGCAGACACCCAGGCATCTGGGCGGCGTCCTCTCCGCGCGAGCGGAGGTGAGCCGGAGTCCTGAGCATGGCCGACCTGGACATCGTGGTCCTCTCCGCGCGAGCGGAGGTGAACCGAGGCTCGCACTCTGGGACATGCCGGCCGACGCGTGCTCTCCGCGCGAGCGGAGGTGAACCGCAGAACGGCTGGGCCTGCTCCTTTCTCGTGGAGTGCTCTCCGCGCGAGCGGAGGTGAACCGTAGCCCGCACACCCGAGGTCGGCCCGCGCGAAGTGCTCTCCGCGTGAGCGGAGGTGAACCAGACCCTTATGGTCAAGAACGTGAACGTGCCGGTCCTGGACACCAGCGCCGCCACCCCATCGGAGGTCGCATCCCGAATCGCCGACGAGATCCCCGATCCCCCGGTAGCGTCGACTGCCTCACCGAACCGAACACCCCCCCAGGGACCATGAACCCCGAACCCGCACAACCCGTCATCGACACGCACGTCATCCTCCGCGACGGCGACAAGCTGCTCTTCTCTCAGCGCGGCGGCCCCTATGGCTACGGCCGCTGGCACATGCCGTCAGGCAAGCTCGACCGTGGCGAGCCCCTGACCGAAGGGGCTGCCCGGGAGTTGCTGGAGGAGACCGGCGTCGCGGTCGATCCGGATCATCTGCGGCTCGTACAAGTCGTGCACCACAAGCAGAGCGAGACCGTGGAGCGGATCGGTTTTTTCTTCGAGGCCACGCGATGGAGCGGGCACCCCGTGAACAGGGAACCTGCCAAGTGCCTTGGCTTGGAATGGTTCACCGTTCACGAACTGCCCGAGGACATCATCGAGTACCCGCAGGAAGGGCTGCTCGGCTACCTGCGAGATACCGGCAGCCTGTCAGAGCATGGCTGGAAGTAGCAATCAGCGCACGGCAGCCAAGTCGGGGGCGGCTCCACATGCCACGGGTGTGCGCTCCGCCCCCTTCTCGCAACCTCATCGGTTGGCGTAACGGGAATGCAGTGCTGCCGCGTTTTTCCCAGTATCGCGGAAAGCACTGGAAGGAGGACACCCGGCCCTTCCCGGACGGTGAGCTTGTTGATTACTGAGGATTTCGGGTTGTCGTCGGGTAGTGACGGCTCATGATCCCTGCGGTAAGCCATTGAGGTGAGGTATCCGGAGGGTGGGGGCCTGACCGCTGAGCGTCGGGCGTTTCGTGAGGGGATCCGGCTTCAGGCCGGGCAGCGGTTCGTGGCGGGTGAGAAGACTGCGGTCATCGCGAAGGATCTGCGAGTGAGTGTGCGGTCGGTGGAGCGCTGGCGCCGCGCCTGGCGCGAGGGCGGCATGGAGGCTCTGCAGTCGGCAGGTCCGGCGAACTCCCCGATCATCACCGACGCCCAGTTCGCGGTGCTCGAGGAGGAACTCGGCAAGGGCCCGTCGGCGCACGGCTTCGACGACGAACGCTGGACCCTGGTCCGGGTTCAGACGGTGATCCGCCAGCGTCTGCGGGTGAGCCTGTCGGTGGCGACGGTGTGGCGGCTACTGAAACGGCACGGCTGGTCCTGGCAGGCGCCCGCCCGCAGAGCAATGGAGCGTGACGAGCACGCGGTGGAGCTGTGGAACAAGGAGGTGTGGCCGCGGGTAAAAGGCTCGCGGCGGCATCCGGGGCCTGGATCGTCTTCGAAGACGAAGCCGGCTTCTCGATGACTCCGCCCCGTGCCCGCACTTGGGGCCGACGCGGGCAGACCCCGATCATCCGCGTGCGTGGCAGGTCCCGCCGCCGGACCTCGGTCGCCGCGCTGTGCTGCTACAAACCCGGCGAGAAGAGCCGTCTCATCCACCGTCCCCGCACACACCTTCTCCTCAAGGGCGCACGCAAGAGTTTCTCCTGGAAGGACTACCGCGACCTGCTGGTGCGGGCGCACATCCAGCTGGGCGGCCCGATCGTGGTGGTCTGGGACAACCTCAACACCCACCTGGCCACAGGTCTGAAGCAGTACGAGGCCGAGCACGACTGGCTCACCACCATCCGCCTTCCGCCCTACTCACCCGACCTCAATCCCGTTGGGGCCCTCTGGTCACTCGTGCGCAGAGCGATGGCCAACACCGCCTTCGGCACACCCGACGACCTCGACCACACACTCCGCCGTGCGTTACGCAGAATCCAGCTCCGGCCCCGTCTGATCGACGGCTGCCTCGCCGCCACAGGTCTGGCTATCAACCCGCCGACCCCACCCTGAAAACCTCAGTAACGGAGTCCTACTAGTTGGTCTGTGCCACCTCGTATACGCCGTCAACAGGCGTCCGGCCACCGGCCGTGAAAACCGAACGGCTGTCCCCGGCCCGCGTCCGGCGAGGGTTTCGCAACCTCCGCCGGAAGGCGGTGAGGCTGTCGCGTAACTGCTGTCCGGTAGTGGTCAAGAGCTTGTTTTGGCCTTGTGGTCGAAGAGTTTGCTGAGGTTGTGGACCGCCCCGAGGAGTTTGATCTCGGTGTCCACGCCGTCGCGTCCGCGGTAGTTGAGCCGGCGTCCAAAACGTTGGAAGAGCTGGGCGAATCCGGGCTCCACCAGGGCACTTCGTTGTCGGTACTGCTGCCGGCCCAAAGGTGTGGCGAGGCGGGCTGCCATCTCGTGCTGACCGCCGCGAGGGCCTTCGCGTTTCGCTGCGAAGCCTGCCTGGTAAGCCTCGCTGGTCACCGAGACCAGGAGCGGGAGATCAGCGAGGGCCTCGAATGCCGAGGTAGAGGCGTATCCGCTGTCGGCGAGCCAGAGCAGGATGGGATGCTCAATCCCGGCGGAAAGGCGGTTGACCTGTGTCTTGTTCACCATGGGGACGAGGGCTGTCATGTCCGACGGGTTGTCCTGAACCTCGATCGCCAGGAGGAGCTGGCGGCGGGCGCAAGCTATCTGGATGTTGTAGCCCTGAACGAACACGCCGCGCTTGCTGAGCATCATCCGTGAATCAGGATCGCTGAGAGAGGCGCGGGCGGTCGGAGAAGGAACGGGTCTTGGGCTTCGCGCCCGTTCAAGCCATGCCTGGGCTCTGACCAGCCGTTTCCGCTGCCGGACGATTACGGTTTTGTGCTCCATCGGCACTGGCGGCCGGCCGTTGGCCCCGCGGCGGCCCGCCGCCAAAGTCAGTCCGCCCTGGTTCGCGCGGCGTACTTCTCCAGCTTCTTCTGATGGGCCTCAGATGCTGCGGCCAGTCGCTTCTCCGCCCGGGCCACCATGCGCTCGGCGGCCTCGACCTTGAGCCGGATCTCCCCAGCGGAGGGAAGAGCCCGCTCGAACAGCCTCTGTCTGGCCACGACTGCCCGGTTGCGCCGGTCGAGTAATCGAGAAAGCCGTGGCCACTCATTCGGCGCCACGTCGCTGTCCGCGTCCGTTCCCCGTACCGCCTCACAGGACCTGGTGAGTTCCAGTGAGTCGTTCACCATCGAGTCGATCTCGGCTTCGCATTCCGAGATGACGCTTTCCAGCCGCTGCAGGCGCTGGTTGGAGTTGCGTGCTGCGTTCGCCTCCATGGGAGAGCCGTCCACCGCAACAGCCGCAAGGTTCACCAGACCCTGTTGGCGACCGCACACCGCCAGGACCTGCACAAACAGTAGCTTCAAAGCCGCCCGATGACGTCTGATGAACCGAGCGAACGTGGAATGGTCGACTCTTCGGTTCACGGTAATGATTCGGCAGCCCACGTCATCGAAGCACGCCTGCTCAATCTTGCGAGAAGACCGGATTCCCTTGCTGTAGCAGTACAGAAGCAACGCGATCAGAGTCTGTGGAGGATAGGCCGCCCGCCCCTGGCGGTCAGCGCGGTAGCTGTGCACGAACGCAGTCAGGTCAAGTTGGTCAACAACGTCGAGCACCTTCCAGCACAGGTGGTCGGGCGGCAGCCACTCCCGCACGTCCTGCGGCATCTCGAGAACACGGTCACGGTCGCACGGGAGAAAGTTCTGCCCCACAGAGCAAGGCTCCGAGGCGGCGCAGAAGACCGGAATCGAACGCCGACTCGTACTTGACGGCCAACGAGCAGCAGTTACGCGACAGCCTCCGGTCCGTCCCACAGCCGCACCGAAACGATCAAGGGACACGAACAACGGCGAGGTTGAGCGTCAAGCCGCGAAGCACGCAGCCACACCCGTCTCCAGGGCCAGGCTGCATAACCAAGGTCTCTACGAATCACGGGATTGACAGCGAGCGCGCCAGGTCCGATCCCATCGGAGGTTCCCCGCGTTCAGGAGCTCCTGCCGCGTCCGCGTGGCGCCTCCTTGGCGCCTACCCCCCCGCCGGGGTCGTCTCCTCCGGGGCGGCGCGGGGGACACCCAGGTGCGACAGTTCCAGGTGCCGGAGCCCGCGAGGGGTGGACAACTCGCCGGAGTAGACCAACTCGGAGGTGTCCACCTCCAGGGTGATGAGCGCGTCCACCAGCAGGGCCGTGGCCTCGCGGGCATGCTCGCTCCGCTTCTGCGCACCGCGGAACCGGCGCTGCCACAGGCCGCCGCGGCGCCGCCAGCCGAGACGGGTGAGCCGCTCGGGGTCGGCCAGGTCCGCGAAGTGCGTGAAGGCTTCGACCCGGAGATCCTCCTCCTCGTTCCAGGCGCTGACGAAGCGAAGCGGGTCGCGGGCGGAGGACAGGTTCATGGTGAAGGCGCCGGGCAAGGTGGGCACTTGGGCGCACAGCGCCTGCATCACGGCACTCAGCCGTGCCTGGGCGTCCGTCCAGTTCCGCACGGGCTGCGGAGGCTCGGGGGCGCAGGGGTGCGCGGGGACCGAGCCACGCCACACGTCCGGCTGCCCCGGGCGGGACTCGGTGCCGTTAGCGGTGCGGAGCAGTTGGAGGATGACGCAGCCCTCGTCCAGCATGACGGCCACGCTGACGCCCGGCCTGTGCCACACCGCCCGGGGGCCCGGGCCGGCCAGCCAGGTGGGCGGTCCGCCGAGGGCGCGTTCGGTGAGTTCGCGGGCGGTCTGGGCGAAGTGCCATTCGCTGGAGTGGTCATCGTCGTAGGCGATGCCATAGGTGAGGTTGACTTCCAGGCCGAGCACCTGCTCGGAGTCCCCGGACGCCATCGTCAGCACCCCGACGCCCTGGCGAGGGCCCTCGGGGGGACTCCCCAGGGTCCAAGCCACCTCCGGGCGCCGCCCCCGGGCCGGGTCCGGAGGGTGCTGCCCAGGGGAGACGGGGAGAAGCTGCCATCCCAGCGTGGCGAGCGCGGCCCGCACTTCCGGCAGCAGCCAGCTGCCCATGTCGAGCGGTATCAGCTCGTCCAGCAAGCTCTGGAACCGCGTCTCCGAGTCCCAGCCCTTGTACCTGTCTGCCGTCATCCTGGTGAGGCTACAGACAGGTACGCTCGACGCGAAGCCGGGTGTGCCGAACGGTGGTTGTCGAAGCGAAGGACAGTGCGGTGGAGCTGAGGACCGTGGGAATGTACCGGGAGATGTACGAGGGCGACCACGGCCACCTGCCGTCGATCTACGAGTCGGTGGCCACGCGGGCGCTGCCCGACCGGGACGCCGTCGTCCGGTATCTCCGCGAGAGCCCCGGGGCATTCGACGTGATGGAGGACACTCCGCACCTGCTCGACGAACGGCAGACGATCCCGGGTGGGCCCTCCCTGCACTCCGACGGCGAATGGATCTGGCGGGTCGACTCCATCGAGTACCTGGCGCACCAACCGTTGGAGATTCCCGCCGAGCTCGTCGAGCACGTACGGGCGCGGGACTATCGGCCGCCTACGGCTCTCGACTGGACCGACGAGTTCGATGCCGCTGTGATGCGGTACTTCTGAACTCGACGTGCCCGGGGGTCCCGGAAGCGCCGACGTGATCCCCGACAGAGCCACACCGCTGCCTCCGAGCTGGGTAACGACTGGGGCCGACGAACGTGCCGGCCGGCACTGAGCCCTTCACACCCGCTCCAGTTCCCGTCTCAGCTCCGCCGCGCTGAGGAAGCCGATCTGTGGCCGCTCCTGGAGTGCCTGGTCGATGATGTCCGCCAGCGCCGGCGGGACACCGGGCTCACGTTTCCGGATCGGCACCGCCGGCTCCTGCAGTACGACCTGCCACGGGTCCTTCGTGGGCGGGAACTCCCTCGGTGTCTTCCCGGTCAGGGCGTTGTACAGGCAGGCGGCCAGGGCCCACACATCCACGGCGGGCTCCGCCCTGCGGAAGTTGACCACCTGCTGGCGTGGCATGAACATCGGCTTGCCCGCAGTGGCCCCGGTGCGTGTCAGACCGCTCAGTCCGGCCTGGTCGAAGGCTTTCCCGATGCCGAAGTCCGCGATCTTCGCGGTCATCGTGCCGTCCGGGCGCGGGTGCAGCAGGATGTTGGACGGGGTCAGATCACGGTGGACGACGCCCTGCCGGTGCGCGTGCTCCAGACCGTGCAGTGCCTGCACGGCGAGCGGCACCGCCTCTTCGGCCGACAGGCGCCCCCCACGCTTGACCAGCAGGCGGTCCAGGCTGCCACCGGTGCAGAACTCGGTGGTCAGGTAGAAGGTGCCGTCCGCGAAGCCGGCGTCGTGCAGGGCGACCACGTGCGGGTGCGTCAACGCCCGGGTGAGCGCCACCTCGCGGAGGAAGCGAGTCCGGGCGGTCGCGTTCGCCGCCGTCCGGGGCAGCATCACCTTCAGGGCCACCTCCGCGGCGGTGGACTCGTGCCGCGCCAGGTACACCGCGCCCATGCCGCCCCGGCCGAGCTCGCGGATCACGGTGTAGCCGCGGATCGCCGCGAGATCCCCACGCCCGCCGCGAGCCAGCTCCAGCAGCAGTTTCAGTACGGCAGCCGGCTCCGACTGGCAGGAAGCGCACAGCATTTCGCCGTCACGGCCGTGCATCTTCTCGCCGACGTCCCGGCCGCACTTGGCGCAGGTCACAAGCTCGCGTGTGACCTGCCGTGTGATCCCTACCCGCAGAACGGTCTCGCCGATCCGGATCTCGTCGCCGTCCGCCAGGTCGCGCTCCGGGTAGGAATCTCCCGCCGCCTCAGCGGGGGTGAGCCCGGCGCTCCGCTGCCCGATCTTCTGCCCGTTGACGAACGTGCCGTTGAGACTGCCGAAGTCGCGGACACGGATGTCGGGCGGATTGATGTCGATCAGGCAGTGGTGGCGGGAGACCGTACGATGGTGGTCGTCGTTCGGCAGCCGCGGCGAACAGTCCGGGGAACGGCCGACAACGCAAGTGGTACGGGCATCGAAGACGTAATCAGGGGGCTCCAGGCGCCCCTTGACGACCGTGAGCGTGACGGTGGCAGGTGCGGTCATCGTTCTTCCTCCGCTGCAGGCGAATCCACGGGCACGAAGACCAACTCCTGGCCCAGAACGTCAGCGCGTACCCTGGCGCCGTCGGTAACGGTTCCGGTCAGCAGGGCCTGGGCGAGCGGTTGGACCAGTAGACGGTCGACGGCCTGTTCCAGCTTCCTGGCCCCGCCAAGTGCGCCGGAGCTGTGGCGGAGCAGCAGCGCACGGGCGGCGGCAGTGACGGTCAGGTCGATGGCTCGGGAGGAGAGCCGGGCATCCACCTGGGTGAGCAGCTTGTCCAGCACGGGATCCATCGAGGCGTCCGACAGCGGCGCGAAGACCACCACCCGGGCGATTCGGCCGAGGAGTTCGGGCCGCAGCCGCTGCCGGAGCGCGGCCATGACCGCCTCTTTCGCAGGGCGGCGAGGGGTGCCGCCGTTCGGTGCGAAGCCGGCGGGGTACGCGGGGGCCGGGTCGGCCCCCAGGTTTGAGGTGAGGATCACCACGGCTTCGGAGAACGGCACCCGACGCCCCCGGGCGTCTGTCAACTGTCCGATACCGGTCGGTCCGGCGAAGAGCAGTACGCCGACCGGACGCCGCGGGTCACCGAGCCCCGACCGGCCGGCCCGTACCGCTTCGGCCACAGCGCGCACCGCTTCTTCCTGTCCGACGACGCGGCGGCCCAGATGCTCCTCCATGGCCAGGAGCCGTTCCGCTTCTCCCTGCGCCACGTGCTGCAGGGGCAGCCGGGCCCGCTCGGCCACCACCGCGGCGACCTCGTCCCGTCCGACCCGCAGGCTCTCGCCGGCAGGCGCGCCGTCGGGGCCGAGGGTGCGGATACGGGCGGCGGCGCACGCCTGGTCGAGGGCGTCGATGGCCTTGTCCGGCAGCCGCTGGTCGGGCAGATGCCGGACGGTGAGGTCGACGGCTGCCTCGGCCGAACCTGTCTCGATCCGAACGCCGTGGTGTGCCGCCAACGACTGGGCCACACCGGCGAGAATCGCCACGGACTCCGCACGGCCCGGCTCGTCCACCCAGATGACGCCGAAGCGCCGCTGCAACGCCGCGTCGTCCTCGATGTCGCGTCGGTACTCACCGGGCGTGGTGGCACCGATGCAGCGCAGCTCGCCCCGGGCCAGGGCGGGCTTGAGGATGTTGGCGGCGTCACTCGCTCCGCGGCCCCCGGCGTGCAGGACGGTGTGGAGTTCGTCGATGAACAGGACGACGTCCGGCGCGCCGCGGGCCTCCGCCAGTACGGCCTGGAGCCGTTCCTCGAACTCGCCGCGGTACTTCGTGCCCGCCACCAGCGCGGACATGGACAGCTCCACGATGCGGGCGCCGGCCAGATCGGCGGGCGCGCCGGGGGATACCAGCCGTTGAGCGAGACCCTCGACGATGCCGGTCTTCCCGGTCCCCGCGTGCCCGACGAGCACGGCATTCGCCTTGTGCCGGCGCACCAGGACGCGGGCGAGGGCCCGGAGTTCGTCCCGACGGCCGATGAGCGGCGGCAGCTTGCCCGCGCGGGCGAGCGCACTGAGGTCCCGCCCGTAGTGGTCGAGGTACGGGGTGCCGGTCGGCTGCTCGGCCCCCGCCGGGAAGAATGCCGCGAGTGCGTCCGTAATGCCGTACGACTCCAGCACCTTCCGCCCCACCGGGGACAGCGCCTCGAGTACGGCCCGCAGCAGGTTCACGGCATCCACCGCCCCCGGCCCGGCCAGCTCGGTGGCGCGGACGAACACGCGACGCGCGGCACGGCCGAGACGGCGTTCACCAACGGCCCCTGCTTCCGGCGTGGCCCGGGCGGCGAGCGCGTCGCGCAGGCTGCGGCGCAGCTCACGCGGGCTGACGTCGGCCTCGTCGAAGTGCTGGTTCACGCGTCGGGCATCGGCCTCGACGGCACGCCGGGCGTCGGCGTCCAGTCGTCTGCGGCCAAGAACCTCCGCGAGGTCGGGCCGGCACAACGAGCCGAGCCCCACCAGCAGATGGTCGGGCTCCGCCTCGGCCGCCCGACCGGCGTGCGCCTCCACGAGCGCCCGCCCCAGGACGAACACGACGCTGTCGGCGTACCTGGCTCCCTCACGCATCGCCAACCGCCGCCCACTCGACTCGTGTGGTCATCGCGAAGCCTCCCCTTCCCCTTCCGAAGCAGCGAGTTCCCAATCGAGTTCCCATTGGTGGACGGTCCCGTCGGCGCTGCCGGAGAGCAGCAGGCGGTCGTCCGGTGTGAGAGCGAGGTCCTGCACCTCCTCGGCATGCCCCTCAAGGGTCCTGATACGGCGCCCGGTGGCCGTCTCCCAGATGTGGACGTACCCTTCGCCGTCCCCGGAGAACGCGAACCGTCCGTCCGAACTCAGCCGCGCCACCCAGACCTCGCAAGGCTCGTCGTCCTCGTCCATGGCCTTCTCGTCGTCCCGCACCTCACCGAAGCCTCGGACGAACCGGCCGGTCACCGCGTCGGTCAGCCAGAGCGTCCAGCCCTCGTGCTCCCCGGCGTTCAAGACGTACCGGCCGTCCGCGCTGAGGCACGCCGAACTGACCCAGGCGCCCGGTTGCGACACGGTGACATGCGTCCCGGCGTCGATGTCCCACACCCGTACAGAACCGTCGTAGTGGGCGGACACCGCCCGCCGCGCGTCGGGGTCGAGCCACACGCTGTTGACCTGGACACCGTGCCCGGGCAGCGTCCGCACGCACTCTCCCTCGGTGATGTCCCACATCCGCAGCCCGGTATCCATGCAGGCGGCGAGGACGAGTCCGGCCGCGCTGACGGACGCCGTCCCACGGTCTCCTGTCACGCCGATGCCGCGACGGCCCCGCAGGCCGTCGCGGGGGTCGGTGTCCAGCCGCACCGGCCAGTGTCCCGCCGGCGCCGACCGCATGACGATCTTTTGCCTTCCGCTCGCCACCACCCGCCGTCCGCCGCCCGTCAGTCCGACTCCGCCCGAACCGTCGTCCTCCCACTCCACGATCTGCGCGCCGCTCGCGGTGTCCCACAGGCGGACCACCCCGCCCCCTGCCCCGCACGCGACGCGCCCGTCCGCGGAAACCGCCACCGACGACACCGTGGTGAGGGCGCGAAGTGTTCGCACCGGTCCGATGGAGCGCAGCCCGGCCCTGGTGGCCGTGGCTCCCAGCGTCCGCCACAGGTCCATGGCGCGCGGATCGCGTTCGTGACCGGGCACGGCCCTGGCCCGTTTGACCAGGTCCAGCGCCTCGGGGGTGCGGCCTGCGGCGAGCGCCTTCTCGGCCGCCGCCAGGAGCGCCGCCGCCCAGCGGCCGTGCCGGTCCAGATCCACCTGTCGGCGGGGCCGGCCGAGTGCCGGCGCGGCGGTGAACATCCCGGGCGGGTCCCAGCTCAGCCACCGCGCCTCGTCTTCGTCGACGGCCACAGTCGCGTGATTGCCGACGCTGATCAGCGGGCCCCTGTGGTCGGCCCTGCGCCCGTGGAAGGTCCGCAGACAGCGGCCCTTGTCCAGGTCCCAGAGGCGCAGGCGGCGGTCCTCCTCCACCGCGGCGAGGGCGAAGCGTCCGTCGGGGCTCAGCGTGAGCGTCGTCACGATCCACCCGGGTCCCGTCATGCTGTGCACCAGCCGGCCGCGGTCGATGTCCCACACCTGGATCTCGTGGCGCCGTGGGCCGGCGATCACCGCGAGGACGGCACGACGCCCGTCGGCGCTGAGCGCCATGGCGTTCACCTGCCGCTTCTCCGGCAGCCTCCACAGACAGCGGGCGGTGGCCAGTTCCCATGCCTGGACCATGCTGTCGGAGGTGTCGGTCCTCGCACCGGCCATGGTCAGGGCGCGGCTGCCGTCAGCGCTCAGCTCCAGAGCGGTGAACTCCTCCGTCTGCACCGCCGGGTCGACGCCCTGTACCACCGGCCGTCCGGGAAGTCCCAGGCGACGAGGCGTCCGTTCAGCACAGCGGCCGCGGTACGTGCGTCGGGAGTCAGCCGCAGCTCGCTGACGCGATGCGGTCGCGGACCGGTGACGCCAGGTCCCCGCAGCCCGAGACCGCGCCCCTCCACGAGGTCCCACTGCCGTACGACGCCGTCGGCGTCGGCGGACACGGCCCGGCGGCCGGCGGCGTCGATGTCCAGGGCGACGATCTCCTTGTCATGCCCTTCCAGGGCGTGCCGGCACTCCCCGCTCGGCAGGTTCCCCAACCGGATCCGGCCGTCGCTCCCGCCGGCGAGCAGCGTATTCCCGTCCGCGGACAGGCGCCGTCGCGTCCACCCGCCCCTTCCGGGCAGCGCTTCGGTGCGAACCGTGGTCCCCCGGCCGGCCTCCAGCACGCGCCGCAGCGCTGCGGACTCCCGCGCGCCCGGACGGTCGTGGTCCATCTCGTCCAGGAGCGAGCGGGCGCTGTCGTGGTCACCGCGTTCCAGATGCACCTGGGCCAGCAGATACCGGGCCCACCACGGGTCGGTGCCGGTGTCGGCGCGCAGGCTTTCCAGACGGGCGATGAACTCGTCGTCCAGGAGGACACCGCCGCGCCACTGGTGCAGCCCGAGGTTGTACGTCGCCGCCAGATGCCGCGGGTCGGCGGCCAAGGACTCCTCGAAGGCCCGCTCGGCCTCCTCCGACCTGCCCAGGTCGAGCAGGGAGAGGGCCCGGTTGTTCAGCTCGTCGGCGCGCAGGTCCGCAGCTGTCGGCACCGGGCGGGGGTACGGGGTGCTGGTCAGCTGCTCGTACAGATCCACCAGTACTCCGGCGACGTCAGCCAGCGAGGCGGGTCTGCGGGCCGGGTCCTGGCGCAGACAGCGCGCGAGCAGACCTGCCAGCACGTCCGGCATGACGGACCGGCCGTGCTGGCCGCCCGAGGAGCTCTGCGCCCGGAATTCGGCCAGCGCCTCTTCCGCGGCGGGACCTGCCAGCCACGTCACCTCACCGGTGAACATCTCGAGCACGGAGACGGCGAAGCTGTAGATGTCGCTGCGTCGTCCCACGCGTTCCCCGGCCGCCTGCTCGGGTGAGGCGTATGCCGGCGTGAGGCCGCCGTGGGTGACGAGGACCGTCCCGCCCGGCCGGTCGACGCCCGTCGGCGAGCCGGTGCCCGAGCCGAAGCCGGTGCCCTTGCCGGCCCGGGCCAGGCCGAAGTCGGTGACCTTCACCGTGCCGTCGAGGCCCACCAGCACGTTGCCCGGTTTGACGTCCTGGTGCACCAGGCCCCGGCCGTGGGCGTGGTCGAGCCCCCACGCGAGCTGGATCGCGAAATCGACGATCCTGGCCTGAGCAGCCGCCTCACCGCCCTCGTACAGCCTGCCCTCCCTGATCCGGTCCGCGATGCTGCCGCCGCCCACGTACTCCGAGAAGACCCGTGGAACGCCGTCGAGCGTCCGGACGTAGTGGCAGGCGCACACATGCGGATGGAGCCCGAGCGACACCCACGTCTCCGCCTCGGCCACGAATCGGTCGAGGAAGCCGTCCGTGGTGAGCAGTTCGGGGCGCGGGGTCTTCACCGCCAGGAAGACTCCCCACTGCCGGTGCAGCACCCGGTAGACGAGGCCCATCCCGCCCTGCTCGTGCACCCCCCACACCTCGTACTGGCCGTCGATCACGT
>NZ_VBVX01000165.1 GCF_005981925.1 Streptomyces albidochromogenes
ATCTTGGAGAGGAGGGCCTTGAGGCCGTCGATGCGCTCCTCGTCCTCGTGGAGGACGAACGAGAGGTACGGCTCGGAGGACTGGTCGGCGATCGTGTAGACGGCGCACCAGGTGGCGAGCGTGGGGACCGTCATCTGTGCCATGAGGGCCAGGGTCTGGTCGCGGTCGAGCGTACCGGCGAGGAGGTCGGAGGCTTCGACGAGGAAGGAGAGCGAGCCGCGGCGCAGGCGCTCCAGCTCGCCCAGGCGGGCGGACTCGACGGCGAGTGCGATGCGGTCGGCGGCGAACTGCAGGCGCAGGGCCTCTTCGTTCGAGTAGCGGCCGGGGGCTTCGGCGGCGACGCCGAGGGAGCCGGTGAGGCGGCCCTCGACCTTGAGGGGGACGGTGACGACGGAGCGCATGCCGGTGCCGTTGAGGAGGGGGACGGCTCCTGGGACGGCGGTGAGGTCATCGTGGACGGCGGGCATGCGGGCGGAGCCGTAGCGGCCCGTCCCGGCTTCGACGGGGACGCGGGCGAAGCGCTGGCGGGCGGACGGGAGGCCGGTGGTGGCCCGTACCTCCAGCTCGGTCTCGTCGTCGGTGGCGAGCAGCAGGAACGCGGAGTCGGCGTCCAGCATGTCGCGGGAGCGCTCGACGGTGCGCTGGAGGAGCCCGTCGAGGTCGTCGGGGGCGGGGGAGCCGATGAAGACCTCGAAGGGGTCCGTGGTGCGGCCCTCGGAGAGCGAGCCCTTGGCGGTGTCGCCGGGGGTGCGCTGGGGGGACTGCAGGACCGCGCGCTCGAAGTCGCGTACGAGGAGACAGACGGTCGAGGGCTCGCCGGAGGTGTCCCGTACGCGCAGGTGGGAGGCGTAGACGGGGACCGTGCGGCCGTCGGCGGCGCGGACGCCGTAGCTGCCTTCCCAGCGGGAGAGCTGGAGGGCGTCCGCGATGCCGGTGGCGATGCCGGGGGTGTGCGGCCAGGCGGCGAAGTCGGTGAGCTGCTTGCCGGTGACCTGGTCGGCGTCGTACCCGAAGAGCTCCTCCGCGTCCTCGTTCCAGGCGTTGATGGCGCCGGAGCGGTCGATCTGGACGACGGCGACGCGGATGCGGCCGTCGGCGACCGGGAGGTGTTCGACGGGGAGGACGGGGCCGGCCGAGCGGATGCCGACCGGGCGTTCGGGGAGGTCGAGCTGGAACCAGACGTGTTTGTGGGTGGGCGCGTAGTCGACTCCCCAGCGGGAGGCGAGGGCCGCGCACAACAGCAGGCCGCGTCCGCCTTCGCGGTCGGGGCTGCCGAAGGACTGGGCCGTTCCCTGGAGCGGGACGTCGCGCTCGGGGTAGCGGTCGCCGACCTCTACGCGGACGCCCTCGTCCGTACGCAGGCAGAGCACGTCGGCCGTGGTGCCGGCGTGCACCACGGCGTTCGTCACGAGCTCGCTGGTGAGGACGACGGCGTCGTCCACGATGTCCGTATAACCCCAGCCCTGGAGTGTGTCCCTGACAAAGGCGCGGGCGGTCGCGACGGACCGTCCCACGGGGTCGAAGCTGGCAGCCGCCCGCGCGGTGATCACAGAACTCCTCGTACGCGTCTCGACGCCCGGCTCTGCCATGATCGGCCCGCCCCTCCGGTGCCTGGTGGTGGATCTCGCGTCACCGCCCCCGCCGGGCGGACCGGGGCGGCTGGACAGCCGGAAGCCAGGTTACTTACCTTCCATGTCCGAGCGGATGCCGGTCACCAGTGTTTCCGCCCCCGGAGTCCGGGGAGGGGTGTGCGAAGCTGCCGAACTGTTATGGCCTGGTTCGGCCATGGTGAAACACTGGGAAGGCTTCGGGCGAAGCTCGATGAGTACGGTCGACCCCTGCGGGAGGGACACGGTGGAGTCTGGCGCAGCCGCGCGGAGCACCAGCACGCGCGCAAAAGGCGGACGGTCCCGGAACAATGGGACAACCGAAGTGGACACAGCGGCCCTGAACAGGCTGCTGCAGGCCCTTGTGACGATGCGGGACGGCAATTTCCGTAAACGCCTGACGGTGTCGGGCGACGGGGTGATGGCCGAGATCGCCGCCGTCTTCAACGAGGTCGCCGACCGCAATCTGCATCTGACCGGTGAGATCGCCCGAGTACGGCGGATGGTCGGACGTGAGGGGAAGCTGGCCGAGAGGCTGGAGACGGGGGCCTGCGAGGGCTCGTGGGCGACCGCGATCGACGCGTCGAACGCGCTGGTCGACGACCTGGCGCGGCCGGTTTCCGAGGTCGGCCGGGTGCTGTCCGCGGTGGCGGACGGCGACCTGGACCAGCGGATGGAACTGCGGTCCCTGAGCGCCGAGGGTGGGGAGGGCGCGGGGCATCCGCTGCGGGGCGAGTTCCTGAAGGTCGGGCGTACGGTCAACAACCTGGTCGACCAGTTGTCGGCGTTCACGGACGAGGTGACGCGTGTCGCCCTCGAAGTGGGTACCGAGGGCAAACTGGGTGGTCAGGCCCAGGTGCGCGGTATGTCCGGTTCATGGAAAGACCTGACGGATTCCGTCAACACCATGGCGTACCGGCTCACGGCCCAGGTCCGTGACATTGCTCTCGTCACGACGGCGGTCGCCAAGGGTGATCTGTCACGCAAGGTCACCGTGCATGTGGCCGGCGAGATGCTCCAGCTGAAGAACACCGTCAACACGATGGTCGACCAGCTGTCGTCGTTCTCCTCCGAGGTGACCCGCGTGGCGCGCGAGGTCGGTACGGAGGGCGAGCTGGGCGGCCAGGCGCAGGTGCCCGGGGTGGCGGGCGTCTGGAAGGACCTGACGGACTCGGTCAACCTGATGGCGGGGAACCTGACCGCCCAGGTGCGCGGGATCGCGGAGGTGACCACGGCGGTCGCCAACGGTGATCTGTCGCGGAAGGTCACCGTGAGCGCGCGCGGCGAGGTCGCGCAGCTCGCCGAGACGATCAACCAGATGACGGAGACGCTGCGTACCTTCGCCGACGAGGTCACGCGGGTGGCGAGCGAGGTCGGTGGCGAGGGTCTGCTCGGTGGGCAGGCGCAGGTGCCGGGCGCGGCGGGCACGTGGAAGGACCTGACGGACTCCGTCAACACGGTGTTCCGGAACCTCACGACGCAGGTGCGGGACATCGCGCAGGTCACTACGGCGGTGGCCAACGGCGACATGACGCAGAAGGTCACCGTCGACGTCGCGGGCGAGATGCTGGAGCTGAAGAACACCGTCAACACGATGGTGGACCAGCTCCAGTCCTTCGGTTCCGAAGTGACCCGCGTGGCGCGAGAGGTCGGCGTAGAGGGTCTGCTGGGAGGCCAGGCGCAGGTGCCGGGCGCGGCGGGCACGTGGAAGGACCTGACGGACTCCGTCAACACGGCCTTCCGCAACCTGACCGGCCAGGTGCGCAACATCGCGCAGGTCACCACGGCGGTCGCCAACGGCGATCTGTCGCAGAAGGTCACGGTGGACGTCTCCGGCGAGATGCTGGAGCTGAAGAACACCGTCAACACCATGGTCGACCAGCTGTCGTCGTTCGCCGACCAGGTGACGCGGATGGCGCGCGACGTGGGTACGGAGGGCCGCCTCGGCGGTCAGGCGCGGGTGGACGGCGTCAGCGGTACGTGGAAGGAGCTCACGGACTCCGTCAACTTCATGGCGGGGAACCTGACGTCGCAGGTGCGCCAGATCGCCCAGGTGACGACGGCGGTGGCGCGCGGCGACCTGTCGCAGAAGATCGACGTGGACGCCCGGGGCGAGATCCTGGAGCTGAAGAACACCATCAACACGATGGTCGACCAGCTCTCCTCCTTCGCCGACCAGGTGACGCGGGTGGCCCGCGAGGTGGGTACGGACGGCCGGCTCGGCGGCCAGGCGCAGGTGCCGGGTGTGGCCGGTGTGTGGCGGGACCTGACCGACTCGGTCAACGGCATGGCCGGCAACCTCACCGCCCAGGTCCGCAACATCGCCCAGGTCGCGACGGCGGTGGCGCGCGGCGACCTGTCGCAGAAGATCGACGTGGACGCGCGCGGCGAGATCCTGGAGCTGAAGAACACCCTCAACACGATGGTCGACCAGCTGTCGAACTTCGCCGAGCAGGTGACCCGGGTGGCCCGCGAGGTGGGCACCGAGGGCATGCTGGGCGGCCAGGCCGAGGTGCAGGGCGTCAGCGGTACGTGGAAGGACCTCACCCAGTCCGTCAACTCCATGGCGAACAACCTGACGTCGCAGGTGCGCAACATCGCCGAGGTCACGACGGCGGTCGCCAAGGGCGACCTGTCGAAGAAGATCACGGTCGACGCCAAGGGCGAGATCCTGGAGCTGGTGACCACCGTCAACACGATGGTCGACCAGCTGTCGTCGTTCGCCGACGAGGTGACCAGGGTCGCTCGCGAGGTGGGTACCGAGGGCATCCTGGGCGGCCAGGCGCGCGTACGCGGCGTCACCGGCATCTGGAAGGACCTCAGCGACAACGTCAACCTGATGGCCAACAACCTGACGTCGCAGGTGCGGAACATCTCGCAGGTGTCGGCGGCGGTCGCCAACGGCGACCTGACGAAGAAGGTGACGGTCGAGGCGCGCGGCGAGGTCGCGCAGCTCGCCGACACCGTCAACACCATGGTGACGACGCTGTCGTCGTTCGCCGACGAGGTCACGCGTGTGGCCCGTGAGGTGGGTACGGAAGGGGAACTGGGCGGCCAGGCGCGGGTCCCCGGTGTCTCCGGTACGTGGAAGGACCTCACCGAGTCGGTGAACTCGATGGCGTCCAACCTGACCGGCCAGGTCCGCCAGATCGCGATGGTCACGACGGCCATCGCCAAGGGCGACCTGACCAAGAAGATCGACATCGACGCGCGCGGTGAGATCCTGGAGCTCAAGACCACCATCAACACGATGGTCGACCAGCTCTCCTCCTTCGCCGACCAGGTGACGCGGGTCGCACGCGAGGTGGGCACCGAGGGGATCCTGGGCGGCCAGGCGCGCGTACGCGACGTGGACGGCACCTGGCGCGACCTGACGGAATCCGTGAACGAGATGGCCGGGAACCTGACCCGGCAGGTGCGCGCCATCGCGGCCGTCGCCACCGCGGTGACCCGCGGCGACCTCAATCTCAAGATCGACGTCGACGCCGCGGGCGAGATCCAGGTCCTCCAGGACAACATCAACACGATGATCGCGAACCTGCGCGACACCACCCTGGCCAACAAGGAGCAGGACTGGCTCAAGGGCAACCTGGCCCGCATCTCGGGTCTGATGCAGGGCCGCCGCGATCTCGACGACGTGGCATCGCTGATCATGAGCGAGCTGACCCCGGTCGTCTCGGCGCAGCACGGCGCGTTCTTCCTGGCGCTGACGACGCGCGGCACGAGCGAGGTGGGCGCGGACGAGGACAGCCCGTACGAGCTGCGCATGCGCGGCAGCTACGGCTACTCGGCGGGCTCCATGCCGACGTCCTTCAAGCCCGGTGAGACGCTCATCGGTACGGCGGCGGAGGAGAAGCGCACGATCCTGGTGGACAACGTGCCGCCCGGCTACCTGAAGATCTCCTCCGGTCTCGGAGAGGCGCCACCCGCGCATGTGATCGTGCTGCCGGTGCTCTTCGAGGGGAAGGTCCTCGGGGTGATCGAGCTGGCGTCGTTCCAGCCCTTCACCCAGATCCAGAAGGACTTCCTCAACCAGATCGCCGAGATGATCGCGACGAGCGTCAACACCATCAGCGTCAACACGAAGACCGAGGTGCTGCTGGAGCAGTCGCAGGAGCTGACCGAGCAGCTGCGGGAGCGGTCGGCGGAGCTGGAGAACCGGCAGAAGGCGCTCCAGGAGTCCAACGCCGAACTGGAGGAGAAGGCCGAGCTGCTGGCCCAGCAGAACCGCGACATCGAGGTGAAGAACACCGAGATCGAGGAGGCCCGGCAGGTCCTGGAGGAGCGCGCCGAGCAGCTGGCGGTCTCGATGCGCTACAAGTCCGAGTTCCTGGCGAACATGTCGCACGAGCTGCGCACGCCGCTCAACTCGCTGCTCATCCTCGCGAAGCTGCTCGCCGACAACGCGGACGCGAACCTCTCCCCGAAGCAGGTGGAGTTCGCGGAGACGATCCACGGGGCGGGTTCCGACCTGCTCCAGCTGATCAACGACATCCTCGACCTGTCGAAGGTCGAGGCGGGCAAGATGGACGTCAGCCCGACGCGGATCGCGCTGGTCCAGCTCGTCGACTACGTGGAGGCGACCTTCCGGCCGCTCACCGCGGAGAAGGGACTGGACTTCTCCGTACGGGTGTCCCCGGAGCTGCCCGCGACGCTGCACACGGACGAGCAGCGGCTCCTCCAGGTCCTGCGCAACCTGCTCTCCAACGCGGTCAAGTTCACCGACAGCGGGGCCGTGGAGCTGGTCATCCGGCCGGCGAAGACCGACGTGCCGAACGCCATCCGCGAGCAGTTGCTGGAGGCCGGTTCACTGCGGGACGTGGACGCCGATCTGATCGCCTTCTCGGTGACCGACACGGGCATCGGGATCGCGGCCAGCAAGATGCGGGTGATCTTCGAGGCGTTCAAGCAGGCCGACGGGACGACCAGCAGGAAGTACGGAGGCACCGGCCTCGGTCTGTCGATCAGCCGGGAGATCGCCAGGCTGCTGGGCGGCGAGATCCACGCGGCGAGCGAGCCGGGCCGCGGTTCGACGTTCACGCTGTACCTGCCGCTGCACCCCAGTGAACTGCCGCCGCAGGGCTACCCGCAGCTCACGCCGGGCGCGATGGAGCCGCTGCGCGGGAGCGCCCCGGACGACGACCGGTCGGCCGACGCGCCGCCGGCCGATCACGGGCCGGCCAGGCTTCCCTCGGACCCGCAGAGCGGTCCCTCCGGGCTGTTCCGGCGCCGGCGCAGGGCGGTGGCCGGCGGGGACCAGCGGACGGCGCTGCCGGGGCAGACGGCAGGTCAGGCGGGGGCGTCCGACGAAAACGGCCGGCCGGGACGGTCCGGTCAGGCCGACGAGCCGTCGGGGGCGGCGCAGGAGTCGTGGGCCTCGGGCGGCCAGGAGACGGCGACGCCGCAGCCGCGTCGCGGGATCATGTTCTCCCAGGAGAAGGTGCTGATCGTCGACGACGACATCCGTAACGTCTTCGCCCTCACCAGCGTCCTGGAGCAGCACGGACTGTCCGTGCTGTACGCGGAGAACGGCCGGGAGGGCATCGAAGTCCTGGAGCAGCACGACGATGTGACGGTCGTACTGATGGACATCATGATGCCGGAGATGGACGGCTACGCGACGACGACGGCGATCCGCAGGATGCCGCAGTTCGCGGGGCTCCCGATCATCGCGTTGACGGCGAAGGCGATGAAGGGCGACCGGGAGAAGGCCATCGAGTCCGGAGCTTCCGACTATGTGACGAAGCCGGTCGATCCCGACCACCTGCTCTCGGTGATGGATCAGTGGATGCGGGGGGAGTGACCGTAGGCTGGAGGAAACCGGCGGGTTGCCGACCGGCTGTGGCCGAAGGCGTGTGAGCGCGCGGTATTCGGGGAACCTTCTGGTCTCCCACCGCGTTTCTCCTACGTGCACAGTGACATCGCGGTGACAGGGTGTGGCGACAGGCGGGGTGCGGCTACCATGACCGGCACAAGGACGGGCGACGCAAGAGAGTCGTCCCCTGGGGCGGCGCCCGGTGCACTGCCGGGGCGAGGAGGGCGGGCCATGGTGCAGAAGGCCAAGATCCTCCTGGTCGATGACCGGCCGGAGAATCTGTTGGCGCTGGAGGCCATCCTCTCTGCGCTCGATCAGACACTGGTACGGGCATCGTCAGGGGAGGAAGCGCTCAAAGCGCTGCTGACGGACGATTTCGCAGTCATCCTGCTGGATGTCCAGATGCCGGGGATGGACGGTTTCGAGACCGCCGCGCACATCAAGCGGCGAGAGCGGACCCGGGACATCCCGATCATCTTTCTCACCGCCATCAACCACGGCCCGCACCACACCTTCCGGGGTTACGCGGCCGGCGCGGTGGACTACATCTCCAAGCCGTTCGACCCGTGGGTGCTGCGCGCCAAGGTCTCGGTCTTCGTCGAGCTGTACATGAAGAACTGCCAACTGCGCGAGCAGGCGGCGCTGCTGCGCCTCCAGCTGGAGGGCGGGGGCCAGACGGGTTCCGTGGGCGACACCAAGGAGCCCGCCGGACTCCTCGCCGAACTCTCCGCGCGGCTCGCCGCCGTCGAGGAGCAGGCCGAGGCGCTCTCCAAGCAGCTGGACGACGAGTCCGCGGACGCCGCGGCCGTGGCCACGGCCGCGCACCTGGAGCGCAAGCTCACCGGTCTGCGCCGGGCGCTCGACGCGCTCGAGCCGGGGACCAGCGGCGCGACGCCCCCGTTCCCGTCGCAGCACTGAACGAGGGCACCGGCCGGGCGCTGCGGGCGCGGTGAGGCGGCGTCAGTTTCCCGCCTCCCGAGGCACGACACGAACGGGTGAAGCGGTGGGCACACGTGTCCGTCGCGTCCCGCACCGGTAACCTCACCACCATGGCCTCACGTACGTCCGGCAAGGGTTCCCAGGGCACGGCGGGCACCGCGAAGGCGCGCGCCGGGCGTACCACCGGCGCCGCGAAGAAAGCGGCGCCCGTCAAGAAGTCCGCCGTCGCGGCGAAGAAGGCCGTGCCCGTGAAGAGGGCGCCGGTGAAGAAGGCGCCCGTCAAGAAGGCGGCGGCCAGGCCCGCCGCCAAGGCGGCGCCGTCCCCCACCAGCGGCGTGTTCCGGCTCGTGACCGCCCTGTGGCTCGGCCTCGCGCACGGTGTCGGCGCGATGTTCCGCGGCATAGGGCGGGGCGCGAAGGGCCTCGACCCGGCCCACCGCAAGGACGGTGTCGCGCTGCTGCTGCTCGGTCTCGCGCTGATCGTCGCCGCCGGTACGTGGGCGCAACTGCGCGGGCCGGTCGGCGACCTCGTCGAGATGCTGGTGACCGGCGCCTTCGGGCGGCTCGACCTGCTGGTGCCGATACTGCTGGGCGTCGTCGCCGTACGGCTGATCCTGCATCCGGAGAAGCCGGAGGCCAACGGCCGGATCGTCATCGGGCTCTCCGCCCTCGTCGTCGGCGTCCTCGGACAGGTCCACGTCGCCTGTGGAGCGCCGTCCCGCGGTGACGGCATCGAGGGCCTTCAGGACGCCGGAGGACTGATCGGCTGGGCCGCCTCCACACCGCTGATCTTCACGATGGGCAGCGTCCTCGCCGTACCGCTCCTGCTCCTGCTCACCGTCTTCGGCCTGCTCGTCGTCACCGCCACACCCGTCAACGCGGTCCCCGAACGGCTGCGGCAGCTCGGCATCATGCTGGGCATCCTGGCCGCGCCGCCGGGGTACTACGAGGACGACGAGCGGTACGACGAGCAGTGGCGCGAGGCGCTTCCCGCCGGCGCGCGCCGCTCGCCCGCGCGCCGGGCCCCGGCTCCCGCCGAGTACGACGCGGACCTCGTGGAGGAGGAGGCGCTCACCCTGCGCCGCCGGCCGCGCAGGGCCGCCGCGCAGCCCGCTTCCGGGGCGCGGGCCCTGGACGCCGTGGACGTGGCCGCGGCCGCCGCCGCCGCGCTGGACGGCGCCGTACTGAACGGGCTGCCGCCGTCGGCGCTCGTGGCCGATCTGACGCAGGGGGTCTCCACCGAGCGCCCGGCCGCCGTGCCACCGGCGCGCGAGGGCGCCGGGAAGCCGGAACGCACACCGGTGCCCGCGCCCCTGTCCGGATCGGGCTCCGGGGCCGGTTCCGGCGCGGGAACCGCGTCCGGGTCGAAGGTGGCGGATCTGACCAAGGCGCAGCCCGAGGCGTCCCAGCCGCTGCCGCCGCGTGCCGAGCAGCTCCAGCTCGCCGGGGACATCACCTACGCCCTGCCCTCGCTCGACCTGCTGGAGCGCGGCGGCCCCGGCAAGACGCGCAGCGCGGCCAACGACGCCGTGGTCGCCTCGCTGACGACCGTCTTCACGGAGTTCAAGGTCGACGCGGCCGTCACCGGCTTCACCCGGGGCCCGACGGTGACCCGGTACGAGGTGGAGCTGGGGCCGGC
Source organism: Streptomyces albidochromogenes (assembly GCF_005981925.1). Classification (GTDB taxonomy): domain Bacteria; phylum Actinomycetota; class Actinomycetes; order Streptomycetales; family Streptomycetaceae; genus Streptomyces; species Streptomyces albidochromogenes. Next base: position 10,001 of record NZ_VBVX01000165.1, read on the forward strand.
CGTCAAGGTCGAGCGGATCACCGCGCTCGCGAAGAACATCGCCTACGCCGTCGCCAGTCCCGACGTACGCATCATCAGCCCCATCCCCGGCAAGTCCGCCGTCGGCATCGAGATTCCCAACACCGACCGCGAGATGGTGAACCTCGGCGACGTACTGCGCCTCGCGGACGCGGCCGAGGACGACCATCCGATGCTCGTCGCGCTCGGCAAGGACGTCGAGGGCGGCTACGTGATGGCCAACCTGGCGAAGATGCCGCACGTCCTGGTCGCGGGCGCCACCGGATCGGGAAAGTCGTCCTGCATCAACTGCCTGATCACCTCGGTCATGGTCCGGGCGACCCCCGAGGACGTGCGGATGGTCCTGGTCGACCCGAAGCGCGTCGAGCTGACGGCGTACGAGGGCATCCCGCACCTGATCACCCCGATCATCACCAACCCGAAGCGGGCCGCCGAGGCGCTCCAGTGGGTCGTGCGGGAGATGGACCTGCGGTACGACGACCTGGCGGCGTACGGCTACCGGCACATCGACGACTTCAACCAGGCCGTGCGGACCGGGAAGATCAAGCCGCCCGAGGGCAGCGAGCGGGAGCTCTCGCCGTACCCGTACCTGCTGGTCATCGTCGACGAGCTGGCGGACCTGATGATGGTGGCGCCGCGTGACGTGGAGGACTCCATCGTCCGCATCACCCAGTTGGCCCGCGCCGCCGGGATCCATCTGGTGCTCGCCACCCAGCGGCCCTCCGTGGACGTCGTCACCGGCCTGATCAAGGCGAACGTGCCCTCGCGGCTCGCGTTCGCGACCTCCTCGCTCGCGGACAGCCGGGTCATCCTGGACCAGCCGGGCGCCGAGAAGCTGATCGGCAAGGGCGACGGCCTCTTCCTGCCGATGGGGGCGAACAAGCCGACCCGTATGCAGGGCGCGTTCGTCACGGAGGACGAGGTCACCGCGATCGTCCAGCACTGCAAGGACCAGATGGCGCCGGTCTTCCGGGAGGACGTCGTCGTCGGGACGGCGAAGAAGAAGGAGATCGACGAGGACATCGGTGACGACCTGGACCTGCTGTGCCAGGCGGCCGAGCTCGTGGTGTCCACGCAGTTCGGCTCGACCTCGATGCTCCAGCGGAAACTGCGTGTCGGCTTCGCGAAGGCGGGCAGGCTGATGGATCTGATGGAGTCGCGGAACATCGTGGGGCCGAGTGAGGGATCGAAGGCGCGCGATGTGCTCGTCAAACCGGATGAATTGGATGAAATGCTCGCTATGATCCGAGGAGATTCTCACCCGTAAGAGAGTGGTGAGCAACCGTTTCCCCGGTTCGTACGTCCAGTTGAGGGGAGGGGGAGGCAGATGGTGTCACCATCAGGCTGTCAGTCAGTTCTGATGGCGTACAAACTCCGCCCTCCCAGTTGCCTCACGCTTTCGTACCCCCCCTAGACTGAACACCCAGCAGGTGGCTCACGCTCGAAAGGCGCCCCCGTGTCCATCGGCAACTCTCCCGAAGACGACAGGCCATCGTTCGAACCTTCAGTCGAAGACGACCGGCCCTCGATCGGACGCGCTCTCCAGCAGGCCCGTGTGGACGCGGGTCTGACGGTCGACGAGGTCAGCGGTTCGACCCGGGTGCGCATCCCCATCGTGCACGCGATCGAGCAGGACGACTTCAGCCGCTGCGGAGGCGACGTCTACGCCCGCGGCCACATCCGCACCCTCGCCCGCGCCGTCGGCCTCGATCCGGACGCCCTGGTCGCCCAGTACGACGACGAGCACGGCGGACGGCCCGCACCCACGCCCGCGGCGCCGCTCTTCGAGGCGGAACGGATCCGCCCGGAGGCCCGCCGCCCCAATTGGACCGCGGCCATGGTCGCCGCGATCGTCGCCGTCGTCGGCTTCGTCGGTTTCACGCTCTTCAACGGCACCGACGGCAGCGGCGGCTCCCGGGACGTAGCGGGTTCCACGCCCGCCACGACCAAGCCGGCCAAGTCCTCCCCGACCAAGCCCGCCGACCCCAAGCCCGACCCGTCGGACAGCGCCATCGCGGCCGTCCCGCAGGATCAGGTGACGGTCGCCCTCACCGCCAAGGACCGCAAGAGCTGGATCTCGGTGAAGGACCACAACGGCCGCCTGCTCTTCGACGGGCTGCTGCTCAAGGGCGAGTCCAAGACCTTCACCGACAAGGAGAAGATCGACCTCGTACTGGGTGACGCCGGCGCGATGCAGCTGTTCGTGAACGGCAAGGAGGTCGGCGACGAGTTCCAGGCCGGCCAGGTCCAGCGGCTGACCTACACCAAGGGCGACCCGGAGGTCGGCTGACCTGGTCGCTTCCGGCCCCGGGGCAGGGCCGGAAGGGCCCGGGGCCGGACCGCGATCAGCGGCCGCCGGCCCCCCGCAACCCCTCGCGGCGGGGGCGTGCGCCGGGACAAAGTAGTCTTGAGTCCATGCCCGAACGCCGCACCGTCGCCCTTGTCACTCTTGGCTGCGCCCGTAACGAGGTGGACTCGGAGGAGCTGGCAGGCCGCTTGGCAGCGGACGGCTGGCAGCTCGTCGAGGACGCCTCGGACGCGGACGTCGCCGTCGTCAACACCTGCGGATTCGTCGAAGCCGCCAAGAAGGACTCCGTCGACGCCCTGCTCGAAGCCAACGATCTGAAGGACCACGGCAAGACCCAGGCCGTCGTCGCCGTGGGCTGCATGGCCGAGCGGTACGGCAAGGAACTCCAGGAAGCGCTGCCCGAGGCCGACGGCGTACTCGGATTCGACGACTACGCCGACATCTCCGACCGCCTCCAGACCATCCTCAACGGCGGCATCCACGCCTCGCACACCCCGCGCGACCGGCGCAAGCTGCTGCCCATCAGCCCCGCCGAGCGCCAGGCCGCCCCCGACGTCGCGCTCCCCGGGCACGCCCAGGACACGCCGCCCGAGGACCTGCCCGACGGCCTCGCGCCGGCCTCGGGTCCGCGCGCGCCGCTGCGCCAGCGCCTGGGGACCAGCCCCGTCGCCTCCGTGAAGCTCGCGTCCGGGTGCGACCGCAGGTGCTCCTTCTGCGCCATCCCGTCGTTCCGCGGCTCGTTCATCTCGCGGCGCCCGTCCGACGTGCTGGGCGAGACGCGCTGGCTGGCCGAGCAGGGCGTGAAGGAGATCATGCTGGTCTCCGAGAACAACACGTCGTACGGCAAGGACCTCGGCGACATCCGGCTCCTGGAGACGCTGCTGCCCGAGCTGGCCGAGGTGGACGGCATCGAGCGCGTACGGGTCAGCTACCTGCAGCCCGCCGAGATGCGGCCGGGGCTGATCGACGTACTGACGTCTACGCCGAAGGTCGCGCCGTACTTCGACCTGTCCTTCCAGCACTCGGCGGCCGGTGTGCTGCGCTCGATGCGGCGCTTCGGCGACACCGACCGCTTCCTCGAACTGCTGGAGACGATCCGCACCAAGGCGCCGCAGGCCGGTGTGCGGTCCAACTTCATCGTCGGGTTCCCCGGCGAGAGCGAGGCGGACCTCGGTGAGCTGGAGCGTTTCCTCACGGGTGCGAGACTGGATGCGATCGGCGTCTTCGGATACTCCGACGAGGAGGGCACCGAGGCCGTCACGTACGACAACAAGCTGGACGCCGAGGTCATCGCCGAGCGGCTCGAGCACATCTCGCGGCTCGCGGACGAGCTGACCAGCCAGCGGGCCGAGGAGCGGCTCGGGGAGACGGTCGAGGTGCTCGTCGAGTCGGTGGACGGTGAGGACGGCGCGGTCGGCCGCGCGGCGCACCAGGCGCCAGAGACGGACGGCCAGGTGCTGTTCACTTCGGCCGAGGGGCTGTCCGTGGGGCGTATGGTCGCCGCGAAGGTGATCGCCACCGAGGGTGTGGATCTGGTGGCGGAGTACAGCGAGCTGCTGGGAGGCGACCCCCAGACCCCCGACGAGGAGGCAGGCAGATGACCGGAGTCCCGGCATCCGCTGCCGGTGGAACCGGCGCGAAGCCGGCGCCCGGCGGCAAGCTGGGCGCTGCGGCCGTCAATCAGGCCAGCCTGTGGAACATCGCCAACCTCCTGACCATGATGCGGCTGGTCCTGGTGCCCGGCTTCGTGGTGCTGATGCTCCAGGACGGCGGGTACGACCCGGCCTGGCGCGCCTGGGCGTGGGCGGCGTTCGCCGTCGCGATGATCACGGACATCTTCGACGGGCACCTCGCCCGTACGTACAACCTGGTCACCGACTTCGGGAAGATCGCCGACCCGATCGCCGACAAGGCGATCATGGGCGCGGCGCTGCTCTGTCTGTCGGCGCTCGGGGATCTGCCCTGGTGGGTCACGGGCGTGATCCTGTTCCGGGAGCTCGGCATCACCGTGCTGCGCTTCTGGGTGATCAGGCACGGGGTCATTCCGGCCAGCCGCGGCGGCAAGATGAAGACGCTCATGCAGGGTGTGGCGGTCGGGATGTACGTGCTCGCGCTCACCGGCCCGCTCGCGACGCTGCGGTTCTGGGTGATGGCGGCGGCGGTCGTGCTGACGGTGGTGACCGGGCTCGACTATGTGCGCCAGGCGATCGTGCTGCGGCGGGCCGGCATCGCGGCGGAGTCGTCGCGGTGACGGGCGGGGCCGTGGAGGACGTAAGAGGCGCCGGAGGCTGGCTCTTATACACATCTCCGAGCCCACGAGACTAGCGCTCATCTCGTATGCCG
>NZ_VBVX01000166.1 GCF_005981925.1 Streptomyces albidochromogenes
CCCACGCCCGGATCCGCCCGTCCCGCACCCACGCGGCCCCGGTCACCCGCACCCGCCAGTCGCGCGCACGCGAAGGCAGCGAGAGCTCGGTGACCCCGCGCCCGGAGGCGACGTACGACAGCCGGAACTCGCGGGTCAGCGGGTCGTACGACTCGGCGCGCACCCGCCCCGCCACGGCCCGCGCGTACGGCGACGCCGTCTGCTCCTTGTTCGTACGGAACTTCCCCGCCGCGTCCACCGCGCAGTAGCCACCGCCGTAGCACCAGACGTAGCCCGCCCAGCCGGAGCTGTAGCGGTGCATGGACGCCAGGGCCTCACGGTAGAAGCGGCCCATGTTCGGCAGTTCGTTGTTGAGCGGCCCCCACTCCCCGACGACCACCGGCACGCGGTGCTCCTCCGGATACGCCGTGACGGCCGCCTCGTACGCCTCGATCCAGCCGGCCGCCGGGTCGTAGTCGGCGCCCGCCTCCATGGCGGCGTTGTAGAAGTGCGGGGCGTACACCACCTTGGGGTCGTCGATCCTGCCGAGACCGGTCGGCACGCCCTCGCCCACGATCGGGGTCGGCTCGACGAACACCCAGTTGTCGCGGTCGACCGCGCGCACGGCGTCGGCCAGGCGGTTGTGCATCGGCGTGATCTGCTCGCGTTCGATGCGGCGGGCGGCCGTGGCGAGGTCCTCGCCCGGCCCGAGCTCCCCCATCGGCTCGTTGATCAGGTCGTACCCGAGCACCGCCGGGTGGTCCCCGAACCGGGCGGCGATCACCCGCCACATGGCGGCCTGGGCGCGCTGGAGGTCCGGGTCCTCGTAGAGGTGGGTGAAGGCGCGCTGCACAGCCGGCTGGAAGTACTCGGAGAACCAGTCGTCGGGGTTGGGCGTGAACGGGAGCCCGTCGGTGCGCGTCGCCCACTCCGGGATGCCGCGATGCCCGAAGGCGGGGCCGAAGACGTCCTGGTGAGCGTCGATGAGCACCTGGACGTCGTACTTCGCGGCCCAGTCCAGGATCCGCTCGATCTTGCGCAGGTACGCCGCGCTGTACCGCCCGCGCCGGGGCTCCAGGTCGTCCCAGAAGACGAGCAGCCGGGCGAAGTTGAAGCCGCGGGCGTTCAGGTCGCGGAAGTGCCGCTCGGTGATGGCGGACAGCGCCTTGTCGCCGCGGTTCGTCTTGTCCTCGACGTTCCAGCCGCGCAGGGTGAGGACGCGTCCGCGGTCGTCGGTGAGCCGGGGGATCGCGTCACCCGCGTCGGCCTCCCTCGCGCCGGCCGCCGGGGCCAGGGCCCCGGCCGCCAGTGCGACCGTACAGAACGCAGCGGCGAATTTCCGGACCGTTCGGGCTCGCACGGACACCACAGACACCACGGACACCCCTCCAGCAGCACGTCGTCGTCGCGTGCCGGAGAGCACATCAGCAGAACTGACGGTCCATCAAGAGGTCGTCAGCACGATCTTTCCGAAAAGGTCGCCGCCCGCCATCCGCTCGAAGCCCTCGCGGGCCCGGTCCAGCGGCAGCACCTCGTCGACGACCGGCCGCACGCCCGTCGCCGCGCAGAAGGACAGCAGGTCCTCCAGCTCGTCCTTGGAGCCCATCGTCGAGCCGACGACCTTGAGCTCCAGGAAGAAGATCCGGTTGAGTTCGGCGGACGGCGGGTTCGGGCCGCTGGTCGCGCCGGAGATGACCAGGGTGCCGCCGGGTCGCAGCGACTTCACCGAGTGCGACCAGGTGGCGGCGCCGACGGTCTCGATCACCGCGTCGACCCGCCGCGGCAGCCGCGCGCCCGGCTCGAACGCCTCCGCCGCGCCCAGCTCCACGGCCCGCTTGCGCTTGGCCTCGTCGCGGCTGGTGGCGTACACCCGCAGGCCCGCCGCCTTGCCGAGGACGATCGCGGCGGTCGCGACACCGCCGCCGGCGCCCTGCACGAGGACGCTGTCGCCGGGGCGTACGCCCGCGTTGGTGAAGAGCATCCGGTACGCCGTGAGCCAGGCGGTCGGCAGGCAGGCGGCCTCGGCGAACGACAGCTCCTTCGGCTTGGGGAGCACGTTCCAGGCGGGGACGGTGACCTGCTCGGCGAAGGTCCCCTGGTACTTCTCGGTCAGGATGGACCGCTTCTCGCGCGGCCCGACCCCGTGCCCGGTATCGCCGATGACGGAGTGCACGACGACCTCGTTGCCGTCGGCGTCGATCCCGGCCGCGTCGCAGCCCAGGATCATCGGCAGGGACTCCTCGCCGAGACCTACGCCGCGCAGCGACCACAGGTCGTGATGGTTGAGGGAGGCGGCCTTGACGGTGACGGTGGTCCAGCCGGGCCTCACCTCGGGCGCGGGGCGCTCGCCCAGCTCAAGGCCGTTCAGCGGGTGGTCGCGGTCGATGCGGGCGGCGTAGGCAGCGAACATGACCATGACGATAGGGCGGCCGGATGCGTGGCGGAACCACGCACGGGTGTGACACGCGTCGCTCACACGAGCGGGGCCGTGCCCCGCCCCCACGCAAAGGCCGCGCCGCCCCCTCGGCAGAGGGTGCGGCGCGGCCCGTACCGGCGCGGTCCGAGCACTACCGCCGCGCGACACCCTCCGCGCGAGCCGCCGCCGCCACGGCCGCCGTGACGGCCGGAGCGACACGCTCGTCGAACGGGGACGGGATCACGTAGTCCGCGGCCAGCGCGTCACCGACGACGTCGGCCAGCGCGTTCGCCGCCGCGATCTTCATGCCCTCGGTGATCCTCGACGCCCGCACCTGGAGCGCGCCCGCGAAGATCCCGGGGAAGGCCAGCACGTTGTTGATCTGGTTCGGGTAGTCGCTGCGACCGGTCGCGACGACCGCCGCGTACTTGTGCGCGACGTCCGGGTGGACCTCCGGGTTCGGGTTGGCCATGGCGAACACGAACGACTGCGGCGCCATCGACGCCACCGCCGGCTCCGGCACCGTGCCGCCGGAGACACCGATGAAGACATCGGCCCCGACCAGCGCGGTCTCCAGCGAGCCGGTGAGTCCGGCCCGGTTCGTGATCTCGGCCAGCTCGCGCTTGACGTCCGTGAGGTCCTCGCGGTCCCGGCTGACGATGCCCTTGCGGTCGGCGACGGCCACGTCGCCGAGCCCGGCCGCCAGCAGGAACTTCGCGATGGCGACCCCGGCCGCACCCGCGCCCGAGATCACGGCGCGCAGGTCGCCGAGCGTACGGCCGGTGAGCTTCGCGGCATTGCGCAGCGCGGCCAGCGTGACCACGGCCGTACCGTGCTGGTCGTCGTGGAAGACCGGGATGTCCAGCTCCTCCTGGAGCCGGCGCTCGATCTCGAAGCAGCGCGGCGCCGAGATGTCTTCCAGGTTCACGCCGCCGAAGGACGGGCCGAGCCGGACGACGGTCTCGATGATCTCGTCCACGTCGGTCGTCGCGAGCGCGATCGGCACCGCGTCGACGCCGCCGAACTGCTTGAAGAGGATCGCCTTGCCCTCCATCACGGGGAGCGAGGCCTCGGGGCCGATGTCACCGAGCCCGAGCACCGCCGTGCCGTCCGTCACGACGGCCACGACGTTCGATTTCCAGGTGTAGTCGTTGACCAGATCGGGCTGCTCCGCGATCGCGCTGCACACCTTGGCGACGCCCGGCGTGTACGCGAGGGACAGGTCGTCCTTGTCGCGCACCGGAACGGTCGCCTCGATGGCCATCTTGCCACCGCGGTGCAGGGCGAAGGCCGGATCGAAGGGCTCCTCGGGAGCCCCTTCGGCACTGTTGCCCGTATTGCTGTCCATAGTCCTGTCCGCACTGCTGTCGCTGCGAGGATTGACGATCTCCGCTGCCATTCGTTTTACCCCTTAAGTCTTCATCAGTTGAGGGTGGCCGCTCCTGGTTGAGGAGGGGTGGGCGGGCACCGCGTCCGTTCTCTGCGCTGGGCGGTTGGCCCGCCCTGACAGAGAGGAGGTACGTACGCGCGGGCGCGCCGCACACGCGCCCTGAGCCCCGGATGAGGGGTGTAACCGTCTTTTCTACCTGATCGGCGGCATCGACGACGAGCCCGTATCACCGCGGTGGTACGACTCATGCCCGCATGTGCGGACAAGTCCGTTTGATGGCATGAATCGGTTCCAAATGGCGAGACGAGCCGGAGATTTTCCGGCCGAAAAGGCGGTACTCAACAGAAGGTCCGGCCCTGAAGTACCGGCCCGTTGAGATTCGGGGGTGACCCGTTACCCGATTTTGACATGACTGGAGCCCTGAATGGGCTAGTCCGAATGGCAAGATGCCGTAATCACACGAGGTCGCGATACTCGAAGTAGTGTGCCCGACCTCCCAGGCCACTCCCCTTTCTCGCCGGAGGAACCAACCATGACCGCACGCACCACCCGTCGTACGACCGCCACCAAGTCCAGGACAGCCGCGGTCGGCGCGATCGCGGTCGCCGGTGCCCTGCTGCTCGCCGGCTGCGGCGACCAGACCGGCTCCGGCTCGGGCAGCGACGAGACCAAGGGCACCAAGTCCTCCAGCGCTCCGCTCTTCGACAAGCTGCCGAAGAAGTACCAGGACGCCGGAAAGATCAAGGTCGGCACGGACGCCGCCTACGCCCCGATGGAGTACGAGGAGGGCGGCAAGATCGTCGGTATCGACCCCGACATCGCCGCCGCCCTCGGCAAGGAGCTCGGCGTCGAGTTCGAGTTCACCAGCGGCACCTTCGACGGCCTCATCACGTCGCTGAACACCGGCCGCCAGGACGTCGTCATGTCGGCCATGTCCGACACGAAGGCCCGCCAGGAGGGCCTGGACGACAAGGGCAAGAAGGCCGGAAAGGGTGTCGACTTCGTCGACTACTTCAACTCGGGCGTCTCGCTGCTGGTCAAGAAGGGCAACCCGGAGAACATCAAGTCCCTGGACGACCTCTGCGGCAAGAAGGTCGCCGTCCAGCGCGGCACGATCTACGAGGACACCTTCAAGGACCAGGCCAAGAAGTGCGGCAAGGACAAGCTTGAGATCTCGTCGTTCGACACGGACGCCGAGGCGCAGACCCGTGTGAAGATCGGCGCCGCCGTGGCCGACCTCAACGACTACCCGGTCGCGGCCCACATCGCGAAGACCGCGGGCGGCGGCAACGACTTCGAGGTCGCCGGCGGCCAGATCGGCGCCGGCCCGTTCGGCATCGCCGTGAACAAGGACAACACGGAGCTGCGTGACGCGATCAAGGCGGCTCTGGACGCGATCATCAAGAACGGCGAGTACGAGAAGGTCCTGGAGAAGTGGGACGTCAAGGACAGCGCCGTCACCGAGGCGACCGTCAACGCCGGCAAGTAAGTCACGGCGTTCTCGCCTCAAGCGTTCACTGAAGGGCAGTCACAGTGACTGACAAGTTCGACAAGGCGCCCGCCGAAGAGCCCCCCGAGGACTCTCCGGTCGCCAAGGCGGAAGCCACCCCCGCTTCCACCGCTCCTCCCGAGCAGATCAAGGCCATCCCGGTACGGCACTGGGGCCGCTGGGTCTCCGGCGTGATCGTGGTCGCGCTGCTCGGCTCGCTGATCTACGCGTTCTCGCAGGGCAACGTCCAGTGGGGCACGGTCGGGGACTTCATCTTCGACCAGCGGATCCTGGAAGGCATGGGCCGCACGCTGCTGATCAGCGTGCTGTCGATGGCCATCGGCCTCGTCCTGGGCGTCGTCTTCGCGGTCATGCGACTGTCGAAGAATCCCGTCACCGGGGCGGTCGCCTGGCTCTACATCTGGTTCTTCCGCGGCACTCCGGTGTTCGTCCAGCTGCTGCTGTGGTTCAACCTCGCCTTGATCTTCCCGATCCTGAACATCGGGTTCTACAAGGACGAGATGGTCGACGTCATGACGCCGTTCATGGTCGCCCTGCTGGGCCTGGGCCTGAACGAGGGCGCGTACATGGCGGAGATCGTCCGGGCCGGCATCCAGTCGGTCGACGAGGGTCAGACCGAGGCGGCGCACGCGCTGGGCATGAAGAACAGCAAGACCATGCGCCGCGTCGTACTGCCGCAGGCCATGCGGGTGATCGTGCCGCCGACCGGCAACGAGTTCATCAACCTGCTCAAGACGTCGTCCCTCGTCGCGGTCGTGACGTACGTGGACCTGACACGAGCGGCGCAGAACATCGGCTCCACCTCGTTCGCCGTGATGGAGATGCTGCTCGTGGCCTCCGTCTGGTACCTGGTCCTGACCAGCATCTTCAGCGTCGGCCAGTACTACCTGGAGCGCCGTTACGCACGCGGTTCGCTGCGGACACTGCCGCCGACTCCGTGGCAGAAGGTCAAGCGCAACCTGTCGTCCTTCTCCAGCCCGAGGGGGGCATGACATGACCGCCATGGTGAAGGCCGAGGGCGTACACAAGTCCTACGGCACCGCGCACATCCTCAAGGGCATCGACCTGGAGGTCGCGCCGCGTGAGGTGTTCTGCCTGGTCGGCCCGTCCGGCTCCGGCAAGTCCACGTTCCTGCGGTGCATCAACCACCTGGAGCAGATCAACGCCGGCCGGCTCTCGGTCGACGGCCGGCTCGTGGGCTACCGCGAGAAGGGCGACAAGCTCTACGAGCTGAAGGACAGCGAGGTCGCGGCCCACCGCCGGGACATCGGCATGGTCTTCCAGCGCTTCAACCTCTTCCCGCACATGACGGCGCTCGAAAACGTCATGGAGGCCCCGATCCAGGTCAAGGGCGAGGCGAAGGCGGTGGCCCGCGAGCGGGCCGAGCGCCTGCTGGACCGGGTCGGCCTGGGCGACAAGTCCAGGAACTACCCGTCCCAGCTCTCCGGCGGCCAGCAGCAGCGCGTGGCGATCGCTCGCGCGCTGGCCATGGAGCCGAAGCTGATGCTCTTCGACGAGCCGACGTCGGCGCTCGACCCCGAGCTGGTGGGCGACGTGCTCGACGTGATGCGCGGTCTCGCCGAGGACGGCATGACGATGATCGTCGTCACGCACGAGATGGGCTTCGCCCGTGAGGTCGGCGACGCGCTGGTCTTCATGGACGACGGCGTGGTCGTCGAGGCGGGCAACCCGCGCGACGTGCTGACCAACCCGCAGCACGACCGGACGAAGGCGTTCCTGTCGAAGGTGCTGTAGCCGGACACGACGAAGGCGGTACGGACCACCCGGTCCGTACCGCCTTTTCGCGTGCCGTGCCCCGTCGGTTACTTCACCGCCAGCACCAGCGCGTCCGAGGGCGAGCGCCACACGGCCCGCGCCTCCCCGAACCCGCCGGCCTCGCGCAGCGTCCGCGCGTGCCAGTCGAGGCTCGGGGTGTCGCCGTCGGCGTGCTCGCCGTAGATCTCGAAGCGCCGGGCGGTCGGCTCGGCGAGTACGGGGTCCTTGGCGGCGAGTTCCCACCACTCGGCCCAGTCGACCGCGCCCAGGGCCTTGGCCCGGTCCATCTGTGCGTGCCGGTGGGCGCGCTCGGCCGCGTTGATGCGCGGGGTGCTCTCGTCGATCATGTGGTCGGCGTTCATGAAGACGCCGTCGGTACGCACCAGGCCGCCCAGCTGCCCGTACAGGGTGGTGAGGTCGTCGCTGTGCAGCCAGTGCAGCGCCGTGGCCGTGAGGACGGCGTCGTACGACGCGTGCGGCAGCGCACGGGTCCACTGCGGGTCCTTCAGGTCGGCGGTGACGAAGGCGACCCGCTCGTCGCCGTCGAAGTACCCCCGCGCGATCGCGAGGAGCGCCGGGTCGAGGTCGACGCCGGTACTGGTCGCCTTCGGGAACCGCTTGAGCAGCCGGTCCGTGATACTTCCCGTACCGCACGCCAGATCCAGCACCCGGGGCTCGCGGCCGACGAGGGCCTCGACCATGTCCAGCATCACCCGGAACCGCTCCTCGCGGTCCGGCATGTACCACTCCTGCTGCCGGTCCCAGCTCTCCTGCCAGGCCGCCCAGTCCGTCCCCGTCGCCGACCCCGTGTACGTCTTCGCCATCAGGACTCCTCCGCCGCGTTCCGTAATACCCTCGAAGCACAAACAGCTATTACTGAGACCCTAGACCGCCCTCGTAAGGACTACAAGTGGAACTGGCCTATTACTCGGACTACGCCGTGCGCCTGGTCAACAGCGAGGAGCCGGCCCGCAACAAGGACACCCTCACGTCGGTGGACGCGGTCAGGGCGCTGTTCGGCGGCAACGCGTCGGCGGCCCGCCGCGCCACGGACGCGGACGTCACCCGCTTCCGTTCGGTACGGGCCCGCCTGCGCGCGATCTTCGAGGCGGCGGACGGGGGCGACGAGACGCTCGCGGTCGACCTGCTCAACTCGCTGCTGATGGAGTTCCCGGTCAGCCCGCAGATCTCCGGTCACGAGACGCGCAAGGAGGACGGCCGCCCCGACTGGCACATGCACCTCGCCGACCACCCGTCCAACGCGACGGCCGGGTACGCCGCCATCGCCTCGATGGGCCTGGCCTTCCACCTGACCGAGCACGGCGCGGACCGCCTCGGCCTGTGCCAGGCGCCGCCGTGCCGCAACGCGTACCTGGACACCTCGACCAACCGCTCGCGCCGCTACTGCTCGGACCGCTGCGCGACCCGCGCCAACGTCGCCGCCTACCGGGCCCGCAAGCGCCTGGAGACCGACCGGTCGGCGAGTACGGGGCGGACCGCCGACACCAGCCAGGAAAGCACCACCACGGCCGACCGCTGACGCCCGGCCCGGATCGGGCGGTAGCGCGCCCGGACCCGCCCCAGCACCAGCTCGGCCGGCACCACCCCGAAGGCCCGGCTGTCCACGACCTCGGCGTCCGGATTGTCGCCGAGGACCCACCAGCCGGCGCCCCTGCGGTCCACCAGCCGCTTCACGATGAGCAGATCCTGCTGCAGGGGATGGCGCAGTACGGCCACGTCCCCCACACGCAGCCGCGCCCCGTAGTGCACCAGCAGCTGATCCCGGTGCCGCAGCGTCGGCACCATGGACGGGCCCGTCACCTCGGCGACCCCGAACACCGCTGTCGGCTCCCACCCCTGCTCGGCCATCCGGCACCTCCCGGTCCGATCCTCCACCAGTCCCATACTCGCCCTGGACTTTTGACCTAAGCCCATGGGGGCACCCGCGAAAACCGGTCTCTCACGGAGTAATGTCCCACCTGAGAAGACGATCACGAGGAAGGAAGCTCTTACATGCTCTCCCGCCTGTTTGCCCCCAAGGTGAAGGTCAGCGCTCACTGCGACCTGCCCTGCGGCGTGTACGACCCGGCCCAGGCCCGCATCGAGGCCGAGTCGGTCAAGGCCACGCAGGAAAAGATGCAGGCCAACGACGACGCGCACTTCCAGGCGCGCGCCACGGTCATCAAGGAGCAGCGCGCGGAGCTCGCCAAGCACCACGTCTCGGTGCTGTGGAGCGACTACTTCAAGCCCCCGCACTTCGAGAAGTACCCGGAGCTGCACCAGCTCGTCAACGACGCCCTCAAGGCGCTCAGCGCCGCCAAGGCCTCGACCGACCCGGCGACGGGCCAGAAGGCGCTGGACTACATCGCCCAGATCGACAAGATCTTCTGGGAGACGAAGAAGGCCTGACCCACCCGGTCGCCTTCCCGGCACACCCGACAGCACCCGGCATCCGCGCGGAGCCGGGTGCTGTCGTCGTCCGCGGGCGGGCCGGAGGTTTCCCCACGAGGCGGCCCGTGCGGGTGGTTTCCGGGGGCTCCGCGGCGTGTCCGGGTGACAGATGCCGCTAGTACTGGTCCGTCCGTACGAGACGGAGGGATCCGTATGCGCAGGTTCAGCTTCCTCGTGTCCACACTCCTCACCGCCGCCGCCGTCGCCCTCGGGACGGCGCCGGGCGCCGGCGCCGCGCCCGGTGACACGGTCAGCACCACCGTCGAGCAGGCCATCGAGAAACTGCCGGTCGCCGCCGAGGACAGCAGCGGGTACAACGCCGCGAAGTTCCGGCACTGGACCGATCCCGACCAGGACGGCTGCGACACACGGGCCGAAGTGATCATCGCGGAGGCGACCACTCCGCCCGCCGTCGACGGGCGGTGCACCATCACGGGCGGCGCGTGGCACTCGTACTACGACAAGCGGGACCACTCCGGCGCGGGCGCCCTCGACGTCGACCATCTGGTGCCGCTCGCCGAGGCCTGGCGCAGCGGGGCGTCGGCGTGGACCGCCGACGAGCGGGAGCGGTTCGCGAACGACCTGGGCGACCCGAGAGTGCTCGCCGCCGTGACGGCCTCCGAGAAGCGACTGAAGGGGGACCGGGACCCGGCGCGCTGGGAGCCGTCCGACGACAGCGCGGACTGCCGGTACATCGCCGAGTGGGCGGCGGTGAAGGGGCGGTGGAAGCTGTCCCTGGACGCGTCCGAGCTGGCGGCGTTGCAGAACATGGTGGCGGAGTGCCCCACGGAGGAGATCACGTACGAGATGGCGCTCTGACGCGGCCGGGCGCCGGGCGCGGTACCGGCCGGGCACTCAGGCCGTCAGTTCCTCCTCCAGCCACGTCCTGCCCCGCGTCCGCGCCGTCAGGCGTACGCCCGCGAGCAGCGGGGCGAGGCGCTCCGCCTCCGCGTGTACGGCGGCCTTCGCGTCGCGGCCCACGTCCTCCAGGTAGCGGCAGACGATCGCGCCGGTCGCGTCCTGGGCCCAGCCGCCGACGATCCGGCCGTTCCACCACACGGAGGGGCCGATGTTCCCCGCGCGGTCGAAGAGGCGGGGCGCGTGCTCGCCGAGGTACCAGTCGCGGGTGTGCCAGCCCATCGGCGTCGAGTCGAGGGCGGGCAGCAGCGCCGCCCACGGCTCGGGCACGGGCGGCGGGTCGAGGTCGTCGGGGAGCAGCAGGCCGGTGCCGCCGTCCTCCAGGTCTGCCTCCACCGCGCGCAGTTCGGCCAGGGCCCGCTTGACCTGCGTCTTGGTCCAGCCCGTCCACCAGCGCAGATCGTCCGCCGTGCCGGGGCCGAAAGCCCGCAGCCAGCGCCGGGCCAGCTCGGTCTCGGCCTCCAGGGTGTCCCACTCGGCCAGACCGTCGGGGCACCACCGGGTCAGCGGTGACCAGCGGTACTGGTGGGACGTCCACGAGCCGCGCGGTCTGCCCCGTACGGCGAGCCCTTCGGCGGCGAGGAGGAGCAGCAGGCGGCTCGCGACCTTCTGGCGGCCCTCGTACGACTTGCCCCTCGACAGGACGATCTCGGTACGCAACCGGGCATCGGCCGCGGCCAGTTCCGCGGCGGTGATCTCGCCGCCGGCCTCCAGCGCGTCGAGGGCCGCCCGCTCGGCTCCCGCGAGCCACCGCGCGACGCCGGCCGCGTCGGCGGCGACGCCCGCGTCGGCCAGGACGTCCAGCAGTCTGCGGCGCTCCCGGGCGGCCACCTGGCGCGAGCACGCCGCCTGGACGACGGGGGCGACGTCGAGGGAGGTGACGAACACCGTGCGGCGCATGGCGAGCAGCCGCAGCAGCGAGCGGTCCTCGTACAGCGCGCGCTCGACGTCCGCGACGGTGCCCGCCCGCATCCGCACCAGCGCGCCGAGATGGACGGACGAGGGGTCGGTGCCGTGCAGCGCCACCAGGTCGCGCGCGACCTCCACCGGGCCGTCCGCCCGTGCCTCCACCGCCAGCCGGTGCCGCCACGCCAGGCGTGCCCTGCGCTCGGCCGTGGCCACCCGCGTCCGCTTCCCCATGGGCCGGAGCCTAACCGGTCAAGTGCCGGTGGCCGGCCGGGTTCTCGCGGAGGAAGTCGGCGAAGGCCGTGGCCGGGCGGCCGGTGAGGCGCGGCACGGCGTCGGAGACCTCGGCCAGCTCACCGTTGGCCATGGCCTCGTACGACGAGATCCACCCCTCGACCTGCCACGGCTCGGCGTGGAACCGCTCCCGTGAGGCGTACGCCTCCTCGCGCGTCTCCGGTACGTAGGTGACCGTGCGGCCCGTGGCCCGGCTCAGCTCCTGGGCGATCTCGGCGAGAGACAGGGCCTCGGGCCCGGTGAGGTCGTACGTGGTGCCGTCGTGGCCGTCGTGGTCCTCCAGCTCCGCGAGGAGTACGGCGGCCGCCGCGTCCGCGATGTCGTCGTGCGCGACGGCGGAGACGCGCCCGTCTCCGGCCGGGCCCCGGATCACGCCGTCCTCGCCCGCCATGGCGGGGAACGCGGCCTGGTAGAAGCTGTCGCGAAGGAAGGTGTGGCGTACGCCGGTGGAGCGGATGTACTGCTCGGTGTGCCAGTGGTCGCGGGCGAAGGTGAACGTCGCGTCGGGCGACGCGCCCAGGAAGGACACGTACACGATCCGCTCGACGCCCGCCGCGAGCGCCGCGTCCACGGCGGTCTTGTGCCTGCGGACCCGGTCGGGGTTCTCGTGCGCGGAGACGAGGAAGAGCGTTCCGGCGCCGTCCACCGCCGTGCGCATCGCCTGGGCGTCGCCGTAGGAGGCGGGCGGCGCCTTCACCGCGCCGGGCAGGGCGGGCAGCCGGGCGGGGTCGCGGCCGAGGAGGAGCTGGGAGACGCCGGCGCCGGCGAGGCGGCGGGCGACGGCTCCGCCGATTCGGCCGCTCGCTCCGGTGACGGCGATTGCTGGGGTCATGGGGCGTGTCCTTTGCTGCTGCGTGCTGAGTCCTGCGCTGCCGGCGGACGGCGGTGGCGACCGTCCTCTACAGCGTCAAGGGGACGCGGCCGCAGAGCATTCCGCCGTAGCCCATTGGCACCAGCGCCCGGGCGCCTCGTCGCGGGCCGGGCGCCTTGTCGCGGGCCGGGCACCCGGCTGCGCCCCGGGCGTCACGCCACCGCGCCGCTGCCCGCCAGCAGGGGGCTCTCGGTGCGCAGGAGCCACTGCCGGTAGCCGGGGGCCCGCATCGCGGCGTCGCGGTACGCGGCCTCCAGGTCGGCGTACACGCCTTCCGCCTCGGTGAAGCCCGGTCGCGACACGAGCAGCAGCCGTACGGCGAGCGGGTCGCCCCGCAGCGGGCGGATCGCCATGTCCTCGCGGGGGCCCGAGGTCGGCTGGCAGGGTGCGACGGCCTCGCCCATCACGATGAGGGACGTCGCCGTGTGGTAGTCCCCGCGCAGGACCGGCGGGTCGAGGCCGGCCGCGTCGAACACCCGCTGCACGCCGTCCCATTCCCCGTCCACCGTGGGGTCGATCATCCAGCGGTCGGCGGCCAGGTCGGTCAGCTCCACCACGGAGCGCCCGGCCGCCGGGTGGTCCCGTGACATCGCGATGAACTGCGGTTCCCGCTCCACGAGTACGCGCTGGTCGAGACCGGCGGGGACCCGCAGGGCGAATCCCTCCACCTCGTGCACGAAGGCGACGTCGAGCTGTCCCGCCGCGAGCAGCCGCAGCAGCGTACGGGCCGACACGTCGACGTGCAGGGAGGTGCCGGTCTCCGGGAGGCGTGTACGGAGCCTGCGCAGCCACCCGCCGAGGACGCGGCTGGCGGTCGCCCCGATGCGCAATTGCGGGCTCCCCGAGGAACGGGACGCGGCCGCTCGCGTGTCGGCCACGAGCGCGTTCATCTGCTCGACGAGCGGACGCGCCCTGCTGAGCACCGCCCGCCCCAGCGGCGTCGGCCGGCAGCCCGTGCGTTCGCGCGAGAACAGCTCCGCGCCCAGGGCGTTCTCGATCCGGCGGAGCTGCGTGGTCAGGGACGGCTGGCTCATTCCGAGCGTACGGGCGGCCTTGTGCAGGCTGCCGGTGTCGGCGATGGCGCACAACGCGCGAAGGTGCCTGACCTCAAGCTCCATGCCCCGACCCTAAGGCGGCCCGCCTGAGCCACACCAGACTTCATGAGCACAGGAATCACTCCCGCTTTGGCGGAAGTTGGGCCGGGTGATGCGCTCGCGCTATCACCGGTTGACATCATGCGCGGCCGCGGCGGGGCCCCGACACTCTCCCTACCCAACCGTTTGACATGAACGGAACGAGTAGGAGCCCCCCACATGAAGACACGGCACCCCAGAACCCTCCTGACCACCGCCCTCGGCCTCGGCCTCGCCGCCGCCACCCTCGGCGCCGCCCCCGCGACGGCGGCGACTTCGGGCACGTCCGGCACGTCCGGCACGT
Organism: Streptomyces albidochromogenes; assembly: GCF_005981925.1. Classification (GTDB taxonomy): domain Bacteria; phylum Actinomycetota; class Actinomycetes; order Streptomycetales; family Streptomycetaceae; genus Streptomyces; species Streptomyces albidochromogenes. The sequence continues at coordinate 13,949 of NZ_VBVX01000166.1, forward strand.
CCGCCTCCTACACCTCGTACGAGAGGTCCAAGGAGAACGCCGCCGCGAACAAGGCGTTCTTCGACGCCGTGCGCGAGTCGGTCGCCGAGAAGCGGGCCGCGAACCCCGAAGCGCTGGCCGTCACCGTCGTCTACTCCGCGGCGAGCGCGCCCACCTTCCGCACGCAGATAGCCAGGAGCACCCAGATCTGGAACAGCTCCGTCACCAACGTACGGCTCCAGGAAGGGTCCAACCCCGACTTCGTCTACCGCGAGGGCAACGACCCCCGTGGTTCGTACGCCAGCACCGACGGGCACGGCAGCGGGTACATCTTCCTCGACTACCGCCAGAACCAGCAGTACAACTCCACCCGCGTCACCTCGCACGAGACCGGCCACGTGCTGGGGCTGCCCGACCACTACTCGGGTCCGTGCAGCGAGCTGATGTCCGGTGGCGGCCCCGGCACCTCGTGCCAGAACGCCACCCCGGACTCGCGCGAGCGCAGGCGCGTCAACCAGCTCTGGCAGAACGGCTTCGCCCCGGCCGCCACCTCCTGACCGGCCCTGGTGGCGCGAAGGGGCCCCGTACGTCCGCGGACGTACGGGGCCCCTT
>NZ_VBVX01000167.1 GCF_005981925.1 Streptomyces albidochromogenes
CGCCTACACCCGCAGGATCGAGAGGTCTTCCGGGGTGGGCGGGTCCAAGGGCGGCGGCAGGTGGCCGGGGGCGCGATGCGGAACCAGGTCCTCGGCGCCCCAGGCGCCTCCACCGGCCCTGGCCGCGCACAGGGTGGCGGGCAGTTCGTACGCCGCCCCGCCCCTCGGCGGCGCCACCGGCACGCTCGCCGGACCGGGGTGCCGCTGCCGGCACCCGGGCTCCGGGTCGTCATCGCCGGAGGCGGAGAAGGAGGCGGCGGTGAATCCGGCGGACGCCGGGACGGCGGTGGATGCGGAAGCCGGGCCGAGAGCCGGCGCCGCAGCAGGGGCGGTCACCTCGCCCGAAGCCCGGACCGGGCCACCGGTGCCGGGCACGCCCCCGCCCCCCGTGTCCGTACAGAGCAGCAGCACGAGCACCGCGAGCACCGTCCCCAGCAGCGCACTCACGGTCGCCGCGCCGCGGCGCCGGGGGCTGACCTGGGGCATTGGCTCTGGTTCTCCTGTCCGGGGACGTCCCGTAAAGCGTAAAGGCTCCCCCGACACCGCCCCGCGGAAATCGGTTCGCCAGTCGCGACCGGCGGGTGAGATCCTGAATCAGGTATGTCTACTTCCTTCGCCGACCTCCAGACCGTGCTCGGAGGGCTGCCGCTGCGCGACGCCCACCGGCTCGGCCGCCGTCTCGACGGTGCCCGCCGCATCCGCAAGCCCGAGGCCCGCCAGGCCGTGCTGGACGAAATCGCCGCCGAGGCCGAGAAGTCCGCCGCCCGCCTGGCGCAGCGTGCTGCCCGGATGCCCGAGATCACGTATCCGGAGTCGTTGCCGGTCAGCCAGCGCAAGGACGACATCGCCGAGGCGATACGCGACCACCAGGTCGTGATCGTCGCGGGCGAGACCGGCTCCGGCAAGACGACGCAGATCCCCAAGATCTGCATGGAGCTCGGCCGTGGCGTGAAGGGCATGATCGGCCACACCCAGCCCCGCCGCATCGCCGCCCGCACCGTCGCCGAGCGCATCGCGGACGAGCTGAAGACCCCGCTCGGCGAGGCGGTCGGCTGGAAGGTCCGGTTCACCGATCAGGTCAACCCGGACGCGACCTTCGTCAAGCTCATGACCGACGGCATCCTGCTCGCCGAGATCCAGACGGACCGCGAGCTGCGCGCGTACGACACGATCATCATCGACGAGGCCCACGAGCGGTCGCTCAACATCGACTTCCTGCTCGGCTACCTCGCCCAGCTGCTGCCCAGGCGCCCCGACCTCAAGGTCGTGATCACCTCCGCGACCATCGATCCCGAGCGCTTCTCCCGCCACTTCGGCGACGCCCCCATCGTGGAGGTCAGCGGCCGTACGTACCCCGTCGAGGTCCGCTACCGCCCGCTGCTCGAAGAGGACGGCGACGACTCCGACCGCGACCAGATCACCGCGATCGCCGACGCCGTGGACGAGCTCCAGGCCGAGGGCCCGGGCGACATCCTCGTCTTCCTCTCCGGCGAGCGCGAGATCCGCGACACCGCCGACGCGCTCAACAAGAGGAACCTGCGCCACACCGAGGTCCTCCCCCTCTACGCCCGCCTGTCGCACGCCGAGCAGCACCGCGTCTTCCAGCGCCACACCGGCCGGCGGATCGTCCTCGCCACCAACGTCGCGGAGACCTCGCTCACCGTCCCGGGCATCAAGTACGTGATCGACCCGGGCACCGCCCGCATCTCGCGCTACAGCCACCGCACCAAGGTCCAGCGCCTGCCGATCGAGCGGATCAGCCAGGCCAGCGCCAACCAGCGCAAGGGCCGTTGCGGCCGTACGTCCGACGGCATCTGCATCCGGCTGTACACCGAGGACGACTTCCTCACCCGGCCCGAGTTCACCGACGCCGAGATCCTGCGGACGAACCTGGCCTCCGTCATCCTCCAGATGACCGCCGCCGGTCTCGGCGACATCGAGAAGTTCCCCTTCATCGACCCGCCGGACCACCGCAACATCCGCGACGGCGTCCAGCTCCTCCAGGAGCTCGGCGCGCTCGATCCGGCCGAGAAGGATCCGAAGAAGCGCCTCACCGAGCAGGGCCGCAAACTCGCCCAGCTCCCCGTCGACCCCCGCCTGGCCCGCATGGTCCTGGAGGCCGACAAGAACGGCTGCGTACGCGAGGTGATGGTGATCGCCTCCGCGCTCTCCATCCAGGACCCGCGCGAGCGGCCCTCCGAGAAGCAGCAGCAGGCGGACCAGCAGCACGCCCGCTTCAAGGACGAGACGTCCGACTTCCTCGCCTTCCTCAACCTCTGGCGGTACGTCCGCGAGCAGCAGAAGGAGCGCGGCTCCTCCAGCTTCCGCCGGATGTGCAAGACGGAGTATCTGAACTTTCTGCGCATTCGCGAATGGCAGGACATCTACACCCAGCTGCGCTCGGTCGCCAAGCAGATGGGGATACACGTCAACGAGGACGACGCACCGGAACTGTCCGTGCACCAGTCCCTCCTCGCCGGCCTGCTCTCCCACATCGGGCTGAAGGACACCGAGAAGAACGAGTACCTCGGGGCCCGCAGCGCGAAGTTCGCGATCTTCCCCGGCTCGGCGCTGTTCAAGAAGCAGCCCCGCTTCATCATGTCCGCCGAGCTGGTCGAAACGTCACGCCTGTGGGCGCGGGTCAACGCGAGGATCGAACCGGAGTGGATCGAGCCGCTCGCCCAGCACCTCATCAAGCGCACGTACAGCGAGCCCCACTGGGAGAAGGACCAGGCCGCCGTCATGGCGTACGAGAGGGTCACGCTGTACGGCGTCCCGATCGTCGCCCAGCGCAAGGTCAACTACGGCCGGATCGACCCGGAGACCAGCCGCGATCTTTTCATTCGCAACGCCCTGGTCGAGGGTGACTGGCGTACCCACCACAAGTTCTACGCGGACAACCGCAAGCTCCTCACCGAGGTCGAGGAGCTGGAGCACCGGGCCCGCCGCCGCGACATCCTCGTGGACGACGAGACGCTCTTCGACTTCTACGACCGGCGCATCCCCGATCACGTCGTCTCCGGCGCGCACTTCGACTCGTGGTGGAAGCACAAGAAGCGCGAGGAGCCCGAACTCCTCGACTTCGAGCGCGAGATGCTCATCAACGAGAAGGCCGGGGCGGTCACCAAGGACGACTACCCGGACTCCTGGCGGCAGGGGAAGCTCAAGTTCCGTGTGACGTACCAGTTCGAGCCGGGCGCGGGCGCGGACGGCGTGACCGTCCACATCCCGCTCCAGGTGCTCAACCAGGTCACGTCCGAGGGCTTCGACTGGCAGATCCCGGGCCTGCGCGCGGACGTGGTCACCGAGCTGATCCGCTCCCTGCCGAAGCCGATCCGCCGCCACTACGTCCCGGCGCCGGACTACGCCCGCAAGTTCCTGGAGCGCGCGGTGCCGTTGCAGGAGCCGCTGCCGCTCACGCTCGCCCGCGAGCTGAAGCGGATGGTCGGTGTCCCGGTCGAGGCGGACGACTTCGACCTCTCCCGCGTCCCGGACCACCTGAAGATCACCTTCCGGATCGTCGACGAGCGGCGCAGGAACCTCGCCGAGGACAAGGACCTGGAGGCGCTGCGGCTCACGCTGCGCCCCAAGGCCCGTCAGGCGCTCTCCAAGGCCGCCGCGGCGACCGCGGGCCCCACGGGCGAGTCCGTCGAGCGCAAGGGCCTCACGGGCTGGTCCATCGGCACGCTCAGCCGCGTCTTCGAGACGCGCAGGGCCGGGCAGCCGGTCCGGGCGTACCCGGCCCTCGTCGACGAGGGCGAGAGCGTCGCCGTACGATTCTTCGACACCGAGGCCGAGCAGCAGCAGGCGATGTGGCGCGGCACCCGGCGGCTCATCCTGCTGAACATCCCGGTCAACCCGGCCAAGTTCGCGTCGGACAAGCTCAGCAACCAGCAGAAGCTGGCGCTCTCGCGCAATCCGCACGGATCGATCCAGGCGCTGTTCGACGACTGCGCGACGGCCGCCGCCGACAAGCTGATCGCCGACCACGGCGGCCCGGCCTGGGACGAGGAGGCGTTCCGGAAGCTGTTCGACAAGGTCCGCGCCGACCTCGTGGACACGACCGTGCGCACGGTGAACCAGGTCCAGCAGATCCTGGCGGCCTGGCAGGCCTGCGAGCGCCGGCTGAAGGCCACGAGCAGCCTGGCCCTGGTGAACAACCTCGCCGACGTACGGGACCAGCTGGCGTTCCTGGTGCCGGCCGGCTTCGTGACGAAGACGGGGCTGCGCCGGCTGCCCGACCTGATGCGCTATCTCGTCGCGGCCGACCGCAGGCTCCAGCAGATGCCCACGGCCGTCCAGCGCGACACCACGCGCATGGAGAAGGTCCACGAGATGCAGGACGAGTACGCCTGGCTGCTGGAGCAGCTGCCGCGGGGCAGGCCCGTGCCGCAGGAGGTACTGGACATCCGCTGGATGATCGAGGAGCTGCGGGTGAGCTACTTCGCGCACGCCCTGGGGACGGCCCAACCGGTCTCGGACAAGCGGATCGTGAAGGCGATCGACGCGGCGGCCCCGTAACTCCGCCGTCGCCTTGAGTGAGTTCGCCCGCACCCCCTGACCTGCTGTACAGTCTGTCTTCGCAGCGCAACGCAGTACGGCGCGGCGAATCAAGGTCCTGTGGAGCAGTTTGGAGTGCTCGCCACCCTGTCAAGGTGGAGGCCGCGGGTTCAAATCCCGTCAGGACCGCACGACAAGAAGTACGAGAAGGCCCGGATCCGCAAGGATCCGGGCCTTCTTGCGTCTTGACTGCGTCAACTGCCACCGGTACCCAGGCATCAGGGCATCGGGGGGCCCGCACCGGGGAGGTGGCGCATGGCGGCATCAACGGCCAGGCACGAGACGCGCGCACTGCTGCGCGCCCATCTCGCGGCCTCGACGGGCTATCGGCATCTCACGCGGCACTGCCCCATCTGCCACCGGCTCCTGCGGCTCGCCATGGAGCCGGAACCGGCGAAGCCGGCCAGGCCGGTGAGCGCGGAGGACGGCGGAGCCGGGGAGCCGGCCGCGGACGCCGGGGAGAACGGCCCGCCGGACCAGTGAACCCCTATCGCCGGTCGCCCGGCGATGCACAAGAGCCGGGCCCTGTGACGGGTGTCACCCCATGAGTTTTGGGAACCGGTGGACTTACACCCTTCCTACAACGGGCCAATTTAATATGTGCAATTGCACCCCTTCCGCAGGGTCGCCCCAGGGCCGCCGCGCGCCTCCCCGGGAGCCGGCGGACCGCAGGTCAGAGCGGTCGTCACCACCCCTGTGCGGGCACAAAAAGATCGCGCTGGACCCGGCGGAGTCCAGCGCGATCGACGACGCACCCGTCATGCATGGATGTGGCGCCTGTTGGGGCAGACGCCTGTCGTGTGGTGCTCAGGTGGGCGTCCGGGTTGGGGGACCCGGAGGAATGCCCGGTAAAGCGGGGTTATGCGGTTGTTCAGGCCTCGCTGCGCTGCTGCGGAATGCCCGCAAGCAGTGCGCGGACCTCAGCCTCGCGGTAACGCCGGTGTCCACCAAGCGTGCGGATGGACGTGAGCTTGCCTGCCTTGGCCCAGCGCGTAACCGTCTTCGGGTCCACGCGGAACATCGTGGCAACCTCAGCCGGGGTCAGCAGCGGCTCGGCGTCAGGGGTGCGAGCGGTCATGAGCGGCCTCCTCGGGAGAACCGAACCATCACGGTTCTTTCCTCTAAATTCTGCACCTTGACCCGCGTTGCCCGAAATGGCGGACGCGGGCCGAGTCGGTTATAGGACGAACGGCTTGTCCTCGGCACTACAACTACACCATCCGTCCAGCCACGTCGGCCAAACCGATGGAATTGCCCTCCCAGGTGTTCATCAGCGACGAAGCCGATGGACCATGCCATAGCGGACAGTCACGTCACAGTGACGATCAGTCACAGAGCGATCAGGAGCCACCAGACCCCCCATAGCGCGCAATACCGAGCTAATCCGCCCCTAGTCGGACGGAAGGAGCCCTCACCGGACTCCTTGTCCTATTTTGGCATGAGGATGGGCGATGGGCGCAAGAGCCCGCTTAGTGCTGTCCGTCACGCTTGAGGCAAAGGCCCGGATCAGGACCTACGTCCCGGGCGCCGGGAGCCGCCCGTACGCCCTCAGTTCGCGAACTGGCGCTCGCGCACCACCCGCCACCGCTCGACGAGCCGCCCGTACGCCTCACGGGCACCCACGCCGTCCCCGGCCCGCAGCGCCGCGATGCCCTCGGCCACGTCCGCCGCCGAGTGGTCCTCGGCCAGGTGCTCCTGCGGAAGGACGTGCGCGAGGCCGCCGTAGTCCAGCTCGACCAGCGACCTGGGGTGGAACTCCTCCAGCCAGCGCCCCACATCTACCAGCCCCTCGACGAGCGGTCCCCCGGCCTCCGCGTCCAGATGCTCCCGCAGCGCCTTCAGGGCCCGCGCCACACGCCGCCGCGCCTGCGCCATCGGCGTCCGGTAGCGCAGTACGGACGCGGCCTCGCCCTCGGCCTTCTCGTACTGCCGCTCCTCGCTCGCGAAGAGGGCGAACCAGCGCACCGGCACGTGCCACGCCGACGTCCTGATCCACGGCCGGGCGTCGGGGTTGCGCTCCAGCCAGCGTTCGAAGTCCGCGGCCGCCTGCCGGCGCACCAGCGGCGGCAGCGCCGCGTCCAGCAGCGGCTCGGGGAAGAGGGCGGGCAGCTCCTCCAGCGCCAGCCAGCCGCGCAGCCGCGTCCGCCAGGGACAGACGCACACCACTCCGTCCACTTCGGTCACGAACGCGTCGCCGCTCTCGTGCACCGGCACCGCGACCGGCGGGGTCGGCAGCAAGTCCGCCAGAGAGCGCCGCAGTTCGTCCTGGGCGGTGGGCAGCCGCTCGCGCTTCGCGTACCGCGTCCAATGACCGCGCTCGGGCTCGGGGAAGGCCGCCAGCGGTTCGTACACCCTCAGATAGGAGACGTACGGGACGATCACCGAGGACTCCTGGGCCACGCCTGCTCCTCACTCGACCGGAACTCGGACCGGCGCCGGACCCGCGAGCAGGACCGTGAGCCGGACCGGAAAGAACCTCGAAGAACCGGAAGGAAACCGGAAGGAAATCGTCCCACGCGTACTCCGCCAGGGGGTGATCCTCGGCACTGCCGTACGCCCCCGGCCCACCAGGTCTTACTCTCTTGCCCATCGGCCCTCCCCACCCGCAGGAGGGCAAAGCGCCTCGCACTTGGGAGTCACCACCGTGACCGACGCAACCGACGGCGTCCTGCACACCCTGTTCCGATCGGAACAGGGCGGCCACGAGCAAGTCGTGCTGTGCCAGGACCGTGCCAGCGGCCTCAAGGCCGTCATCGCCATCCACTCCACCGCTCTGGGCCCGGCCCTCGGCGGCACGCGCTTCTACCCGTACGCGAACGAGGAGGAGGCCGTCGCCGACGCGCTGAACCTCGCCCGCGGCATGTCGTACAAGAACGCCATGGCCGGACTCGACCACGGCGGCGGCAAGGCCGTGATCATCGGCGACCCCGAGACGCTCAAGAGCGAGGAACTGCTCCTCGCGTACGGCCGGTTCGTGAACTCCCTGGGCGGCCGTTACGTGACCGCCTGCGACGTCGGCACGTACGTCGTCGACATGGACGTCGTCGCCCGCGAGACCCGCTGGGCCACCGGCCGCTCCCCTGAGAACGGCGGCGCCGGCGACTCGTCCGTACTCACCGCCTTCGGCGTCTTCCAGGGCATGCGGGCCTCGGCCCAGCACCTGTGGGGCGACCCGACCCTGCGCGACCGCAAGGTCGGCGTCGCGGGCGTCGGCAAGGTCGGGCACCACCTCGTCGAGCACCTCCTGGCGGACGGCGCCCAGGTCGTGATCACGGACGTACGGGAGGAGTCGGTACGCCGCATCACCGACCGTCACCCGGACGTCACCGTCGTGGCGGACACCGAGGCGCTGATCCGGGTCGAGGGGCTCGACATCTACGCCCCGTGCGCGCTCGGCGGCGCCCTGAACGACGAGAGCGTCCCGGCCCTCACGGCCAAGGTGGTGTGCGGCGCGGCCAACAACCAGCTCGCGCACCCGGGTGTCGAGAAGGACCTCGCGGACCGCGGGATCCTCTACGCACCCGACTACGTGGTGAACGCCGGCGGCGTGATCCAGGTCGCCGACGAGCTGCGCGGCTTCGACTTCGACCGGTGCAAGGTGCAGGCCGCGAAGATCTTCGACACCACGCTGGCAATATTCGCACGTGCGAAGACGGACGGCATTCCGCCGGCTGCGGCGGCCGACCGGATCGCCGAGCAGAGGATGGCCGAGGCACGCCGGAGCTGACCCGCGCGAGGGGCCGGCCCGCCGTCGGTGGGACATGACGAGACATGACTCACCCCCGTCGGCGGGTCGACCCTCAAGAAGAGGTTAAAATCGCAGTTGACCAGCGAGGACGGGGCTCCTCGTGGGTTCTGTGCCGAGGCGTTGCATGCGGGCGGCGTACCGTATGGCCCCGGAAGCAGGTACCGTTGATGCCCTACGGACCGGTCTCTCCGAGGGGAGCCCGTTCCGAACCATGAACGCGTGTCAAGACTCTGGGGCCGTCGAGCCCCGTCACCGAGGGGGTCGAGCCATGGGGCGCGGCCGGGCAAAGGCCAAGCAGACTAAGGTCGCCCGCCAGCTGAAGTACAGCAGCGGCGGGACTGACCTGTCGCGTCTGGCCAACGAGCTGGGCGCTTCGACGACTTCGCAACAGCCGCCTAATGGCGAGCCGTTCGAGGACGACGACGAGGAAGACGACCCGTACGCACAGTACGCGGCTCAGTACAACGATGACGAGGACGAGGACTCGACCGAAGAGTCCGGTCCGTCGGCCCATCGTCGCGGCGCTTGACGTCCGTACACCTCGAACAGGCATTACACACTGACCCGGTCCTGGGGCCTCGGCCCCGGACCGGGTTCTGTGCTACCACCGGCGGTTACTTCGCGTAGTCGCCCGTAAGCGTCGCGCCCGAGGTGTGGTCGCCGCGCTCGGTGATCTCTCCGGCGACCCAGGCGTCCACGCCGCGGTCGGCGAGGGTCTCCAGGGCGACGTCCACCGACGCCTCCGGGACGACGGCCATCATGCCGACACCCATGTTGAGGGTCTTCTCCAGTTCGAGCCGTTCGACCTGTCCGGCCTTGCCGACCAGGTCGAAGACCGCGCCGGGCGTCCAGGTGGAGCGGTCGACCGCGGCGTGCAGGCTGTCCGGGATCACGCGGGCCAGGTTGTTCGCGAGGCCGCCGCCCGTGATGTGGCTGAAAGCGTGCACCTCGGCGGTGCGGGTGAGGGCCAGGCAGTCCAGCGAGTAGATCTTGGTGGGCTCCAGGAGCTCCTCGCCGAGGGTGCGGCCGAACTCCTCGACCTCACGGTCCAGCGCCCAGCCGGCGCGGTCGAAGACCACGTGGCGCACGAGTGAGTACCCGTTCGAGTGAAGACCGGAGGACGCCATGGCGATCACCGCGTCACCCTTACGGATACGGTCCGCGCCCAGCAGCCGGTCGTACTCCACCACGCCGGTGCCGGCGCCCGCGACGTCGAAGTCGTCCTCGCCCAGCAGGCCCGGGTGCTCGGCCGTCTCGCCGCCGACCAGGGCGCAGCCGGCGAGGACACAGCCCTCGGCGATGCCCTTCACGATGGCCGCGACACGCTCGGGATGCACCTTGCCGACACAGATGTAGTCGGTCATGAAGAGCGGCTCGGCGCCGCAGACGACCAGGTCGTCGACGACCATGCCGACGAGGTCGTGACCGATCGTGTCGTACACGCCCATCTTGCGGGCGAGGTCGACCTTGGTGCCGACACCGTCCGTGGCGGACGCGAGCAGCGGACGCTCGTAGCGCTTGAGCGCGGAGGCGTCGAAGAGACCGGCGAAGCCGCCGAGGCCGCCCAGGACCTCGGGGCGCTTGGTCTTCTTCACCCACTCCTTCATCAGCTCTACGGCGCGGTCGCCTGCCTCGATGTCGACGCCCGCGGCCGCGTAGCTGGCACCGGTGCCCGCGTGCGGAGCACGCCCAGAAGATTCAGCAGACATTGCTGGGAACTTTCGTGTCGTGGAACGGGGGCGTTACGGGCGACGGAGCGCCTCGGCCGCGGCGTTCGCCGGGCCGGCCGCGAGCTCGGTCTCCAGAAGCTGCTTCCCGAGCAGCTCGGGGTCCGGGAGCTCCATCGGGTACTCGCCGTCGAAGCAGGCGCGGCACAGGTTCGCCTTGGGAATGGTGGTCGACTCGATCATCCCGTCGATGGAGATGTACGAGAGCGAGTCGGCGCCCAGCGAGGTGCCGATCTCCTCGATCGTCATGCCGTTGGCGATCAGCTCGGCGCGGGTCGCGAAGTCGATGCCGAAGAAGCAGGGCCACTTCACCGGCGGGGAGGAGATCCGGATGTGGATCTCGGCGGCGCCGGCCTCGCGGAGCATCTTGACCAGGGCGCGCTGGGTGTTGCCGCGGACGATCGAGTCGTCGACGACCACGAGGCGCTTGCCGCGGATGACTTCCTTGAGCGGGTTGAGCTTCAGGCGGATGCCGAGCTGGCGGATCGTCTGCGACGGCTGGATGAAGGTCCGGCCCACGTACGCGTTCTTGACGAGGCCCGAGCCGTACGGGATTCCGCTGGCCTCCGCGTAGCCGATGGCGGCGGGGGTGCCGGACTCGGGCGTCGCTATGACCAGGTCCGCCTCGACCGGGGCTTCCTTCGCCAGCCTGCGGCCCATCTCGACACGCGAGAGGTAGACGTTGCGGCCGGCGATGTCGGTGTCCGGGCGCGCCAGGTAGACGTACTCGAAGACACAGCCCTTGGGCTTCGCTTCCGCGAATCGGGAGGTGCGCAGGCCGTTCTCGTCGATGGCGAGCATCTCGCCCGGCTCGACCTCACGGACGTACGCGGCGCCGCAGATGTCGAGGGCGGCGGACTCGGAGGCCACGACCCAGCCGCGCTCCAGCCGGCCGAGGACCAGCGGGCGGATGCCCTGCGGGTCGCGGGCGGCGTACAGCGTGCCCTCGTCCATGAAGACGAGGGAGAAGGCGCCCATGACCTCGGGGAGGATCTTGGCGGCGGCTTCCTCGATGGTGAGGGGCTTGCCGTCGTCGTCCGTCTGGCCGGCCAGCAGGGCGGTGACCAGGTCGGTGTCGTTGGTCGCGGCGACCTGCGTCGCGCGGCCGTTCTCCTTCGGGAGGTCGGCGACCATCTCGGCGAGCTGCGCCGTGTTGACCAGGTTGCCGTTGTGACCCAGGGCGATCGAGCCGTGCGCGGTGGCACGGAACGTCGGCTGCGCGTTCTCCCACACCGAGGCTCCGGTGGTGGAGTAGCGGGCATGACCGACCGCGATGTGGCCCTGGAGGGAGCCGAGGGAAGTTTCGTCGAAGACCTGCGAGACCAGTCCCATGTCCTTGAAGACCAGGATCTGCGACCCGTTGCTCACTGCGATGCCCGCGGACTCCTGTCCACGGTGCTGCAGGGCATACAGTCCGAAATAGGTGAGCTTGGCGACCTCTTCGCCGGGAGCCCAGACACCGAAGACGCCGCAAGCGTCCTGGGGGCCTTTCTCACCGGGGAGCAGGTCGTGGTTGAGTCGTCCATCACCACGAGGCACACCACCGAGTGTAGGCGAGATCGACCACTGGTCCGAATTGGGGATACGGGCGGCCACCCCTCCCGGACGCCGGGCGCTTGACAGGTACGTGGTGCCTCCGTCAGGCTCCCGCCTCATGCAGCCCCTCGGTGACCGTCCGGTCCCGCTTGTGGAGCGCCGCCACGTCGACCTGGTCCGTGTCGCGAGCGCCATCTGTCGCCGCGCGTAGGCGCGCACACCGCCGCGCCCCGTAGTTCACCTCTCCTTTCCCGGTGCCTCCCGCGCACCGTTCCCCGCCCCGACCCGGCCCTGGCCCGGCGCTGATCAGCGCCGCCACGGGGCCCGGCCGGTGTGCCCTTCATCACTGGAGACCCTGTGACCTCGCACGACCAGAAGCTGTCCCGGCGCGCCTTCGGGGGCGTCGTCGGAGCGGGCGCCGCGGCCGTCGGCCTGCCGGCCGGACCCGCGCTCGCCGCCCCCGGGCCGGGCCCCGGCCAGGCCACCGCCGAGCGGCCTTTCCGGGCCGCCGCCGAGCGGCGCTCCCGGCGGCCCAACATCCTGTTCATCCTGGGCGACGACCTGGGCTGGGCCGACCTCTCCTCGTACGGATCACCTCACATCCGTACGCCGCACCTCGACCGGCTCGCCCGCCGGGGGGTCCGGTTCACCGACGCCTACTCCGGGTCCGCGACCTGCTCCCCGACCCGCTTCAGCCTCTACACCGGGCGCTTCCCGGGCCGTACGAAGGGCGGACTCGCCGAGCCGATCGCGGACCGGTCGGTGGGGCTGGAGCCGACCCATCCCACGCTCGCCTCGCTGCTGAAGGGCGCCGGGTACGCGACCGCGCTGATCGGCAAGTGGCACTGCGGGTATCTGCCGGACTACAGCCCGACGCGGTCGGGCTGGGACGAGTTCTTCGGCAACTTCGGGGGCGCGCTGGAGTACTACTCGAAGCTGGGTCTCGGCGGGGAGTACGACCTCTACGAGGGCGACGCCCCGTACAGGGACCTGCGGTACTACACGCGGATCCTGACCGAGCGGGCGAGCGACTACGTACTGCGCGAGCACGACAAGCCGTGGCTGCTGAACCTGAACTTCACCACCCCGCACTGGCCCTGGATCGCCGACGGCGACGAGGAGCAGAGCGCGGAGATCGTCCGGCGGATCAAGGCGGGCGACCGCGGGGCGCTGTGGCACCAGGACGGCGGCTCGGTCGAGAAGTACCGGGAGATGGTCGAGGACCTGGACCGGTCGGTCGGTGCGGTGCTGGGGGCGCTGAAGCGGTCGGGGCAGGAGAAGGACACCCTGGTCCTCTTCGCGAGCGACAACGGCGGCGAGCGCTTCTCGTACAACTGGCCCCTCTCCGGCAACAAGTCCTCCCTGAAGGAGGGCGGCATACGGGTGCCCACGCTCCTGCGCTGGCCCGCCAGGATTGACGGCGGCCAGGTCAGCGACGTGCCGGTGTTCACACCGGACTGGACGGCGACACTGCTGGAGCTGGCCGGGGCGCGCCCCGATCCGGCGTACCCGCTGGACGGCGCGAGTCTCGCCGGGTACCTGCTGCGCGGCGAACGGGCGCCGCGGCGGGACCTGTTCTGGCGCGTACGGGGAGAACGGGCGCTGCGGCGGGGCGAGTGGAAGTACTACCGGGGCCCCGGTGGCAGGGACCAGTTGTTCCGGCTCACCGAGGACGCGCGGGAACAGGCGGACAAGGCGTCGGCCGAGCCCGGGCGGCTGGCCGCGCTGCGCGCCGCCTGGGAGCGGACGGACGCGGGGCTGCTGCCGTACCCGTCCGTGTCTTGAGGGGTGTTGGGGGAGATGTCGTGGTTTAACGTGCCCCGCGCGTGATCACGATCTCCTCCCCCACTGTTTTCGTTTCGCTGCGGAAGGACCCCCCCACATGCAGTCGACCTCCCGAGTCCGTCTGTCGGCCCTCGCCTGCGGCGTCGTACTGGCGTCGGCGGCGCTCCCCGCCGCGACGCACGCCGCCCAGGCGCCCGCCGACCGGCGCACCGTGCAGGTCGTGATGGTGGAGTTCAGCGACAGCGGGTTCACCGACGCGGCCAAGCTCAGGCCGGCTCTGGAGGCCACGTACTACGGGAAGAACGGATCCCTGGTCTCGTACTACGACGAGATCACGCGCGGGCGGACGACCTTCGCCCCCGCCGGCGCCGACCCCGTGATCGGACCGCTCACGCTCCCTATGGCCGCCGCGTGCGACAGCGGCCGGATCGCGGACGAGGCGCAGAAGGCGCTGGCGGGGAAGGGCGTCGGGGAGAGCGCGTACGACCATGTCTCGATCGTCTTCCCGAACGAGAAGGCCAAGTGCGCGTACGCCGGCCTCGGCACGGTCGGCGGCGGCAAGACGTGGATGCCCTCCCAGCACTTCTCGATCGACCCGCTGATCCACGAGTTCGGCCACAACCTGGGCTACCACCACCAGAAGCGGCTGCGCTGTCCGGACGGGGACCTGGGCGCCGGCTGCAAGGAGGACGGCGACAGCCACAAGTCGGTCATGGGCGGCGGGGGTTCGGCGGCCGGCCTGTCGGCGCCGGAGCTGATCCACAACAAGTGGCTGACGGGCGACGAACTCACCGACGTCAACGCATCCGGTACGTACACGCTCCGTCCGCTGCACGGCGGCGGCACCGGCGTGCGCGCGCTGCGGGTCCCGCTCGGCGACAAGGACCAGCTCGTCGTGGAACTGCGCGCGCGGGCGGGATCGCTCGACGGGGCGATCCAGGGTGTCCACGCCTACCGGGTGTCCGGCGGCGACTACACGCGGTCGGCGCTGATCGACCCGACGCCGGGCGAGGGGAAGGCGGCGGACGCCGACGCGCTCAAGGCCGGTACGGAACTGAGCGACACCGCGCGCAAGGTGGCGGTGAAGGTCGTGACGTCGGGGGACACGGAGGCGACGGTCGCCGTCAGCGTGGCGGGGGCGGCGGCGGG
>NZ_VBVX01000168.1 GCF_005981925.1 Streptomyces albidochromogenes
AGAGTGTCGGGGGCGCCGGAAGCGGGTGGGGTGCGCCCGCAGGCGGTGGCGGTGAGGCGGGTGTGGCCCCCGAGGGGGGTGACGTGGCCGTGGCACGGCGTACGGCGGGGGCGCCCGCGTCCGTGGCCGAGCTGGTGCGCGGCCCCGCCGAGCTGATGCCCGCCGTGCGGCGGCTCGTACGGGACATGGTCGTCGTCGGCACGCTGGAGGACGCCGAGGACCTGGTCGCCGCCCGGCCCGCCCTGACGGCGGTCACCGCCGAGGGCGATGTGCTGGGTGCGTACTTCGCGCACGGCGGTTCGGCGGGTGCGCCGAGCCTGCTGGAGGTGCAGGCATCCGTCGACGAGGCCGCCGCCGAGCTGGAGGAGCTGGCCGTACGGTGCGAGGAGCTCGCGGCGGCGCAGCACCGGGCGGGGGAGCGGCGTGACGGGTGCGCCGTGCTCGTCGAGGAGCTGGCCCAGCGCCGCCGCGCCGCCGACCGGGAGAAGTCCGGCGTAGCCCAGCAGCTCGGCCGGCTCGCCGGGCAGGCGCGCGGCGCCGCGGGCGAGGCCGAACGGTCGGCCGCTGCCGCCGCCCGCGCCCAGGAGGCGCTGGAGCGGGCCGCCGCGGAGGCGGAGGAGCTGGCCGAGCGCCTGCTGGTGGCCGAGGAGACGCCCGTACAGGAGGAGCCGGACACCTCGGTACGGGACCGGCTCGCCGCCGACGGAGCCAACGCCCGCCAGACCGAGATGGAGGCCCGGCTCCAGGTCCGTACCCACGAGGAGCGGGTGAAGGGCCTCGCCGGGCGGGCCGACGCGCTCGACCGGGGGGCGCGCGCGGAGCGCGAGGCACGGGCGCGCGCCGAGCAGCGGCGCGCGCGGCTGCGCAACGAGGCGCGGGTGGCGTCCGCCGTCGCGTCCGGTGCGCGTCAGCTGCTCGCCCACGTCGAGATCTCGCTCGTACGGGCCGACGAGGAGCGGGCCGCGGCCGAGGCGGACAAGGCGGACCGCGAGCGGGAACTGGCGGCCGAGCGCGGCCGGGGCCGGGAGCTGAAGGGCGAGCTGGACAAGCTGACCGACTCGGTGCATCGCGGTGAGGTGCTCGGCGCCGAGAAGCGGTTGCGCATCGAGCAACTGGAGATCAGGGCGCTGGAGGAGCTGGGCGTCGAACCGGCCGGGCTCGTGGCGGAGTACGGCCCCCACCAGCCCGTACCGCCGTCGCCGCCCGCCGACGGCGAAGAGGTGCCGGACGACCCGGAGGACCCCCGCAACCAGCCGCGGCCGTTCGTGCGCGCGGAGCAGGAGAAGCGGCTCCGGGCGGCCGAACGGGCGTACCAGCAGCTCGGGAAGGTGAATCCGCTGGCTCTGGAGGAGTTCGCGGCGCTGGAGGAGCGGCACAAGTTCCTCTCCGAGCAGCTTGAAGACCTGAAGAAGACGCGTGCCGACCTGATGCAGGTGGTCAAGGAGGTCGACGAGCGCGTCGAGCAGGTGTTCAGCGAGGCCTTCCGGGACACGGCCAGGGAGTTCGAGGGGGTCTTCTCCCGGCTCTTCCCGGGCGGCGAAGGGCGTCTGATCCTCACGGATCCCGACAACATGCTCACCACCGGGGTCGACGTCGAGGCCAGGCCGCCGGGCAAGAAGGTCAAGCGGCTGTCGCTGCTGTCCGGCGGTGAGCGCTCGCTGACCGCGGTGGCCATGCTGGTGTCGATCTTCAAGGCCAGGCCGAGCCCGTTCTACGTGATGGACGAGGTCGAGGCGGCGCTCGACGACACCAACCTCCAGCGGCTCATCCGGATCATGGAGGAGCTCCAGGAGAGCTCCCAGCTGATCGTGATCACGCACCAGAAGCGGACGATGGAGGTCGCCGACGCGCTGTACGGCGTCTCCATGCAGGGGGACGGGGTGTCCAAGGTCATCAGCCAGCGCCTCCGCTGAATCAGGCGCTTACCTTCAAACCTTGAACACAAGCCGACACGCCGGGTTCTCGAATCTCACGTTCTCCACCCCTTGACTTCGAAACCTGAAGGCATAGTCTCGGCAACGTCGTTTTTACCTTCAAGTGGTGCGCGGCGCGATGTTGTGCCCCACTTGGAGTGCTTGCCCCCCACGCCCGGCGACGCGGCCAGGCACCAGGAGTTGATGTGACCAGCACAGCGCAACCACCCGCGTCCGGAGCCCGCGCGGCCCACCCGGACCACCTCGGCCACGTCATCTTCATCACGGCGGCAGCCGCGATGGGCGGCTTCCTCTTCGGTTACGACAGCTCCGTGATCAACGGCGCCGTAGAAGGCATCCGGGGCAAGTACGACGTCGGATCCGCGACCCTCGCCCAGGTCATCGCCATCGCGCTGATCGGCTGCGCCATCGGCGCCGCCACCGCGGGCCGCCTCGCCGACCGCATCGGCCGTATCCGTGTCATGCAGATCGCCGCTGCGCTGTTCACCATCAGCGCCGTCGGCTCCGCGCTCCCCTTCGCCCTGTGGGACCTCGCCTTCTGGCGGGTGCTCGGCGGCATCGCCATCGGCATGGCCTCGGTCATCGGCCCCGCCTACATCGCCGAGGTCGCCCCGCCGGCGTACCGCGGCCGCCTCGGGTCCTTCCAGCAGGCGGCGATCGTCATCGGCATCGCGGTCTCCCAGCTCGTCAACTGGGGCATCCTCAACCTCGCCGACGGCGACCAGCGCGGCGAACTGCTCGGCATCGAGGCCTGGCAGGTCATGCTCGGCGTCATGGTGGTCCCGGCCGTGCTGTACGGCCTGCTCTCCTTCGCCATCCCCGAGTCCCCGCGCTTCCTGATCTCGGTCGGCAAGGTCGACAAGGCCAAGGCGATCCTGGCCGACGTCGAGGGCAAGCACATCGACCTCGACCTGCGCGTCAACGAGATCGAGCTGGCGATGCGCAGCGAGCACAAGTCCACCTTCAAGGACCTGCTCGGCAGCCGCTTCGGCTTCCTGCCCATCGTCTGGGTCGGCATCGGCCTCTCGGTGTTCCAGCAGCTCGTCGGCATCAACGTCGCCTTCTACTACTCCGCGACCCTGTGGCAGTCGGTCGGCATCAACCCGAGCGACTCGTTCTTCTACTCGTTCACCACGTCGATCATCAACATCATCGGCACCGTGATCGCCATGATCTTCGTCGACCGCATCGGCCGCAGGCCGCTCGCGCTCATCGGCTCCGCCGGCATGGCGCTCGCGCTGGCCTTCGAGGCATGGGCCTTCTCCGCCGACCTGATCGACGGCAAGCTGCCGCACGCCCAGGGCGTCGTCGCCCTCATCGCGGCCCACGTGTTCGTGCTCTTCTTCGCCCTCTCGTGGGGTGTCGTCGTCTGGGTCTTCCTCGGCGAGATGTTCCCCAACCGGCTCCGCGCCGCCGCGCTCGGTGTCGCCGCCTCCGCGCAGTGGATCGCCAACTGGGCGATCACCGCGAGCTTCCCGAGCCTCTCCGAGTGGAACCTCTCGGGGACGTACATGATCTACACATTCTTCGCCGTGCTCTCGATCCCCTTCGTGCTCAAGTTCGTGAAGGAGACCAAGGGCAAGGCGTTGGAGGAGATGGGCTAAACCCCGCTGCCCCGCTCCTCGAACACGGCACTGCCCCGGCTCAACTGTTGAGCCGGGGCAGTACGTCTTCGCAGAACAGGTGCAGGCTGCGCCAGCCCTCGTCGACCGGCATCCCGCCGCACAGCGGATGCAGTACGAGACTGTCCGCCGCCCGCGCCACGCACTCGTCCGGGGTCAGGACGCGGTAGACCCCCTCGCCGCGCAGCTCCTCGACCGTGGTCGCCCGCGAACGCACGGCCGACCTGATGTCCTTCGACTGCCAGGAGGCGTACGTCTGCGCCTCGTGCAGGAAGTGCTCGCCGTACTCGGCCCACG
This sequence comes from Streptomyces albidochromogenes, assembly GCF_005981925.1. GTDB lineage: Bacteria > Actinomycetota > Actinomycetes > Streptomycetales > Streptomycetaceae > Streptomyces > Streptomyces albidochromogenes. The sequence continues at coordinate 3,854 of NZ_VBVX01000168.1, forward strand.
TCCGGTCCGGATCCTCCGCCACGTGCAGCAGCGCCGTCCCGGCCGCCGGCATCACGCAGTAGCCGTCGGTCCCGAACTCCGCCCGCTTCGCGTGGTAGTACTCCTCCAGCTCCGGCAGGTGCGCGCTCGGGAAGAACGGCAGCCCGAAGCGCGCCGCGCGCCGGGCCGCCGCCTGCGAGGATCCGCCCACCAGCAGCATCGGATGCGGCTGGGTGTACGGCCGCGGCGTGACGCGCACGGTCCGCCCCCGGTACGGGAACGGCTCGCCGGTCCACGCCAGGAGCAGCGTTTCGAGCACCTCGTCCTGGAGCCGGCCGCGCCGGCCCCAGTCGACGCCCAGCTGCTCGTACTCCTCCGGCCGGTACCCGATCCCCGCCACCGTGACCAGCCGCCCCCGGCCGATCAGGTCGAGTACGGCGATGTCCTCCGCCAGCCGCAGCGGCTCGTACAGCGGACCGATGACCGCCGAGACGGTGACCGCGATCCGCCGCGTCGCGCCCAGCACCGCGCCGGCGAAGACGAAGGGGGAGGGGAGCCAGCCGTTCGAGGTGCCGTGGTGTTCCTCGGTCTGCACGGTGTCGATGCCGCGGTCGTCCGCGTACGCCGCCATCTCCAGGGCGGCGCGGTAGCGGGCCGCGTGGGTGCCGGGGGTCGCGTCGGGATCGACGAGGTTGAAGCGGACCACTGTGAGAGCCATGACGAAACGTCCCCCTCCGCCGGATGTCGGTGTGGCGAAGGGGGACGTTAGTTGACGTCGCGTCAGATGGACAGGCTTGCGGCGGGCTCGGGGGCCGTCTCGGCCTCGGCCGGCTCCTGCGCCGGCTCCCCGGCCCTCGTCCTCGGCAGCGCCGCGTACAGCAGCGCCGCCACGACGACGGTCGCCGCCCAGCCCAGGCCGTTGCGCCCGATCCACGAACCGGCGAGCGGCCCGGTGAACCAGTCGACCTTGGTGAACAGCAGGCCCGCCACCAGCGCCACGCCCCACGCCGTCATGGCCTGCCAGGCGAAACCGCCCCGGTACCAGTAGCCGCTGGTGCGGGTGGTGTCCATCAGCGCCTCACCGTCGTACGTACGGCGGCTCAGCATGTCCACACCGAAGACGCCGATCCACGCCGAGAACGCAACCGCGAGCAGCGTCAGGAAGGAGATGAACGAACCGAAGAAGCTCGTCGCCACCACCATCAGCAGGAAGCCGAAGACCAGGCTGATGATCGCGTTGACGCTCACGGCCCAGGCGCGCGGCACGCTGATGCCCAGCGTTTGCGCGGTGAAGCCGGCCGAGTACATCGACATCGAGTTGATCAGCAGCATGCCGATGAGGGCGATCAGCAGGTACGGAACGGCGATCCAGCTCGGCAGCAGCTCCCCGATGAAGGACACCGGGTCCTTGGCCGACGCCAGGTCCGGCGTGCTGACGGCCATCACCGCGCCCATGAGCACCATCGGCAGCACGACGACGCCCGCGCCGCCGACGGTCGCGGCGACCATGCCCCTGCCCGACGCCGTACGCGGCAGATAGCGGGTGAAGTCCGGGCCCGAGGGCACCCAGCTGATGCCGCCGGCCGCGATGGTGCCGATGCCCGCGATCATCATCGCGGTGGAGCCGGCCGGCTTGGCGAACACGGCCGACCAGTCGGTGCCGGCGATCAGATAGACCAGCACGAGCACGCTGAACGCGCCGAAGAGGTACGTCGACCAGGTGCTGCACCGGCGCAGGGCGTTGATGCCGAGACCCGACACGAGGAACGTGCAGCCGACGAAGAGCAGCAGCGTCACGACGATCAGGGTGGTGCTGCTCTTGACGCCGAACAGCAGGTCGAGCACGGTCAGCACGGCGTAGGCGCCGGTCACCGCGTTGATCGTCTCCCAGCCCCAGCGCGCGACCCAGATCAGCGAGCCGGGGAAGAGATTGCCCCGCTGCCCGAACACCGCCCGCGAGAGCGCCATGCCGGGCGACCCGCCGCGCTTGCCGGCGATCGAGATCAGACCGGTGAGCCCGTACGAGACGACGGGCGCCGCGACGGCGACGACCAGCACCTGCCAGATGTTCAGGCGGTTGAAGACCACCAGGCCGGCGCCCATCGTGAGCAGCAGCACACTGATGTTGGCGGCGACCCAGGTGGGGAAGAGCTCACGGACGCGGCCCGAGCGCTCGCTGTCGGGGACGGGCTCGAGACCGCGGGTCTCTATCGCGCCCTCGGACTCGGGGGCGGACGTTTCAGGCATGGTGGAACTCCGTGCAGGCGTGGGGGAACGAACAGCATCTTACGGTCACACCGGCGTACGGTCCCCCCAAAAGGTCCAAATCCTCTCCCGGACCGTCGTGCGATCCTCCGAGGAAGCCGTGGGAACACGGGTGTGACTGATACTGGGTGGGTTATGGAAATCGTCATCCTTGCTGTAGTCATCGCCCTGGTCGCGATCGGCGCCATCAGCGGGCTCGTGGTCAGCAGCCGCAAGAAGAAGCAGCTGCCGCCGCAGGCGCCGCCGACCACGCCGACCATCACCGCCCCGCCCGCCGAACCGCAGGTCGGCGAGGACGCGGCGCCACCGCACGACGAGTCGCGCCGGACCATCGAGGAGGTGGACCTTCCCGACGCGCAGACCGCCGTCGAGGAGCCCGTCGCCCTCGAGGACCCGGTCGTCGCCGAACCCGTCGCGCCCGAGATCGAGGTCCCCGAGCCCACCGCCGGCCGCCTGGTGCGACTGCGCGCCCGGCTCGCCCGCTCGCAGAACACGCTCGGCAAGGGTCTGCTGACCCTGCTCTCCCGCGAGCACCTCGACGAGGAAACCTGGGAGGAGATCGAGGACACCCTGCTCACCGCGGACGTCGGCGTGGCCCCGACCCAGGAACTGGTCGAGCGGCTGCGCGAGCGCGTGCGGGTCCTCGGCACGCGCACACCGCAGGAACTGCGGATCCTGCTCCGCGAGGAGCTGCTCAACCTGCTCGGTACGGACATGGACCGCGCGGTGAAGACCGAGAGCGCCGCCGACATCCCGGGCATCGTCATGGTCGTCGGCGTCAACGGCACCGGCAAGACCACCACCACCGGCAAGCTCGCCCGCGTCCTGGTGGCCGACGGCCGCAGCGTGGTGCTGGGCGCCGCGGACACGTTCCGCGCGGCGGCCACCGACCAGCTCCAGACCTGGGGCGACCGCGTCGGCGCGCGCACCGTGCGCGGACCCGAGGGCGGCGACCCCGCGTCGGTCGCCTTCGACGCGGTGAAGGAAGGTATCGCCGAGGGCGCGGACGTCGTCCTCATCGACACGGCCGGCCGGCTGCACACCAAGGCCGGGCTCATGGACGAGCTCGGCAAGGTCAAGCGCGTCGTCGAGAAGCACGGCCCGCTCGACGAGGTGCTGCTGGTCCTGGACGCGACCACCGGACAGAACGGCCTGGTGCAGGCGCGGGTCTTCGCCGAGGTCGTCGACATCACCGGCATCGTGCTGACGAAGCTGGACGGCACGGCGAAGGGCGGCATCGTGATCGCGGTGCAGCGCGAGCTGGGCGTACCGGTGAAGCTGATCGGCCTGGGCGAGGGCCCGGACGATCTGGCGCCGTTCGAGCCGGAGGCGTTCGTGGACGCCCTGATCGGCGACTGACGCCGACGTACGACGCGAACGCCGGGCGGGCTCCTCAACGGGGGCCCGCCCGGCGTTTCGCGTGTTACGCCGGTGAGCGGTGCGCCACGTACGCCAGCGTCCCCAGCAGCAGCCGCGCCTGCGGCGGAGCCTGAGCCGTGTCCAGCGACGGCGGGCGCAGCCAGCGGACCGGGCCGAGGCCGGCCAGGTCGGACGGCGGGGCCACGACGTGGTCACCGGGGCCGAGTCCGCGCAGGTCGAGGTCCGCGTCGTCCCAGCCCATCCGGTACAGGAGGCCGGGGAGTTCGGCGGCGGCCCCGGGAGCGACGAAGAACAGGGCCCGGCCGTCCGGCGTCACGGCCACGGGCCCAAGCGGCAGCCCCATCCGCTCCAGCCGTACGAGCGCCCGGCGCCCCGCGGCCTCGGCGACCTCGATGACGTCGAACGTACGGCCCACGGGGAGCAGCACCGCGGCGCCCGGGAACTCCGACCAGGTCCTGGTGACGTCGTCGAGGGTGGCGCCGGGCGGCACCTCGGGCGCGAAGTCCAGCGGATGGGCGCCGGGCGCCCGGCAGGACGCGGCGCCGCAGGAGCAGGCGCGTGCCGCGGTCCTGGAACCCGCCGCGCCGCCGGAGGCCGCTCTGGCGCCGGGGACGACCGCCCAGCCCCAGAGGCCGGTGTACTCGGCCACCGTGGTGCAGTCCGACAGGCGGCCGCGTCGCCGTGAGCCGGACCGTGTCTCCCGGCCGATCGTGAAGCCCATGCCCCCTCCAACGGGTCAAGCGCACCGGTGGTTACGACCTGGAGTCAAGTCGTTACGCTCCGCTGCCGTCGAGGTGGTCCTTCCGGCGCACAGGGTCGTTCGCGGTGGTGCGGACGGGCCTGAGCGCCCCGGCGCACCTCGCTCCACCGACTCCCGATCGGCGTATGTCAAGTGAATCGCGCCCGGCGGCAGGGGAGTTCATACGTTGGGGTGGCGAATGGTGGCGTTTGTGGAATCGCCATGGCCGGAGGGGTGATCGTAGGATTACTTTCGGTACACGAACCCCGGAATAACCGCGTGTGTGGGTATGCCGGAGGCAAGCCGGTTTCGTGTTCGAGGGCTGCATCCCGGGGACAACAGGCCGCAACTCACGGCATTCTGTCAGGGGTTCGGGCAAAGAGGCTTCGGCGGGATGGGGGCGTACCAGTGGGCGGCAGTGGCGCAGGCGGTTCGAACGCTGGAAAGCGCCCGAACGAGCAGCTGGGCTCGTGGTTCGTGCGCAGCGGCTGGTCCAAGGGCGAGCTCGCGCGGCAGGTGAACCGCAGGGCCCGCCAGATGGGCGCGCACCACATCAGCACGGACACCTCGCGGGTCCGCCGCTGGCTGGACGGCGAGCAGCCGCGCGAGCCGATCCCGCGGATCCTCTCGGAGCTCTTCTCCGAGCGCTTCGGCAGCGTCGTGGCCGTGGAGGACCTCGGGCTGCGCACCGCGCACCAGTCACCCTCGGTGTCCGGCGTGGACCTGCCCTGGGCGGGCCCGCAGACCGTCGCCCTGCTCAGCGAGTTCTCCCGCAGCGACCTGATGCTGGCGCGCCGCGGCTTCCTCGGCACCTCGCTCGCGCTCGCCGCGGGCCCCGCCCTCATCGAGCCCATGCAGCGCTGGCTCGTCCCGTCACCGGTCGGCGAGCCCCGCCGGGCGGAGCCGGCCGGATCGTCCCGGCGGCCGTCCCGGCTCTCCAGGCCGGAGCTCGACCTGCTGGAGTCGACGACCGTGATGTTCCGCCAGTGGGACGCCCAGTGCGGCGGCGGCCTGCGGCGCAAGGCGGTCGTCGGCCAGCTGCACGAGGTGACGGACCTGCTCCAGGAGCCGCAGCCCGAGGCCACCTCCAAGCGGCTCTTCAAGTGCGCCGCCGAGCTGGCCGAGCTGGCCGGCTGGATGAGTTACGACGTGGGCCTGCAGCCCACCGCGCAGAAGTACTTCGTCCTGGCGCTGCACGCCGCCAAGGAAGCGGGCGACAAGCCCTTCGGCTCGTACGTCCTGTCCAGCATGAGCCGCCAGATGATCCACCTGGGCCGCCCCGACGACGCCCTGGAGCTCATCCACCTCGCCCAGTACGGCAGCCGCGACTGCGCCACCCCCCGGACCCAGGCGATGCTGTATGCGATGGAGGCCCGTGCCTACGCCAACATCGGACAGCCCAGCAAGTGCAAACGGGCCGTCCGGATGGCCGAGGACACCTTCTCCGACGCGGGCCTGGACGGCGAGCCCGAGCCCGACTGGATCCGCTTCTTCTCCGAGGCGGAGCTCAACGGCGAGAACGCCCACTCGTACCGCGACCTGGCCTATGTGGCCGGCCGCAGCCCCACCTACGCCTCGCTCTCAGAGCCCGTCATGGAGCGCGCCGTCGAGCTCTTCGGCAAGGACGAGGAGCACCAGCGCTCGTACGCGCTGAACCTCATCGGCATGGCCACCGTGCACCTGCTCAAGCGCGAGCCCGAACAGTCCGTCGTCCTGGCCGAGAAGGCCCTGGGCGTCGCCCGGCGGGTCCGCTCCGAGCGCGTCAACACACGGCTGCGCAAGACCGTCGACACGGCCGCCCGGGACTTCGGCGACGTCGCCGAGGTCGTCGACCTCACCGACCAGCTCACAGCCCAGCTGCCCGAAGCCGCCGAGGCGGTCTGAGGGCCCGGCGGGCCCCCCGAAACGCCGGCCGCGACAGCCACCCCGTGAAGCCCGACTCGGCTCCCCCGCGCCAGGTCAACCGGGTGGCGGTCGCGGCCGGTCCTGTGATGGTTGCGACACGATAACGGCCGCCCTTCACCCGGTCAGCCGGTTCACCCGCACGTAACACGCACGACCTCTTCGTCACTGGTGCGAAACATCGAGCAACATCGGCCGAAACCGCGCTGCGCCAACCTCATGGCGCATAAGCGGCGCACCCCTTTGCTGCCGAACAGGCCAACAGGCTCCGCCCCCGCACGGGCCGCACCGACGACGAGGAGACGCCGATGCCTCCAGGCATCACGACGCTTGCCGCAGACAAGATCGAACTGTCTGCCGCCAATACCGGCTTCATGCTCATCTGTTCCGCCCTGGTGATGCTCATGACGCCGGGCCTGGCCTTCTTCTACGGAGGCATGGTCCGCGTCAAGTCCACGCTGAACATGCTGATGATGAGCTTCATCAGCCTCGGGATCGTCACCATCCTCTGGGTGCTCTACGGCTTCAGCCTCGCCTTCGGCACCGACGTCGGCTCGGTCATCGGCTGGTCGTCCGCGTACGTCGGACTGGGCGACATCGGAGTCACCGAGCTCTGGGACGGCTACACCATCCCGGTGTACGTCTTCGCCGTCTTCCAGCTGATGTTCGCCATCCTCACTCCCGCCCTGATCAGCGGCGCTCTCGCGGACCGCGTCAAGTTCACCGCCTGGGCGCTGTTCGTCACCCTCTGGGTCACCGTCGTCTACTTCCCGGTCGCGCACTGGGTCTGGGGCTCCGGCGGCTGGCTCTTCGAGATGGGCGTCATCGACTTCGCGGGCGGCACGGCCGTCCACATCAACGCCGGCGCCGCGGCGCTGGGCGTCATCCTCGTCATCGGCAAGCGCGTCGGCTTCAAGAAGGACCCGATGCGCCCGCACAGCCTGCCCCTGGTGATGCTCGGCGCCGGGCTCCTGTGGTTCGGCTGGTTCGGGTTCAACGCCGGCTCCTGGCTCGGCAACGACGACGGCATCGGCGCCGTGATGTTCCTCAACACCCAGGTCGCCACCGCCGCCGCCATGCTCGCCTGGCTGGCGTACGAGAAGATCCGGCACGGATCGTTCACCACTCTGGGCGCCGCGTCCGGCGCCGTCGCGGGCCTCGTCGCGATCACCCCGGCCGGCGGCTCCGTCAGCCCCCTCGGCGCGATCGCCGTGGGCGCCATCGCCGGCCTGCTGTGCGCCATGGCCGTCGGCCTCAAGTACAAGTTCGGTTACGACGACTCCCTGGACGTCATCGGCGTCCACCTCGTCGGCGGTGTCATCGGCTCGCTCCTCGTCGGCTTCTTCGCCACCGGCGGCGTCCAGTCCGACGCCAAGGGCCTCCTGTACGGCGGCGGGTTCGACCAGCTCGGCAAGCAGGCCGTGGGCGTCTTCGCGGTACTGGCCTACTCTCTGGTGGTCTCCGCGCTCCTCGCCTTCGTCATCGACAAGGTGATGGGCATGCGGGTCCCCGAGGACGACGAGGTCCTGGGCATCGACCAGGTCGAGCACGCCGAGACCGCGTACGACTTCAGCGGAGCGGGCGGCGGTTCGGCCACCCGCACCGCCGCACCCGCCACCGGCCCGACCGACAGGGCCGGCGCCGCGCAGAACAAGAAGGTGGACGCATGAAGCTCATCACCGCGGTCGTGAAGCCGCACCGGCTCGACGAGATCAAGGAGGCCCTGCAGGCCTTCGGAGTCCAGGGACTCACGGTCACCGAGGCCAGCGGATACGGCCGACAGCGCGGCCACACCGAGGTCTACCGGGGCGCCGAGTACACCGTCGATCTCGTACCGAAGATCCGGATCGAGGTGCTGGTCGAGGACAGTGACGCCGAACAGCTCATCGAAGTGGTGGTGAAGGCCGCCCGTACCGGCAAGATCGGCGACGGCAAGGTGTGGAGCGTGCCGGTCGAGACGGCGGTCAGGGTACGGACCGGCGAACGCGGCCCGGACGCCCTCTGACCTGCATCACATCGTGACAACGGGAGCTGCTGGGTGACGAGCGTGGAAGTACCTGCCGAACCGTACGAGGACTCGGGACCCAGCGGCTACGCGGCGGCCCGGCTGCGACTTCTCCAGGAGGAGTCGCGGTCCGGGCCGTCGCGCCGCTCCGGCCTCGCGAAACTGACCGACGACTGGCTGGAGGCGCTGTTCACCACGGCGGCCCTCGCGTCGGGGGTGCGCGGCGCGGCCCTGGTCGCCGTCGGCGGCTACGGCCGGGGTGAACTGTCGCCGCGCAGCGACCTGGACCTGCTGCTCCTGCACGACGGCGGCGACCCGGGCGCGGTCGCCGCCCTCGCCGACCGCGTGTGGTACCCCGTGTGGGACCTGGGCCTGGCCCTCGACCACTCCGTCCGCACGCCCGCCGAGGCCCGGAAAACCGCCGGTGAGGACCTCAAGGTGCACCTCGGGCTGCTCGACGCCCGGCACATCGCCGGCGACCTCGGAGTCACCGCAGGCCTGCGCACCGCCGTACTGGCCGACTGGCGCAACCTCGCCCCCAAGCGGCTGCCCGAACTCCACGAGCTGTGCCAGGAACGGGCCGCACGGCAGGGTGAACTCCAGTACCTCCTGGAACCCGACCTCAAGGAGGCGCGCGGCGGCCTGCGCGACGCCACCGCCCTGCGCGCCGTCGCCGCCTCCTGGCTGGCCGACGCGCCGCGCGAGGGCCTCGACGCGGCGCGTCGCCGGCTCCTCGACGTACGCGACGCGCTGCACCTGACGACCGGACGCGCCACCGACCGCCTCGCCCTGCAGGAGCAGGACCAGGTCGCCGCCGCGCTCGGGCTGCTGGACGCCGACACGCTGCTGCGGGAGGTGTACGAGGCGGCGCGCACCATCGCGTACGCCGGTGACGTCACCTGGCGCGAGGTGGGCCGCGTCCTGCGCGCCCGGTCGGTGCGCCCCAGGCTGCGCGCCATGCTCGGCGGCAAGACCGCGCCCGAGCGCACCCCCCTCGCCGAGGGCGTTGTCGAGCAGGACGGCGAGGTGGTGCTCGCCCGTACCGCGCGCCCCGAGCGCGACGCGGTGCTGCCGCTGCGGGCCGCCGCCGCGGCGGCCCAGTCGGGGCTGCCAATCTCCCTGCACGCCGTACGCCGCCTGGCCGCCGCGGCGCGGCCGCTGCCCGTGCCGTGGCCGGCCGAGGCGCGCGAGGAGCTCGTCACCCTGCTCGGCGCCGGCGAGGCGACGATCCCGGTGTGGGAGGCGCTGGAGGCCGAGGGTCTCATCACGCGGCTGCTGCCCGACTGGGAGCGGGTACGGTGCCGCCCGCAGCGCAACCCCGTGCACACCTGGACTGTCGACCGGCACCTCGTCGAGACGGCCGTGCGGGCCTCCGCGTTCACCCGCCGCGTCCACCGCCCCGACCTGCTGCTGACCGCCGCCCTGCTGCACGACTTCGGCAAGGGCTGGCCCGGCGACCACTCGGTGGCCGGCGAGATCATCGCCCGCGACGTCGCCACCCGGATCGGCTTCGAACGCGCGGACGTGGGCGTGATCGCCACGCTCGTACGCCACCACCTGCTGCTCGTCGAGACCGCCACCCGGCGCGACCTGGACGACCCCGCGACCGTACGCGCGGTCGCCGACGCGGTCGGATCGACCGGCACCCTCGAACTCCTGCACGCCCTGACCGAGGCCGACGCCCTGGCCACCGGGCCCGCCGCCTGGTCCGCCTGGCGCGCCTCACTCGTCGCCGACCTGGTCGGGCGCGTCGCCGCCGTCCTCGCCGGCGCCGAACCGGCGGCTCCGCAGCCGGCCGCGCCCAGCGCCGAACAGGAACGCCTCGCCATCGAGGCGTTCCGCACCGGCGGGCCCGTCCTCTCGCTGCGCGCACAGCCACCGGCGCACGGGGAGGACGCCGGGGACGGGCCGGAGCCGCTGGGCGTCGAGCTGCTGATCGCCGTACCGGACCAGCCCGGTGTGCTGCCCGCCGTGGCCGGCGTACTGGCGATGCACCGGCTGACCGTGCGCACGGCCGAGCTGCGGGCCGCCGAACTCCCCGGCGCCGTGGCCGCCGACGGCTCCGGGCCGGGGGCCGGCGTACTGCTGCTCGACTGGCGGGTGGCGGCGGAGTACGGGGCGCTGCCGCAGGCGGCCCGGCTGCGGGCGGACCTCGTGCGTGCTCTGGACGGCTCGCTGGACATCCCCGCGCGCCTGGCGGAGCGGGAGCGCGCGTACGAGAAGAACCCGCACCGGCGCGGCGCCCAGGCCCCACCGCCCCGCGTGACGG
>NZ_VBVX01000169.1 GCF_005981925.1 Streptomyces albidochromogenes
GTGGGGGCAGGGTGGCAGCGTACGCCGCGCGGTGACGTTCCCGTTCGATCTCCGAGAAGCCGCACACCGTGCGGGACACGGTTTCGGCTTCGTCCAGGTCGGAGCAGCCCGCGAGTGCGCGGGCGAGCGGGTTGAGTTCGAGGACCCGTTCCAGCGTCAGCCGGTGGACGTTGGCGGCCGACTCGTCCAGGAGCAGGGGGCGGGGGGCGTCCCGGGTGCCGCAGACTCCGCGTATGCCGCGGGCGGCAGCGACCAGGAGAGCGCCGGCCTCGGAAGGGTGCCAGTCGAAGATCCCGTTCACCGTCTCCGTCCGCATGGCGCCCAGGGTGAACGCCGGCTCGCCGATCCTGGGCAGCAGGACGGGCAGGGGTACCTCGTTGTCGAGACCCGGCCCGGCGATGTACACGGTGGTGGGAATGCCTGTGGCCGCGCAGGCGGCGACGGCGAGGGCGTCGCCCAGCGGGCTGCGTAGCGTCGGCTCGTCGCCGCGGGCCGCGATGTCGCCGCCCACGTCCACAAGGTCGATCCGGTCGGTTCCGCACCAACGGGCGGCCGCGGCGATCTGGCGGGCCAGGCCGAGCGTGCCGCCGTACGGGTCCAAGAGCCCGAGCCGCGGCCTCAGTTCACCGGAGAGCCGCGGCAGCAGTGAGCCGGCCGGGGCGATCGGCGCCGTCGTCGGAGTGACCAGGGCGAGACCCGGCGCAGCCCGCTCCGTGCCCGTGAAGTCGGTGACACGGCGGGGCCCGGGCACGGGATCCACGACCAGGCGCTCCCACGCATAGGTCAGTATCAGCGCGGGGGTGTCCGGGCCGTGCAGTGCGGCGTGCACCAGGGCCGCGGTGATCGGGTCACCGCCACCGCCGGCGGCGATGAGAAGTCTCTTCATGGCGACACCGATACCGCAGTGATCCCCGCGCCCGCGACCCCGGCCACTCGCACGAACCGGCTCGAACAGGGACGGAATCCAGCACTCCGCAGAAAGTGCATATGAATCTCTACACGGCTAAACCAGTTTTATGCGCATTGCACAACAGATATTGGAGCGACATGACCCTAAGGTGACACGTTGTCACAAACAGTGAACGTGTCGACCTGAAGGAAAGTCAGCTTCCGCTATGACGCCGCCTGTTCTGCTCCCCACACCCAGCGTGCCCCATGACGCGTTAACCGGCTCTGAGCCGGAAACGCCGTACGAGCAGTACGTGTACGCCTACCCGCACCAGAAGGCGTACCGCCTCCTGGAGAACGGCCCGCTGCTCAGCGAGCTGTGGTCCCGGGAGCGTCTCGACGCCCTCTCGCTCTACGTGCACATCCCGTTCTGCGAGATGCGCTGCGGGTTCTGCAACCTGTTCACCCGTACCGGCGCCCCCGAGGAGGTCACCCGATACTTCATCGGCACCCTGGAGCGGCAGGCCCGCGTCACCCGTGAGGCGTTGGAGGCCAAGGGGGAGCCGATCCGGTTCCGGCTCGCCGCGTTCGGCGGCGGCACCCCGACCTATCTCACGGCGGACGAGCTGACCCGCCTGTGCGACATCAGCGAACACATCATGGGGGCGGACCTCAAGGCCGCGTCCTGGTCGGTGGAGACCTCGCCCGCAACAGCGACCGCGGACCGGATCGCCGTACTCGCCCAGCGCGGAGCGACCAGGCTGAGCATCGGCGTGCAGAGTTTCATCGACGAGGAGGCCCGCGCCGCCGTCCGCCCGCAGAAGCGCGAGGAGGTCGAGGCCGCGCTCGCCCACCTCAAGGAGGCGGACTTCCCCATCCTCAACATCGACCTCATATACGGCATCGACGGTCAGACCGAACGCACCTTCAAGGTTTCGTTGGACGCGGCCCTCGCCTGGCAGCCGGAGGAGATCTACCTCTACCCGCTGTACGTCCGCCCGCTCACCGGCCTGAGCTCCCGCCACGCCAAGACCCTCCAGGAGTGGAACGACCAGCGGCTGCGGCTGTACCGCTACGGCCGCGACCACCTCCTGTCCGCCGGATACGAGCAGACCTCGATGCGGGTCTTCCGGCGCGTCGGCACCCGCGCCGTGGAAGACACCGACGGCAGCAGCATCAGCGAGTACAACCAGCAAGCCGGCATGGTGGGACTGGGCGTCGGCGCCCGTTCGTTCACCACCGACCTGCACTACACCACCGACTACGCCGTCGCGGTGCCGGAGGTACGGCGCATCATCGACGACTACATCGCCACCCCGACCGACCAGTTCCGGCGGGCCCAGTGGGCATACGCCATGGACGCCGGGGAGCGGCGCCGGATGTACATACTCCAGCACCTGCTCGAATCCACCGGTCTGCCCACCGCCGACTACGAGCAGCGGTTCGCCACGCGCTTCGAGGACGACTTCGGCCCCCAGCTCGGCACTCTGCTGGAGCGGAACTGGCTCCGGGAGAAGGACGGAGCCCTCGCGCTCACCCTGGAAGGTATGGCGTGGGCCGACGCCGTCGGGCCCATGTTCTTCTCCGACCGCGTACGTACCAACATGAGCACCTACCAGGACCGCTAGACCCGACGGGGCGCCGGCTCGGCCTCGGCCTCGGGCGCGGGCCGGGGTCGCGGCGGGGGCCCGCTCCGATGCCGCTCCGGGACGGACACGACGACGAGCCCCAGCAGCAGGAGCGCCGCGCCGGCCGCGGCGGGCGGCCCCGGCCGCTCGCCGAGGACCGCCACCCCGAGCACCGTCGCGACCAGCGGCTCGGTCAGGCTCAGTGTCCCCGTCGTGGCGGCGCTGAGTCCGCCGACCCCCCGAGTGAACAGCAGATAGCCGAGGGCGGTCGTCGCCAGCCCCAGCCAGCCGATCAGAGCGACCGAGCGTGCGCCGGCCAGACCTTCCGGAGCCACCAACAGGTACGGCGAGACCAACAGCCCGGCGCACAACACGCTCACCGGGGCCGCGGTACCGAGAGCCGCGCCCCGCGCGCCCAACTCCTTCGTCACGGCGATGTAGACGCCGAAGCTCGCCCCGGCCACCACACCGAAGAACACACCTGGCAGATCCGCGTGCGCCCCGCTGCCGGGAAGCAGCAGCAACCCGATCCCGACCACGGCGCAGGCCGTCCCCCACCACCAGGGGCGGCTCGGCCGCTCGCAGGAGAGCACCCGGGCACAGATCCCGCTGACCACCGGCACGGTCCCGAACGCGACGGCCGTCGCCAGGGCCGCCCCGCTGCGCTCGACCGCCTGCAGGAAGCAGACCTGGAACAGCGCCGTGACCAGCACACTCAAACCGAGCCACCGCCCCACACCGGGCCGCCTCAGCGAGCGCAGACCCTCCGGCCGCACCGTCAGCAGGCTGAGCACCAGCCCGCCCAGCAGCATGCGTAAGGCCCCGAGCGACACAGGATGCACACCGGTGTCGGCCCAGAGCTGAGCAGGGCCCACCGTCCCCCACAGCACAGCTGCCGCCAGTACGGACGCCACTGCTCCCACGACGATGCCCCCCTCGACCCGTTTCCCGGACAGGGCGAACGTATCGGGAGCGAAGCCAGCAGCCCTACTGGGTGAAACGATGAGAGGAGGGCCTGTCCTGTCGGTCTTTCCGTGCCTCCACACCAAGTGCTGGCCGATCCTCCGATCGGTGGTTTCGGCCGGCTCAGCGAAGCACGGTCCGTGGGGCCGCGGTTCGCGTGCGTCAGCAACGGCGGGCGGGCCGCCCGGAGTCCTGCGTGATGTGCCCTGCCAAGGAGGACGGGTTCTGGCCTAGTTGATGTCTACAGTTACAGCATTCGCCGGGATGCAGTGTCCGCGGCGGCAGACAAGGGGGCATCCATGTTGCGAGGGCTCACCACCGTCAGTTTCTGGGCCGATGATCTGGCGGCGGCGAAGACGTGGTACACCGAGCTGCTTGGCGCAGATCCGTACTTCGAGCGACCGGGGTACGCCGAGTTTCGCCTTGGCGACTACCAGCACGAGCTGGGGTTGATCGACAGCCGCTACGCGCCTGACGGCTCGGCGAGCGGGCCGGGCGGTGCTGTCGTGTACTGGCACGTCGACGATGTGAGCGCGGCTCTCGAAGAGCTGCTGTCCATGGGGGCAAAGGAGTACCAGCCGCTCACGGTGCGCGGACCGGGGTTCGTCACCGCCGCCGTGACCGACCCCTTCGGGAACGTCCTGGGCATCATGCAGAACCAGCACTACCTGGACGTGCTGGCCACGCGCCGGTAACGCCAGGGCCCTGTCGGGTCTCCTCTTCTGCATGCCGCACGACCGCCCGGTCGCCCTGGCCGACCCGTTCCCTGCGTACGTGCGAGGCCGGTTGGCTTTCGCGGGGCCTCATTACCGTCGCACCCTCCTACAACACGTGGTGCAGCGTGCCGACTTCGTCGGTCAGTGCTGCTGTGCGGGCAGAGGGGTCCGGGGCTTGGTCCAGGAGGTGTACGCGGCGATCGCCGCCGACTGACCCGCGCAGTCATTCCGCAGCCTTCGGACCAGATCGGCCACCGTCTTCGGCGGGGCCGCCGAGGCGTGCGCCCGCTGAGTCGGCGCTCTGCGGGGCGGCGTCCTGCTGATCGGCGGGGCGTGCCGAGACCGGGCGCTCGAAGAAGGTTTCCAGGACGACCGTCGCCTGCGTCCCGCTGACGCCGTCGATCGCGTAGATCCTGCGCAGTACGTCCTGGAGCTGCCCGGTGGTCGCGGTTCTCACCTTCACCAGCACCGACGCGCTGCCCGCGATGACGTGCGCCTCCGTGATCTCGGGGAGGGCGGCGAAGCGTTCCGCCGAGTCTCCCATCCACGACGTCGACTCGACCATCACGTAGGCCAGGACGCCGCATCCCACCGCCGCTGGGTCCACCTCGGCCATCGTGCGCCGGATGACGCCCCTTTCCCGCAGCTTCCTGACCCGCTCGTGGGCGGCACCGGCGGACAGGCCGGCGGCCCGGCCGAGCGCGGCATAGGACTGGGTGGCGTCCTGCTGAAGCTGCGTCAGCAGAATGCGATCGATGTGATCCACAACTCTCCGTTCGAAATAGCCTTGTAATGACCGTACTTCATCCTGCAATCTCGCCCATGAGACGAACCTGATTCTCCTTACTCGCCATCTGTTGGACGGAAGGACATCCGATGCCCGGTGAGCGCCCCGTGCTGTACGAAAGCTTTGACGACCGGTTCCGTACCGGACGGTGCATGAACGGCGACGAGGGCCTCGAGGTCCTGTACACCGGCTGCCGCTGGGCCGAAGGGCCGGTCTACCTGCCCGCCTGGCGGCAGCTGATCTGGAGCGACATACCCAACGACCGGATGCTGCGCTGGGAGGAGGAGACGGGCTCCGTCAGCGTCTTCCGTCACTCCGCCGGGCACACGAACGGCAACACCCTGGACCTCGAGGGGCGACTCGTCACCTGCGAACAGGGCAACCGCCGGGTGACGCGTACCGAGCACGACGGCACCATCACTGTGCTGGCTGACCGCTGGCAGGGGAAGCGCCTGAACAGCCCGAACGACGCGACGGTGAAGTCCGACGGTTCGATCTGGTTCTCCGACCCGGACTTCGGGATCACCAGCGACTACGAGGGCTACCGGGCGCAGAGCGAGATCGGCTCCAACAACGTCTACCGAATCGACCCGGCCACCGGCCGGGTCACCCTGGCCGCCGACGGCTTCGGCGCGCCGAACGGCCTCGTCTTCTCGCCCGACGAACGGCAGTTGTACGTCTCCGACACCGGGGCGGGGTTCATCCGGGTCTTCGACGTACGGGACGACGGCACGCTGTCGGACGGCAGTGTCTTCGCGGCGGCCGGAGCCCGTACGGCGGCCCGCTTCGACAACCTTCGCTTCGATGCGGACGGCCGGCTCTGGGCCGCCGCGATGGCGGACGGCGTGCACTGCTACGACCCTGACGGCACACTGATCGGGCGGTTGAACGTGCCGGAGACGGTGGCCAACATCTCCTGGGGCTCCGCCAAGCGCAACCGTCTGTTCATCGCGGCGGAGACCAGTCTCTACTCACTGGTCATGGGTGTCACGGGGACACACCCGACAGGACCTGGGCGCAGGCCCTGGCTGGGTCCGGCGCGCTGAGGATCCGGCCGACGGACGGAGACGGGCGGGCGGAGGCGGACGGACGGGCGTCAAAGAAACGTGCCTGACGGGGCGTTGCTGGTGGTGCCGGCCGCTGACCGGTTCGAGAGACCCCTTCGAACCGGACTCGTGGGTTGGTGATGGGGTGACGTCATGTGATGCGAAGGGCGAGTATCGCGAAGTCGTCATTCGGGGCCGTGGGGGCGTACTCGACGACGTCCTTCTCCAGGGCGGCGACCGTGACCGTGACCGCCGCGTCGCGGGTACGCGCCAGTGAGCGCCGGATGCCGTCCTCTCCCAGCATCGCGGCGTCCAGCCGCCGTTCGGTGACGCCGTCGGTGTAGAGAAGAAGCAGGTCTCCGGGGTGCAGCTCGTGTTCTGTGGTGTGCAGCTTGGGGTCGTCCAGGACACCGAGGAGGGTTCCGGGCGTGCCCAGGGCGGTGATGGTGCCGTCTGCGCGGCGAAGCAGGGGGTGCGGGTGTCCGCCGAGGGTGAGGCGGAGGCGGGTGGATGTGTCGGTGAGGTCGAGGCAGGCGTAGGCCACTGTGCAGAAGCGGTGAGCCGGCCGGTCCGCGATGATAGCGCCGTTGACGGCTTTCAGGACGCTGCTCGGGTCGGTCTCCAGGCGTCCGGCAGCCCGTGCCGTGTGGCGTACCAGGCCGGTCAGCGCGGCCGCTTCAGGGCCTTTGCCGCACACATCACCGATGGCAAGGGTCCAGCTGCGGGCGCCGGTTGGGAAGATGTCGTAGAAGTCGCCGCCGACCAGGCTGCCCCGGGCGCCGGGGTGGTAGCAGGCGGCGAGCTCCACGCCAGGCACCTCCGGCAGGCTGGCCGGCATGAGGCATCTCTGCAGAGCGATGGCGACCTTGCTCTGTTCTGCGAAGCGCTGTGCGTTGTCGACCGCCTGTGCGGCGCGGTGAGCGAGCTCTTGGGCGAAAGGAATGTCACGCTCGGTGAACACTGTCTGGGCGGGGGTGGCCTATGTTCCGGGCTGCGTGCCAGGCCGTCCAGAGTACGGGCGACATCGGTGACCAGCTCGTGCCGGCCGGTGCGCACCACAGCTCCGATCCCGCCTTCGGCGTCGAGCCGCGGAGGGTAGTCGCGCAGCAGTACGCGCAGGGCTTGTTCCTGGGCGGGATCCTGGTGGGCCAGGGCGGCCAGGGCAGGCTGACCGGCTTCGTCGAGGAGGTGGATGAGGCATCCGTCGGCCAGTCGCGGCACCACAGTGGCAGCGATGTTGGCGAAGGTGGTCTCCGGGTCCAGGGAAGTGGCCAGAACACGGCTGACGTCGGACAGAGCCTGGATCTGGGCCTGCTTGTCAGCGGACTCGCGCAGCAGCCGGGCACGGTCGATGGCCTGAGCGCACTGCCCGACCAGCGCGCTCAGGAAGCCGCGCTCGGACTCGGCGAAAGCGTGGTGCACGGAGAAATGAAGGCTGACCGCGCCGAAGAGACGTTCCTCCACACGCATGGGCAGTACTGCCGTCGACTGGAATCGCTCGGTGAAGAAGTGAGCGGCTTCGGGGAAGGCGTGCGCCCGCTCAGCCGGATCGGCGAAGAACAAGGCTTGCCCGGTTCGTGCTGTGTAAGCCATGGGGTACGGCGCATCGACGCTGAACGGAGCTGGAGCCTCGACAGCCTGATCCGCGTCATGGAGGTGCCACACCGTGTAACAGTCACTGCCGGGCTCGCTCAGGACAGCGGCGCCGACCATGGCTCCGACGGCGGGCATGATGCGCGCGGTGAGAATCGTCATGACAGCCGTGATGGTGGTGGCAGCGGCCAGCGCCGTGGTCACCTCGGCCAGCAGCTCGGCTCTCAGCACCCGCTCGCCATTGTCGCGCAGCACCCACAACAGGTGATCCGGCCCTACCCGCACGGCCTGGTACTCGTAGTCCGCCGCCCGATACGCGCTCGCCTGTGTCCAGGTGAATGCTCCCTGCGCCGGCTCACCGGTGTCCAAGACCCGCATGCAAGCGGCGAAGGAACCGTTCTCGACCATCTGCGGCCACAGTGCGCTGCACAATCCGCCGATGGGCGCCGCCTGGCCGGGCTGCCCGGCCCGGGCGGCTGCGTTCATGTACTCCAGCCGCATGTCCACCGCACGCCCGCCGTCATCGCGTACGGCAGCAGACACCGTGACGGCGTCCGGCAAGCATTCGAAGACCTCGGGCAAGATCCCTGCGGGCAGATCAGCGGGCCGCCGTCCGTCCGATACGTCGAGCGATCCGCCGCCAGTCGCGGTCACAGTGCATCCCTACCGTTCCTGCGCCGGCAGGCCAGCGAATGTGTTGTCCGTAGTGTCCACTCTGAGCAACTTTTGCCTCATGACAAGTGTCGCCGATCCTGCCAGGATGCGGAAACAGGCACGCCCAGTCGTTACCACTCGTGGTACTCGGCGGCCCTGGTCCAGCGGGTTGTGGCGCGGCAGCGGAACCTGAAGGCTGGATGCGCCCCCACTCCATGCGTCAGCCCGACGGTGCTTAGGCATCCGCGCCGGACTGCTGCGATACGCAGGTGCTCGACGGATCGTGCCGGAGGGCGGGTGCGGACTGCTGCGGTGTGGGCGAAGCCCGGCTCCGGCGCCGGTCCACCTGGCCGGCCTTGCCGTCAGGCCGGCTCTGTGCGGCCGAAGAGCGGCGCGTAGCCGGGCGGCAGCTGAATGAGGATGCGTCGCAGCAGCTCGGGGTCGGTGAGATCGGCAAGAGTGCTGAGGACTGCGCTGGCGTCCCAGCGGGCCGTCTGGGGCGTGACATCTCCGCTCAGCAGGGCGACAGCTTCGACGAAGTCCGGCGGGCTGAGCGGCGTGGTGGCCGGCAGCGGATCGAGGAGCAGTGCCTGGAACTGCACGGGAAGCTGGTCACTGAGTTCCCTGCGCTCGGCACCCACCAAGTGGGCTCCCAGGGCGGTCATGACCGCACGGGTGGCCCGTTCGGCTTCTCGCCTGGTGGTGTACTGGCCGCGGTCCTGTACCTGGACGAGGTAGTCGTCCCATGCGATTCCCACAGCAGGCCTCCCTCTCGACGTGCGGTTCTTCTGTGGCGCGCTTGCCCGCGACCGGCCGCCCCAGCCACGTAACGCCGATGCGGGCCAGGAGAATCACTCTTCCGGGGTACCGGTCGGCACCTGCTCGGGCTGTACCCCCTCTGCCCTCAAGCCGCTCGCTACTCCCTGCCCGTGCTGCGGCCAGGGCTGCGGACACGCGTCAGGGCCCGGCAGGGGAGGTTGCCGGGCCCTGATGAGACGTGCGGGTCGAACTCAGTGCTTGAAGACGTCCTTGATCTTCTCTTTCGCCTGGCGTGCGTCGCCCTTGGCCTGCTCGGCGCGGCCCTCGGCTTCCATCTCCTCGTCGCCGACCGCTCGGCCGGCGACTTCCTTCGCCTTGCCCTTGGCCTGCTCGACCTTGGCCTCGGCCTTCTCGTCGGCCACAGCACTCACGTCCTTCCGTTCCGGCGAGTGGACGCCCTACATCTGACCGCTGCCGGGGCGGGCAAACGCACATCACCCGGCCGGCTGACGCACGCCCGATGCGGAGATCCGAAGACGAACTGGGGCCGGGTCCGCCGCAGTCCCCAGAGGCTGCCGATGGCAGTGCGGCGTAGGGTCCGTAGAGTAGACAATTGCCCTATGGCAATGGTATCCATGCGGCAATAGTGTGGATCAAGGTGGGGTGACGCGACTCCGGCATCCACCCGTCTGACATGCCCCATATCTGGCAAAATGATGTTTACCCAATGAAATGACCGGGACCGTGACTAACTTTCTGGCGGTAGGGCGCGCTGTGCGCACTGCCGCGCCTCACGACCTCCTCGGCAGGGTGCGCGCCGCACTGGCCGAGCACTACGAGGCCAGCGAGGTCAATCTGCTGATGGCCGACTATGCCCTTACCGTGCTGCAGCCGGTCACCGCCCTGCCTCATACGGCGGAGCCGCTGCCGTTGAGTTCCACGCCTGAGGGGCGTGCTTTCGGCAGTCAGGCACCGCACGAGCAGTACGTGGCCCAGGACGGGAGCGTGGACGTGCACCTGCCGGTGACGGTCCGCGGGGACCGGCTCGGGATCCTGTCCGTACGTCTGCCGCCGCACAGATCCACGGACGACACGATTGAGGAGCTCACCGAACTCGCTGAGGTTCTGGGGCACGAGATCGTCGTGGCCTCGCGCGACACCGACCTGTATCTGCAGGCGCGCCGCGCCAGCAGGCTCACCCTGGCGGCGGAGATGCAGTGGCAGCTCCTGCCGGCGCGGGCGTGCCGGCGCGAGGAGTACGCGATCGGGGCGCAGCTGGAGCCCGCCTACGCCATCTTCGGCGACAACTTCGACTGGTCCACCTCGGCCGAAACGCTCACTCTCATGGTCACGAATGGCATGGGTGAGGGGATCCAGGCTTCCCTGCTGACCAATCTGGCGGTCAACGCCCTGCGCAACGCGCGCCGGGCTGGGATCGACATCGCGGACCAAGCGGCACTGGCCGATCAGGCCGTCTATGCCCAGCACCGCGGAGCGGAGTACGTCTCGACCCTGCTGTTGTCCTTGGAGCTGGCCACCGGCCGCGGGCGCCTCGTGGATGCCGGCTCGCCCCAGCTGTGGCGTCAGCGCGACAGGCGGGTGGAGCGCGTCGACTTCGAGGCCCAGCTTCCCCTGGGAATGTTCGACGAGACCGCCTACGTGGCCCAGGACTTCCGCGCGCTGCCCGGCGACCGCCTGATCTTCGTGAGCGACGGTGTCTACGCGGCCGTCTCCACAGCGGGGGAGGCGTACGGCGAGCGTGCGCTGGCACGCGCCATCCAGGGTGCCGGTCTCCTGCCCGCCGCCGCGGTGCCCAGGGCCGTTCTGCAGGAGCTGTCCTCCTACCGTGACGCCGACGCCGATGACGACGCCATGGTGCTGTGCCTGGACTGGTTCGGCCGCGGCACCCCCTCGAACTGAGCCTTCAGGGGCTGCTGACAGGCGCGAGTGCCTTCTCCTGCCCCAAGGGGCGGAAAAGGCACTTCGGCCGGCGGGCTGTGTCGCTGTACGGTCATGCTTGCTTCGCGGCGAGCTTCTCGGGGTCGACGACCTTGCCGGCGGGCGGGGGAGTGGCCTTGACGGTCTTGTTTTAGTCGGTGAAGTTCATGGTGCTGGGGTTTTCGCCGCCCGTGGCCGTCGCCTTCAGGATGTAGGGCTTGCCCTTGGTGGCGACGTACATCGTCAGCGTCTGGTCGCCGTCCCTCTTCCTCAGGACGATGGCTTCCTGCCCGTCGACCGTGGTGGCCTTGCCCTTCGTCATGCCCTGACGTTCGGACTTGTCGTTGTCCATGGCGGCCAGTAAGGCCTGCTTGTCACAGATGTCGCGCGTACTGGTCTCGTCCGCGGGTGTCTTGACCCAGCGGCCCTGCAGCCGGCCGATCATCTTCTCGGCGCCGGACTGGGCCTTCAGTGCGTTCTGTCAGAAGGCGTCGTGGCGCTTGACGCAAATGGTCCTGGTCAGCTTCATGAAGGTGGCCCCCTCGTGCGGGTGGCCTCTCGCCACCCGTGCCTGACGGCTGATCAACAGCCGTGACCGACACACCGGATAGCCCCGTTCTGAAGATCTGCACCTCTTCACCTTCTTGTGTGGAGAGCTAGGGGGCCGCGTGTGCCCCTGCCCCGTGACACGACCGGACCGCTGGGCCCGTGCGGCCCACGTGGGGCTGACGGTCCAGGGGGTGCGGCTGGGGCGGCCTGCTGCTCGTGAGTGAAGATTCCGGCGGCCGTACGGGTACGCCGTGCCTGGCGGGGCGCTTCCCGCTTCCCACTTCGGTTGCCGCATGCTTATATTTGCCGTGCAGCAACATTCTTCGTGGGAGGACCCTGGTGGGCAGCAGTATGAATGAGGAGGCCGCCCGCAAAGCCGTAGCGGGCGCCGTGCGGGGCCGGGCTGAGGCGATAGCCGACCGGTGGGTACAGCTGCAGATGCAGCAGGCCGCCCTCGATACCGGTGTGAGCGAGAGCGAACTGCGTGAGGAAGCGGACACTCTGGTTGCCGCGCTGCTGACCGGCCTGGACAGCGGCCTGCCGGTCGACCATATCGTGGACGCGCACGCCGAACTCAACCGTGCGGTCACCGAGTTCTCGCTGCGCAGGGCCCGCCAGGGCGCTTCCCCGACGCACACCTCACTGGCCGTGCTGGCGTTGAAGGAGGCACTCCTCCAGGCCGTGCAGCAGGACACACAAGAGGGAAACGAGCTGTTCGCGGCGGCGCTGTTGATCAACAGGCTGCTCGACGTCGCCGGGGCGCTCTCCTTCGAAACGTATGTCGAGGGGCGCGAGGAGATCATCCGCCGGCAGAGCAGGCAGCTGCTGGAGGTGTCGACCCCGGTGGTCCGGCTGTGGCACCGCGTTCTCGGCGTGCCGCTGATCCGGACGCTGGACACCGGGCGGACGCAGGTGGTGATGGAGAACCTACTCCAGGCGATCCAGGACCAGGAGGCGACGGTCGCCATCATCGACATCACCGGGGTGCCGACGGTGGACACGGCGGTGGCCCAGCATCTGATGCAGACGGTCAACGCGGTGCGGCTGATGGGGGCTGACTGCATCATCAGCGGCATCAGGCCGCCGATCGCGCAGACCATCGTTCAGCTGGGCATCGACCTGTCGACCATCATGACGCGGGCGACCCTGTCCGACGCACTGACCGAGGCCATCAAACTCACCGCCGGACCCCCGGTCCAGCCCCACACGGTCACCACTCGATGAGCAGCCGCTCCAGCGGTGTTCCCATCCTGCGCCTGGGCGACGTCCTGATCACCGGGCTGCTCAACGAGCTCGACGACAAAGCCGCCCTGGCCTTCACCGACGAGCTCACCGAGCGCATCGTGGCCGACAGCGCACGCGGCGTACTGATCGACATCTCCCGCTTGGAGATCATCGACTCCTTCGTCGCCCGCACCCTGATGGAGCTGACCACGATGGCCAGACTCCTGGGAGCGCGGGTGATCGTCGCCGGCATGCGGACGCCCGTCGCCATCACGCTGGTCGAACTGGGCATCGAGCTCGTCGGTGTGAAGACCGCCCTGAACGCAGAACAAGGCATGGCCGCCCTGGGCTGGCACCAAAGTCCGCAGCCCCCGGAAGGGGCCCACCGTGACTCAACCGCCTGACACCGCACCCACTGCGGACAACCGCACAGGAGCTGCCCCGGCAGGGGCCGCCGCCGACCACGTGGTACTCGCCACGGAAGAGGATCTGCTGTCTGTCCGCCACGCGCTGCGCACCGCGACCCTCACGGTCGGGTTCGGCATCGTGGACCAGACCCGGGTGGTGACCGCCGCCAGCGAACTGGCCCGCAACGCCTACATCCACGGTGGGGGAGGGGTCCTCACGATCGAGTACCCGACGCGCCACGGTGAGAAAGGGTTGCGCCTGACCATTCGGGACGACGGCCCCGGCATCCCCGACCTCGACCAGGCCTTCGTCGACGGCTTCACCACCGGGGCAGGACTCGGCCACGGGCTGGGCGGTGCACGGCGTCTGATGGACGAGTTCGAGGTACGCACCGCACCCGGCGCCGGCACGACCGTGATCGCCACACGCTGGTTGCCCCAGTGACCCAGCCGCTCACGTCACCGACCACTCTGGTGCCCAGCGACCACCACCGGGCCGTCCAGCTCGCGGCGGCCACCTCCCGGGCGCACGCCCTGCAGGCCGGTCTGCCCGGCTCCGTCGCGGACCAGGCAGCGGCCCTCGCCTCGGAACTCGCCGGCCATCTCGCCCAGCACGCCAAGGACGGCGCGCACTACATCCAGCCGCTGCCGACGGGGTCCGGCCCGGAGATCCTCGCGGCAGACCACGGCCCGGGCACGGCACCACTCCAGCGCTGCCTGGCCGACGGCCCCGCCACGCCCGGCCCCCTGGGCGCCGGCTTGGGAACGGCATGCGGCATCGCGGCCGAGCTGATGGTCCGCACCCAAGCGCACGTCGCAACCCTGATCTGCGCCCGGTTCGCCCTGTCCCGGCAGCCCCGGCCCGCCGGCCAGGACGCCGGGCTCATCTGTCTTCCGGCCGACGGCGAGACCAACTGCGGGGACGCAGGCGCCATCGCCGAAGACCACCGCATGCGCACCGCCATCGTCATCGACGGGCTCGGGCACGGACCCAGTGCCGCCGAAGCCGCGCAAGCCGCCCTGCATGCCTTTCATCGGCAGGCGAACCGGCCCCTGCCAGACCTGCTCCAGGCACTGCACCAGGAGCTGCGGCACACCCGCGGAGCGGCCGTCGCACTGCTGCGCCTGCACCACGACCACGCCGACTACTGCTCGGTCGGGAACATCCGCGCACTGGCCCTCTCCCCTCGGGGCGTGGACCACCACCTGACCGGCCAGCCCGGCAT